>CAKULY010000021.1 GCA_934667505.1 uncultured Treponema sp. | reverse complement strand
CGGAAGTCAAGCTCTCTTACGCCGATGATACTGCCTTTGGTGGGAAAGTAGGTTGCTGCCGGACTTTTTTTTGTTTATAGGCAGGAGTTGGTGATATTATGGATGCAGCTCTTTATTTGATACCTGTTACTTTAGGTGATACTGAGTATGAAAAAGTTTTACCCTCTTATAATTTAGATATAATAAAGCAAATAAAAATTTTTATAGTGGAAAATATAAAATCTGCTAAACGTTTTCTTGCAAGAATTGAAAATTCTCATGTAGATGATGCAGTTTTTTATGAGCTTAGTGAACATACTGAAACGAAAGATATTCTTAATTATCTTGATGCCTTGGAAAATGGCGAATCTATTGGAGTGATAAGCGAGGCTGGCTGTCCAGCGGTTGCAGATCCTGGAGCAGATATTGTAGCTATCGCGCATAAAAAGAATCTTAAAGTAGTTCCCTTAGTAGGACCGTCTGCAATTTTAATGGCAGTTATGAGCAGTGGGTTTAGCGGTCAGAGTTTTGCTTTTAATGGGTATCTTCCTGTAAAAAATCCAGAAAGGTCTAATAAATTAAGACAACTTGAGCAACGTGCTTATAAAGAAAAACAGACTCAGCTTTTTATTGAAACACCTTATAGAAATCGTCAAATGTTTGAATCAATTTTGGCGACTTGCAAGCCTGAAACTAAACTTTGCATAGCAGCTGGTATTACTACGGATTTTGAGTTTATAAAAACAAGAGCAATTTCTACTTGGAAAAAAACTGGTTTGCCAGAACTAAAAAAAGTTCCAGCAATTTTTTTAATCTATTTTTAAATATACTTTATGAATCGGTCTTATATTTTTTTTGATATTGAATGTGCAAATTGTTTTGATGGCGTTGGTAAAATGTGTTCTTTTGGATATGTTTTAGTTGATGAAGACTGGAATATTTTGGATGAAGATGATGTAGTTATGAATCCAGAAACAGAATTCGATTGGTATCTTTTTGATCCAAAGAAGAATTGTCAATTGGCATACTCAAAAGATTACTTTAGAGCGCAACATAATTTTGAATCATTTTATCCTCCTATAAAAAAACTTATGGAAGCTTCTAATCGAAGAATTATAGGATTCGGTGTTAATAACGATATAGGTTTTTTATATTCTGCATGCGAACGTTATAGTTTGCCTCAAATAAATTATGCTGCATACGATTTAGCGAATATTTTAAAAAAATCTATAGGTGCGGTTCACAAGTTGGAAGATTTTTGTCATTTGCTTAAAGTTGATATTTCAGATTTGAAAGCTCATAAAAGTCAAGATGATGCAAAAATGACAATGCGCCTTATGAAAATTTTTTGTGAAGAACAAGGCTGCTCTATAGAAGAACTTTTAGAAAATAACAAAGACTGTAAAATTAGTGTAGAAAAATATGCCGAACAGATGGAAATTAACCGCCACAATAAGGAAGTTCAAGAAAAATTAAAAGAAATGTATGGAAAAAAGGTTCGAGCAGTTTTATCACACAAACTTTCCGGAGATTATGCTTTAGGCTTTAAAATTTCAGCGAATCCAGATTTAGCTTTAAAAGTTGGAACTTTAGTTCAAAAACACGGTGGAATATTGAAAAAAAGTTTAAAATCAAATGGAACTATAATTATCAACGACGAGTCTGATGAGAATCTTATTGTTAGTCTTCAAAAAAGAGGATTAAAATCTATCTCAGTTTCTGATTTTTTAGAAAGAACAAAAATGGAATGATTTTTAGGCGAAAGTCGAGTATTGAAAATTGGATTAAAAATCCTGCAGTAGAAACCTTTTTAACTAAAACAACTAAAAACAACGTTGAATAAATATGCAAAAAAATGTATATTTTATACATGATAGTTATGAAATTTGGTGGCTCATCAGTTGCCAATGCAGAAAGAATAAAACATGTTGCTTCAATTATAAAAGCTTATAAAGACAAAAGACCAGTTGTAGTGCTTTCAGCTATGGGAGATACTACAGACAATCTGTTAGGCGCCGCAGATAAGGCTGTTACTGGTACTGTTGATGTTGCTGGAGTCGCAAAACTTCACGAAGATACAGCTACAGAACTTGGTATTGATATTAGCACAATAAAAGATTTGCTCGATGAACTAAGGACTCTTTTAACAGGTATCTCTATGTTAAAAGAAATAAGTCGCCGTTCAAGGGACTATTTGGTTTCGTTTGGAGAGCGAATGTCTGTAAGAATGATGGCGGCTTATTTGCAAAGTGAAAATATATCCGCGAAGTTTTATGACGCTTGGGATATTGGTTTTATAAGTGATTCTACCTACATGAGCGCAGAACTCCTTGATGAAGTTTGGGAAAATATTCCTCAGCATCTTAATTCTTATAAAAATGGAACAGATGTCGCAATTCCTATTGTAACAGGTTTTATTGCAAAAGACAAAAAAGGTAATATAACAACTTTGGGGCGCGGAGGTTCTGACCTTACTGCAACAATGATTGGGGCAGCAATGAATGCTGAAGAGGTTCAGACTTGGAAAGATGTTGATGGAATTTTGACCACAGATCCAAGAATTGTAAAAGAAGCTAGAACTGTTCCAGAAGTAACTTATGAAGAGGCGCAAGAACTTGCAATGTTTGGTTCTCAGGTTCTTCATCCTCGGTCAATGGTTCCTGTAAGAAAAAGCGGAACTCCTGTAAGGGTAAAAAATTCTTATAACATAGAAAGCAATGGAACATTAATAGTAGAGACTCATTCTGGAAAAGTACCTCCTGTTTGTGCCATTACTTCTGTAAAACATGTAGCTATTGTTGATATTGTTTCAAATAGAATGTTGGGGGCATGTGGATTTCTTGCTCATATTTTTAATAATTTTTTAAAATGGAACATAAGTATTGACGTTATAGCTACTTCAGAAGTTTCTGTTTCTTGTACTGTAAATGGTAATGAAAATCTTGATGGGCTTTTAGAAGATTTAGGCAAGGCTTGTGATGTTTCTGTTCGTAGAAATAAAGCTATTGTTACAGTTATTTGCGACGCAGCTCACTCTAGTGCTATTTTGGCAAGCGGATTCGAGGCTCTTGCAGATGAAGGCATTAATGTTCAAATGATAAGCCAAGGAGCATCAAAAGTTAATATAAGTGTCATTGTTGATGATGACGAATCTGACAGAACTGTAAGGGTTTTGCATAAAGCTTATTTTGATTAGTTAGAGGAATTTATGAAAATCGCTTTAGTAGGATATGGAAAAATGGGGCACATGATAAAGAATTGTGCTCTATCGCTTGGACATGAAGTTGTTTCAACTATAGATGTTATTTCTGATGATGCTGATATAAAGGTTTCTGCTGGAGATGGTCAAGCAGTTGCAAGAGCTGTAAAATCTAGTGGGGCAGATGGTGTTATTGAATTTAGCCATCCAACTGCGGTATTAGGAAATATAAATGCACTTCTTCCTTTAGGAATTCCAATTGTTGTAGGAACTACCGGTTGGAATAGCAAATTTGATGAAGTTTCTAAACTCGCTTCTGATTGTGGCGGAACCATAATGACTTCTTCAAATTTTTCAATTGGTGTAAATATGCTTTATAAAATAATTGAAGAAGCTGTAAAAATTATGGAGCCGTGGCAAGAATACGATATTTCTACTTGGGAAATGCATCATAATCAAAAAGCTGACAGCCCTTCTGGAACTGCATTAGAAATAGCTAAAAGAATTCTTAAAAATACAAATAAAAAAACAGAAATGGTCGTAGACGCTTTTCATGAAAAACCGAAACCAGAACAGTTGCACGTGTCTTCTACAAGATGTGGTTCAGTTCCTGGAACGCATACTGTTTTTTTTGATAGTCCTGCTGACACTATCGAAATTACACATACTGCTCGTAGTCGAGAAGGTTTTGCGCTGGGTGCGGTACATGCCCTTGAACGCTTATGCGATGGTTTAAAAACAGGAAGACTAGTAAAAGGTAAACTTTACGGAATGCAAGACCTTTTTTAGTTTGCTTTAGTAAATCATCATAATTATTCCTGCTGAAATGAGCGCTTGGGCAACAAGATATGTAAGCATTACAAAAAATTGGTTGTTTTTTGTGCTTTTTCCGCAGAGATTCATCAAATAAAGATAACTTGCCGCCATAAGCAAAATTGTTCCAAAAACTAGCAGCAAAGAATAAAGCGTCCTTGCTCCAACAAGGGTTGCAAGCGTTGTATAATTCAATGCGCATAGGATTAATGCGAATGCGCTTATAAGTGCGATTTTTGCCTTAGACAGTTTTCTTCCTGTAAAAATTGAAATGAAGATTATTCCTATATAAAAAAGTATAAATACAATCTTAAAAAATGGATTTAAAGGAAATAGTTTTATTGAAGGAAATAATATTACTATCCAATTCAAATTTGACAGGTCAAAGAATAAAATTCCAAAGGCTAGCATTTTTATTCGTTCCTGCCTTATAAAAAAAATATTCCCCATGCAAGCAAATGTTATTGCGAAACTTGTAAATATAATTAAATTTTTTGAATCAGGCCATCTAAACGTTAACACGAGTATTGAACTTGCAAGTATCAATGGCATCAGCATGGGTTTTGTAATTATTTGTAATTTTCTGTTTGATTTTGCACAAGCTATGAGATGAATCGTTGAGGCAATAATAAAAAATGTACATCCAATAAGAAAAAAAATGTTAGTAATCATAAGTTGATTATATCATATTTGCAGTTGTGATAGTATAGTTTTTTATTTTAAGGCAGTTAATTTTATTTTTCAAAAAGTCTATAATCAACCTAAAAAATAATGTTGAAACAATTAAATGTTTTATTTATAATTAAAATGACAAATATTTAAAAAATGTTTTTTATCTTTATAATAAATTTGCGTTGCAAACTTTTTATGGGAGGATATATGACAATATCAGAGATGCTAGGGCAGAGCGGACTTCTTACTTTGCTCGGTATGTGTGTAGTTTTTGGTTTTCTTATAATCTTGATAGTTTTTATGAAGCTTCTTCAAGTTGTTGTACATTCGTTTAAACTTGATAAAGATATTGGAAAAAAGAGTGAAAAATCTATTGAAAAAAAGCAGGAATCGGTGGCAGTTCCATCATCTTCTGCAGTTGACAAAAATGCAATAGTTGCAGCAATCGTTGCGGCTATACGCGAAAAACAGTCTATATAAAAATTGCTTTTTACTGGAGGTAAAAATGGCTAAGGTTGGAATAACAGAACTTGCAATACGGGATGCTCATCAGAGTCTTCTTGCTACTCGTATGACTACAGCAGATATGCTTCCCGCTTGCGGAATGCTCAATAAAATAGGATATAAATTTGTAGAAGGCTGGGGTGGCGCGACTTACGATTCTTGTATTCGTTTTTTAAATGAAGATCCATGGGACAGGCTTAGAAAACTCCATGCTGCCATGCCAGATACAAAAATCATGATGCTTTTGCGTGCGCAGAATCTTCTTGGTTATCGTCATTATGCAGATGATGTTGTGGAAAAGTTTGTAGAAGTTGCTGCAAAAAACGGAATTGATGTTTTTAGAATTTTCGATTGCTGCAATGATCCTAGAAATATGGAATGTGCCACAAAAGCTGCAAAAAAAACTGGAAAGCACGTTCAAATGGCTATTTCCTATGCAGTTACTCCTTATCACACTGTTGAAAAATATGCAGAGCTTGCAAAAACTTATGCAGATTTCGGAGCTGATTCAATTTGTATAAAGGATATGTCTGGTCTTTTAAAGCCTTATGCGGCTTACGATCTTGTAAAAGCCATAAAAGCTAAAGTTGATCTTCCTGTTGAAATTCACACTCACGCTACAACAGGTCTTTCTGTTGCAACTGAATTAAAAGCTGCCGAAGCAGGTGCCGACATTCTTGATACAGCAATTTCTTCATTGTCTATGGGAACTTCTCATTCTCCTACAGAAACTGTTGTTGAAATGTTAAAGGGTACTGAATATGACACAGGGCTTGACACAAAAGCTCTTTTGGAACTAGCGGCTTATTTCAGAGAGGTAAGAAAGCATTACTCTTCCCTTGAGTCAACGTTCTTGGGAGCTGATACTAGAATTCTTTTAAGTCAGGTTCCTGGCGGAATGCTTTCTAATCTTGAAAGCCAATTAAAGCAGCAAGGTGCAATGGATAAAATGGATGCAGTTCTTGCAGAACTTCCTATTGTTCAAAAAGATGTAGGATATGTTCCGCTTGTAACACCTACTTCTCAGATTGTTGGTACTCAAGCTGTTTTTAACGTTCTTTTTGGAAGATATAATAACCTTACTCAAGAGTTTAGAGATCTTTTAGTTGGGCGATATGGGAAACTTCCTGCTGAACCAAATCAAGAACTTGTAAAGAAAGCTCTTGTTCAAAATAAAATGGAAGAAGCAGTAACTTGCCGGCCGGCAGACCTTATCGCTCCTGAATGGGAAAAAATGGTAAAAGAATCTAAAGAAAATGGCGGAGATGGAAGTGAAGAAGATACTCTTACCTATGCAATGTTCCCAAAAGTTGCTCCGAATTTCTTTAAAAATCGCAAGAATGGTCCTGTAGACGCCGCTTCAACTTTTGCTAAAAAAGAATCTGCGCCTGCAAAAGAAAATAAAGGCGGTTCGTATTCAATCAATGTAAATGGAACATCTTATAATGTTGTTTCTGGTCCTGCTGGAGACAATATGAAAGTTGTTGTTGACGGAAAAGAATACAATGTTTCATTTGGAAAACCAGGTGCTGCTGAAGTTTCTGCAAAAACTTCTGTTGAGCAAGCTGTAGTTTCTGGAGGCGAAGATGTAAAAGCTCCTGTTGCGGGAACTCTTCTTCGCTATGCGGTGGATAACGGTTCTACAGTTTCTAAAGGGCAGACTGTAGTAATTCTTGAGTCAATGAAGATGGAACTTGAAGTAAAATCTCCTTGTGATGGAGTGATTAATTTTACGGCTAGCACGGGAAGTCAAGTTTCGAATGGACAAAAACTTGCTTCTGTCGGAGGAACTGTAAAGACTCCTGTTGCAAAGCCATCAGCAGCTCCTAAAAAAGAAGTTGTAAATTCACCTTTAGCTTCATCCTCTGGAAGCGGAACTCCTGTAAAAGCTCCTGTTGCAGGAACTCTTCTTCGTTACGCAGTCAGCGAAGGTTCTTCAGTTTCTGCAGATACAACTGTTTTGGTTGTGGAATCTATGAAAATGGAACTTGAAATAAAAGCCGGTGTTGCTGGAAAAATTCATTTCATTGCGGAAACAGGTTCTCAAATTTCAAATGGTCAGATTGTTGCTGAAGTCTTATAGGGGCTAAATTATGGAAATGGCGTTAAATAAAACACAAAATACTAAGCGTATTTTTTTAATAACAACTATAATTGCTGTAGTTTTTGCTCTTCTTTCTTTTGGAAGCTACGGTTTTGCAGATAATGGAAAAGAAGTTGCCTCAATAAAGAATATGAATACAGCGGTTATAGAAGGTTCAGAAAATGTGCCGCACGTTTCTGTAAGCAGTTTCTTTAGTAATATATGGAAAAATACTGGAATCTACAAAATGATTCACAAAGAAACTGCCGAAGAATTGGCTCAAAATGCTGCGGAAGAAATAGTTTTAGAATCTGCTAAAACTGAAAATCCTTTTGAAAATATTTCTGTTCCCGGCTGGCAAAAACTGGTTATGCTGGCTATAGGTTTTATTATCGTATACCTTGGAGCCGCAAAGGGATTTGAACCTCTTCTTTTGATTCCTATAGGATTTGGAACAATCCTTGTAAATATTCCAGGCGCAGGAATGGGAAACGCTCCTGATGGAATGTTGCATATAATATATTCGGCAGGCGTGGCTAATGAGTTTTTTCCTATGCTGATTTTTATGGGAATTGGTGCCATGACGGATTTTGGTCCTTTAATTGCAAATCCAAAGATGGCATTGCTTGGCGGCGCTGCGCAACTTGGCGTTTTTGCGACTCTTTTTGGTGTTGCATTGATGAATCTTATTCCAGGTATAGATTGTACAATGCTTCAAGCTTGCGCAATTGCAATCATTGGAGGCGCAGACGGTCCTACTTCTATTTATGTTTCTGGAAAACTAGCTCCAGAAATGATGGCTGTAATTGCCGTTGCCGCATATTCATATATGGCTTTGGTTCCTATGATTCAACCTCCAATTATGAAGTTGCTCACAACTAAAAAAGAACGTCTTATTCGAATGAAGCAGCTTAGAGAGGTTGGCAGGGCTGAAAGGATATTGTTTCCAATGCTTTTGCTTGTAGTTACAATTCTTTTCTTGCCGCCAGCAGCTCCTCTTATAGGAATGCTTGCTTTTGGCAATTTTATAAAAGAAATTGGCTGTGTAGAGCGGCTTTCTAAAACCGTTCAGAATGAAATGATGAATATTGTTTCTATTCTTTTAAGTTTAGGGGTTGGTTCTCAAATGACTCCTGAAAAGATTATGAATCCGAACTCTTTTGCTATTATTGTGCTAGGTCTTTTTGCTTTTGCTATTGCGACTGCAGGCGGCGTGCTTATGGCAAAGTTTATGAATCTTTTCTTAAAGGAAAAAATAAATCCATTGATAGGCTCTGCTGGTGTTTCTGCCGTTCCTATGGCTGCAAGAGTTAGCAATAAGGTTGGACAAGAATATGATCCAATGAACTTCCTTTTGATGCACGCAATGGGACCAAATGTCTCTGGCGTGATAGGGACTGCTATTGCAGCAGGCGTGTTTATTGCAACTTACGCTAAATAAAAATAAGGGTTGCCTGATAAGTATCCATGTTGATTTTGAAAGAAAATTCGCATGAAATTGCTTTTAGGCAACCCTTGTTTTTTTACAGTTATAAAAGACTCGAAGTTTGGACTATTTAGAAAAGTTCCAAACGTTTTTATCAATTTTAATCAATTAGTTTATTTCCACTTAAATGTTATAAGTCCGATTATATATATTGCGATTATGCAAAGAGGAACAAACCAGGCGAAAATCGGTTTCATCCAGTTTTTGATTTTTAGGCCTTCGCCTTCGTTTGCTTCTGCCATAAGGTTTTGCCAGCCCAAGCCAAACTTGTTGCTGCAGCAGAACAGCGAGAAAATCAGAGCGCCTAGCGGAAGAAGGTTGTTGCTTACAATAAAGTCCCAGAAATCAAGCCATGCCGAGCCTTCGCCGAACGGATGAAATTTGAACACGCTGTAGCCTAGCGCGGTTGTTAATGCAATTAGAAAGATTCCAGCACCGCAGATAAGGCTTCCTTTTGCGCGCGACCAGCCGGTCATTTCGCGGACGCAGGCAAGAATGTTTTCGCATACGGCAAGTTCTGTTGAGAATGCGGCGAAAACCATGAAAAGAAAGAAGAGGCTTCCCCAGATTCTTCCGCCGCCCATGTTGTTGAAGACGGTTGTCATTGTGTTAAAAAGAAGGGAAGGACCTGCGTCTACTGCGATGTTGAACGATGCGCAGGCTGGAAAAATTATAAGGCCGGCGACGATTGCAACGAATGTGTCGAGGATGATTACTTTTACGGTTTCGCCCATAAGGCTGCGGTCTTTGCCGATGTAGCTTCCGAAAATCGCCATTGCGCCGATTCCGATTGAAAGCGTAAAGAATGCCTGGTTCATTGCGGCAACAATTACTGGAACAGTCAGCTTTTTAAAGTCAGGAACAAGGTAAAACGCAAGCCCTTTTGTTCCGCCTTTTAGCGTAATGCTTCGCACTGCAAGAATTGTCATCAATATAAGGAGCATGACCATCATGTATTTTGTGATTCGCTCGAGACCGCTCTGCAGATTTCTAGTTAATATTGCAAAGCAGACTGCAACGGCAATAAAAAGATACATTACATTTATGCGAGGATTTGAAATCATTTTACCAAAACTAAGCTCGCTGGATTTTCCTGCAACAAACGAGACAAAATAATAAATCAGCCAGCCGGTAACAACAGTGTAGAATGCCATCAAAAAAATGTTTCCCAAAAGGCATACGTAGCCGTGGATGTGCCATTTTGAACCAGGTTTTTCAAGCTTTTGATACATTCGCACAGGGCTTGCCTGTGAAGCTCTTCCAAGCGCGAATTCCATTGTCAATGCCGGAAGTCCCAGCAGAACAAGAAAAATAAGATAAACCAGAACAAATGCGCCTCCGCCGTTCTGTCCGACTAACCATGGAAACTTCCAAACGTTTCCGCAACCAATTGCGCAACCTGCGCTCAGCAGAATAAATCCAAGTCTGCTGCTTAATCTTTCTCTAGCCATTTTTACATTGTAGCAGAAAATCGGGGAGATGGGTAGAATTGGAAAAATATTGTGGTTCGCTATTTTCTTTGTAACATAAAAACTTTCTTCTATATATTATATATACTTTTTTATCAGCGCGATAATCTCGTTTTTTGCCGCCTCTTTTTCGTCCTTGGGCGGAGAAAACAAAATTTCCGGGCGGATTTTTAGCGCGTTGCAAAGCTTTATGATTGTGTATAGATTCGGAATGTTTTTGCCGCCTTCAATGCAATTCACCTGATTTTGGGACAAACCTGCCGCAAAAGAAAGCTCAATCTGTGACATATTCGCTTTTTGCCGCTCTTCCTTTAGTCGGCCAAGCACAAAATTCACCTGCTCCTGAAATTCCTCTTCTATCATAGTAACCAAAATAAACAGAATTTCATTGACAAACAACACGGTAGACCATTAAAAAATCAATGGTTTTCCGTTGAAAAAAGTAACGGAAAAAAGTTGTTTTTGGGAGCATATGGAATGAGTAAAGAAGTTCTTTTTGAATTGAATCAGTCTTTGTTGCAGCATTTTAAGGAAAAAGGAATAGAAAATGCCTTTTATTACGAGCCATTGTTTGACTATTATTGGCTTCAAAAGGACAAAATCGGAATCTGCAACCTTGAGCCTTATGACAATGGTTCGGGCGAAAATCTTATGGGCTTAAAAAAGGTTGACAACGAAGTTATTGACTATTGGTACGGTTCAAAAACATTTCAGCGCACATTGAAAATGTTCCAGCTTATCACAAAAAAACTGGAAACTGGCGGCTATGTTACAGAAAAAGACTTGGCTGAATGTGACAATAAAAATGTTGATAAGGTTGTTGAAAAAGATTTAGGAACCTCATTGTATTTTAACTTTCGCCTGACTGTTGGAAATCACTCAAAAGAAAGCACAGACGAAATTGTGGAATTTTACAACGACAAATTTTATGCGGAATATTTCAGGAATTTTGTAAAAGCAACAGAGCTGGAAATGCTGATTGTAACAGGGCAGACCGGCTGCGCTTTGATAAACAAAATTTACCCGGATTTGCACCTTGAGTATAACAAAGAGCCAAAACGCCTTGAAAACCTTTTGATTTGCTCCGCTCCTCATCCGGCCGCAAGAAATTATTCGAACAAAGATTTGGTTGATAATATCAATTATTTTTTTGATTACTATTGGAAAAAAGCATAGAAATAAAATAGGAGAAGAAGATGAAAAAATCAAAATATTTAGCACTGTTTGCGGTTGCATTTGTTGTTGGAATTACAGGCTGTAAAGTTGAGGCGGAAAAACACGAGCATACATTTTCAAAAGAATGGACATTTGATACGGTTTCTCACTGGCACGAGGCAACTTGTGAACACAAAAATGTAATATCTGACAAAACGACACATACATTTGGTGAATGGACTGAAACAAAAAAAGCGACAGAAACTCAAGAAGGTGAAGAACAAAGGACTTGTTCAGTTTGTAAGTATGTGGAAAAAGAAACTATTCCAAAACTGGAGCACGTGCATACATTTGGCAGCTTGACTGTAATAAAAGAGGCAACAGAACTCAAAGATGGATATGGTGAGAGAACTTGTTCAACTTGTGAATACGTGGAACAAGTGCCTATTTATGCGTATAATCATACACATACATTTTCAAAAGAATGGTTAAGTGATGAAACAGACCATTGGCATATTGCAATTTGTGGTCATACAGAAGTAAGCGAAAAAAATACTCACAAATGGAATGAAGAAATTATAAAGGCTGCAACATGTACAGAAGACGGAGAGAAAAAATTAGTATGCTCTGTTTGTGCTAGAACTAAAACTGTAGTTATTCCTGCAACAGGGCATTCATTTGCAACAGAATGGTTATCTGATGCCACATATCACTGGCATGTAGCAACTTGTGAACATAGCACAGAAATTGGTGGTAAGACTGAACACACATTTGGGGAGTGGAAAGACGTGCAAACATCAACGGATAGTAGCCAGCAAGAAAGGTATCGCATTTGTGATGTTTGTAGCTATGAAGACAAAAGAGCCGTTTCAAATATTATAGATAACCTTGTAAAAGTTGATGGTATAACAATTACTGGAGATGAAACATGGACTCCAGAATCAGAGATATTTATAAAAGGTAGAAAACTTACAATTCCAAGTTTGTATGTAAGTGATCATGAAATAACTATGAGGGAATATAAAAAAGTTATAGAAAATTTCAATCTTTACACGTTTTCAGTTAGTGATGCAGATGGAAATGAGTATAAAAAAGATAATGACAAATTTTGGGATGCACCTATGGATGTTAGTTGGTTTAATGCAATTGTTTTCTGTAATAAACTGTCAGAAAAAGAATTACTAAACTCTTGTTATACAATTAACGGTTCTGAAAATCCTGATGATTGGGGTGCAGTTCCAACTAGTAGCGAGAGTGATAACTTTGCTTTATGGAATAATTGTATCTGCGACTTTACTAAGAATGGTTACCGTCTTCCAACAGAAGTTGAATGGGAATATCTTGCACGTGGTGGACAAAAGTTTGAATATTCAGGAAGTGATAAATTAGATGACGTTGGTTGGTATAAGACTAATAGTATAATCGATGGTAGTCCATCCTTGAAAATAGTTAGACTGAAAAACAAAAACGGTTACGGATTATATGATATGAGTGGTAATGTTAGCGAGTGGTGTTGGGATTTCTATACTAGGTATATATATAAAGAACTACCTTTTGAAGGACTTTCTTCTACCAAAAATAATGATGAGTATAGACCTTGGGCTCGTGTTTGTCGCGGTGGAGACTATTATGACTCGATAAAAGGTCGTTTTTCAGTTTATTACAGAATTTATAATAGTGAATATGTGGGCGGTAGAATAGGCATCCGTGTAGTACGCACCGTAACAGAATAATTTTTCGGTACAACTGAAAAATAAACACTAATTCAAAAAATCAATGAAAAAGGAAAATTCAAAATGAAAATTTTTGTTATAAAAGGTAAAGAAAATTCTGGCAAAACAAATGCCATAAGAAATATATTGCAGACAATTATAAAGCATGAAAACGGAAAAGTTCTTTTTTACGAACCTAAAGGTAGGGATATTTGTGATTTTATTACTGTTGTGGAATTAAAAGGCAAAAAAATTGTAATAAACAGTCTTGGAGACTGCGTTTCTTATGTAAAGAATGGCAAGGCAAAAGCAGAAAAAGAAAATGCTGATATTTTTATAACTGCCTGGACTTCAAAACTGGATAATACTCAAGATTTAAAAGAAATCCTGCCAAATTCAGTTATATGTGAAGATTATAAACTTCCAGAAGAAAAATTTCTTTCAGAACAAGCGGACTGGATTTCAAAATTTTTATCTAATATTGCGTAAATACTAAGATGACTTTCAAAAGATAAAGATTCAAAAAATGACGGAGTTGTTTTTGGTGAAGAGGCTGATAAAACTTTCACAGAGTCGCATTTTTGTTTTGTGCGCTCGCCTTGTAAAGTTTAAGAACGCTTCTGTTCGTGACGTACAGTGTTTTTGCGATGTGGCAGTAATTTTATAAAACACATTTTAGTCCTTATGTACCGAACAAAATTATTTTTTTTTCTGATTTAGTACGTTTGAACCGTATAAGTTGCGTTTTTTGTTGATTTAGTCTATTATAGCAGTATGGTAAGAAGAGAAAACTGGCTGAAAAAAATTCGTCCCTTTTATGAGAATGAACTTGTCAAAGTGCTCATTGGAATCCGCCGATGCGGAAAATCTGTTATTTTAAGGCAGATTGCGGATGAGATAAAAACTGACAGCTCGCATAAAATTTTCATCAACTTTGAGGATCTGAACTTTGCTTCATTAAAGGATGAGATTTCGCTTTTTGAGTATGTTAAGAAAATGATGACAGATGAGAAGAAATATTATCTGTTTTTTGATGAAATTCAGAATGTTGCAAACTTTGAAAAGGCTATCAATTCTTTCAGGCTTTTGAATACGAGCATTTTCATCACAGGCTCTAATGCCAAGCTTCTGTCCGGCGAGCTGGCGACACTGCTTTCCGGACGTTATGTTTCCTTTAAAATTCTGCCGTTCACTTTTGCCGAGAGCCTTGAAATTCAGGGAATAGAAAAAGCTGATGAGAAAGCTCTTATGGATTACATCCGTTGGGGTGGCATGCCGCAGCGTTTTTCTTTGCACAGCGACGATGAGCTCAAAGTTTTTCTTTCTGATTTGTATGATTCGATTGTTTTAAAAGATATTATTTCCCGCTATAAAATTCAAAATGTGGCGCTGCTGAACAAGATTATTGATTATCTTTCTATTAATATGTCGCAGATTTTTTCGGGAAAGTCGATTGCAAATTTTCTGAAATCTGAAAACCGGGAATGTTCAAAGGAATCGCTTTACAATTATCTTTCGTTCATTTGCAATTCCTGCGTTACGGAAAAAGTTTCACGATATGACATTCAGGGGAAAAAAGTTCTTTCAACATTCGACAAATATTATCTGGCGGACGTGAGCCTTGCAAGAATTCATTCCGTAAAGCTCGACATCGGAGCAAGTCTTGAAAATATAGTCTGCAATGAACTAAAGAGCCGCGGATATGAAGTTTACATAGGTGTTATGAAAAATACCGAGATTGATTTTGTCGCGCAAAAGGGAAATGAAAAACTTTATTTTCAGGTCTGCTATCTTCTTGCCGACGAAGCGACCGTTGAGCGTGAATTCGGCGCATACAAAGCCGTAAAGGACAACTTCCCTAAGTATGTTCTTTCTGCTGACAGATTTGATTTTTCGCGGGACGGAATTATCCACAGGAATATAATTGACTGGCTGCTTGAGCCTCATAAATAAGGTTGTTTTCTCTAGCTTTATAAATCCTTCACCATCGCCTCATTGTTTGTGCGCCAGTTGCTTTTGTGATTTGAATCATTTTTTTTCCATTTTTAATTTGCTGAAAAGTCGTCTTTTTCCGGGTTGTCGTTCCAAACGTATTCAATCCGCTTGGCAATTTCGTTCGCTTCGTTTTTGCCAAGAATGTCGGAGACAAAGCCCAACGCCATGTCCATTCCTGCGCTGATTCTGGAAGATGTGTAGAATTTTCCGTATACGACCCAGCGGGTCTTTCCAATCCAAAGCGTTTTTTTCGAAGTTGTTTTTACCCATTCGAATGCTCTTTTGTTTGAAGTCGCCCGGATTCCGTCAAGCGCGCCACATTTTGCAAGAAGGGCAGAGCCGGTACATACTGAAAGGCAGTACTTTGATTTTTGGGCAAGTTGCTTCAGTTTTAAAAGAAAATCTTCATCGAGAACAAGGCTTCGAGTTCCTTCGCCGCCGGGAATAAGCCATACGGAATCTTCTTTTGCTTCTGTGATTGATTTTGTTACGACGGAAATATTTTGCGAGCTTGTTACGGTTCCGCCTTCAACAGAAAAATAGTCAAGTTCAAATTCCTGAGCTTTTCCGAAAATTTCTGCAGGTCCGAACGCATCGAGCGTTTCAAATTTGTCAAAAAGAAGAATGTTTATTTTCATGATCTCTCCTAAAAATGTTTTTGTCATTATCCAACTTGATTGGATAATTTCCTGCAATGGATTCCCGTGTCGGTGCATGGGAATGACAATGGCAATCTTACTGCTGATTCTGCTTTTTTGCAATCTGGGAATGGCGGTAAAATTTCTGTGTTAAATTTTCCGTAGTTGTAATATAATTTTTATATGAACAAATTTCTTTTTGCCTTGCCTGCGGTTTGCGTCCTGTTTTTCTCTTGCGATTTTTCAGGCGACAATTCCAACGACTACGCTTATTACAAAGTTGCTCCCAGAACGGAAGAATCGCAGTTTTCTCTTCCAGATTCAGGCTTGAAAATCGATATGATAAACATTTTGAATACGGATTCGATTGTTCTTGGAGAGGATGTTGAAAGCGTCACAAAAAATGTTTCCGTTGCGCCGTTCAGCATGTCAAAGTTCGAGGTAAGCTACAATGTGTGGCGTTTCGTGTACAAATGGGCGACTTCTGATTTGCGCGGAGAAAAAAAATATACTTTTGAAAATGCCGGCGCGGAAGGTCAGTACGGAGATTTGGGCAGCAACAAGCTTTTTAACGAGGGTGAAGAGCCGCAGGATGAAGGAATCCCTGTGTGCGGAATAAACTGGCGCGATGCGGTTGTTTGGTGCAATGCGTTGAGCGAACTGTGCGGTCTTACTCCGGTTTACTGCACGGATTCAGCTTTTAAAAATCCGCTCAGAAGTTCAATTTATGCAGAAGGCGAGACACCATCAAATATTCCGCTTCCTTATGGAAACGCAAAGGCTACCGACATGACAAGCCTTGCCAAAGGAAACGTAGACAATCCTTACGTGAACAAAAATGCGGACGGATTTAGGCTTCCGTATATTTATGAATGGGAATATGCCGCGCGCAAATGCATGGACGGTTCTTTTATAAGCGGAAAAAATGCTCCTGGCGATAAAACCGGTCCTTGCAGCGGAAACTCAAAGCCTACTCTTATGGACGAAATCATGGGAGTCACGCCAACGCCGCCGTCAAAAGTTGCAAAAAACTACGGCTGGAACATGAGCGACTCAAAAAATGACGGGCCAAAAGAAACCGCTGCCGGCTGGGACGACCGTAATTCCGCGTGCAAGATTCCTGCGAACGGCTCAATGAGAATCCACAAGCAGGGCGGAAAACTTCCTTCCGAGCTTGGATTTTACGACCTTGCTGGAAACGCCTACGAATGGTGCTGCGATTTTGGCTCGCCTTACGACTGGAAATACGAAGTCTACCCTTACAAAACCATGAAACAGGGCGGCTACAACGCTTCTTACGTATATTTTGAATCCTGCTACAGAAGAGCCGACCCATCCTATGTAAAAACCGGCGGACTTCGTCTTGCAAGAAACAGATAAGGATAGCGAAAATGCAGAAAAAATTGATTTGTGTTTACAATTCTGTGCTTGGAAAGATTTTTATTGAAAGCGACGGCGAATTTCTGAACGGCTTATGGTTTGAATATTCTTTTGATGAAAAAAAGCACGAAAAAAGCTTGAAAGATTTTGAAGTTCACCAAATTGACATAAAATCCGCCGCTTCTGTTCCTGTTATAAAGGAAACTTGCGACTGGCTTGACATATATTTTGCCGGAAAAAATCCTTCGTTTACTCCAAAGTTCAAGATTGAAAATCTTACGCCTTTCAGAAGTCAGGTTGTTCAGGAGATGTGCAAAATTCCCTACGGAAAAACTGCGACCTACAACGATATTGCAAAAAAAATCGCCTTGCAAAACGGAATCGCTAAAATGTCGGCGCAGGCTGTTGGCGGAGCTGTCGGGTGGAATCCGATCTGCATAATTGTTCCGTGCCACCGCGTTGTGGGCGCAAACAAAAGTCTTACAGGCTACGGCGGCGGAATCAGGAACAAAATCGTGCTTCTGAAGCTTGAAGGAATTGACGTTGAGCGTTATTCGCTTCCAAAAAGCCAGAAGTTCATGTAGTTTAATTTTTGTGAGCCGTAATCACCGTGCAGCTGTACGCGTTCACCGTGATTGTGCAGTCGTCTGTCTTTATGTACCAGTTTTTTCCCTTGCGAAAGATTTTGTTGATGGAATTTTTGCTGTTAGCGTTGCTGGATTTCTCGTTGTAAACTGTTTTGCAAGTTTCGCCACCGCCGGTTTCTTCGTTTTCAATATTTTTTGCCGCCGTAAGAATTGCGTTTTTGCACCAGGCGACGACATCGTCAGTTTCAAGTCCAAGATTTCGTTTTATGCGGACAACGCCAAGTTCCGTTGTGTGCAGTTTTTCAAGATTTTCTAAAAGTTCATTCGTCATTTTTCAAATCCTTTTTACAAACTCGTACACTTTTTCTGACCAAGTCCAGATGTCCTTACAGTCGTTCTTTACAAAGTGGACTTTCTGCGCAAGGTTCTGCGGAATGTGTTTTTCCAAAGCGGCGCGCTCGTTTTCCGGCACAACGATTGCGTGAATCCAGTCTTTTAAAATCACTTCGTCCTTGATTTTGAGCGGAAGAACGCCTTCAAAAACTGCATTCGGGTGCGTGCAAAGTTTTTTGTAGTCAAAGAAAAATCTTACGCCGGGAGTAAAATCCTCGCTCAAGTCCTTTTCGTTCGGGAATCGCTTCAATTTTCGTTCCATTACAAGACGGTCACCGGCCTGGCAGTTTCCCCAAGCGAACATGATGTATTCAAAATAATCCGCCGGGTCTTTTGCCGCGTTCCGTGCCTCCTTTGCAAGTTCCGCGCCGCTCATTTTCCGCGCTTTTACAGGCGAAAGAAGCGAGCCGCAGTCAAAGATTTTTGCCGCGTTTTCCACAGGCGAAGTGTGGCACACAAAATCGGTCATTCAGCCTTTGTAGGTGGGGCAGGCGGTGCACTCGGTGATTTTTGCCGGAGCGGAAAGGCGAGTTTTGTTTTGCGATTTGAATCGCTCGATTTGCGAAAGAATTTTGTCGCCCGCTTCGATTTCACATTCGCGGCCGTAAAGTTTTTCGTAGTTGATGAAGTCCAGAAGCGTCTGAATTTCCCAGTCCGTTATTTTTGGAAATGCCGAAAGTTTCTTGTAAAAAACGCCGTCCCAACATTCCGTGCAGTCAAAGTTTCCTATTTTTATTTTCATTAGTTCTCCGTTGCCAAAGCCTGCAAGTCAGAATCTTCGTATCTGTTGTGTCCTTTTTGACTTTTTTTGAATTTCCAGCATTTTATCGCCTGCTCAAGTGTTTTGTCTTTATTTGCGGCAAAAAAATCTCGGATGTACGTGTTGTACTCAAACTGTTTTTCGATTTCTCCCTTGCCGTTAGTCTTTTTTTCTTTCAAAATCTGATGATAGGCGGCGATTGCGTCCTCATAGGTTTTTCCGGCGTTCGACTTCAGCCATTTTTGAAAAGCCACGTTGAACGAAAAACTTTTTCCGACTTGTTCCTTGAAGAATGCACGGTGCTTTTCGCTGCAAACAAAGTTTTCTTCTATTGTACTGTCCGTTTTTATTTCTCCGGAAGTCGCTTTTCCGCCAGATTGAGATTTCCGTGCTTCGTGGATTGTTCGTGTTCTTTTTCCGCTTTCCAAGAAAACAGCGATCTGCTCGGAAAGTTCGCTCTTGCTTCCGGTTGCCTGCAAGTCGTTTTTCCGGCAGAATTCCACCAGCTCTTCTTTTAGGTAATAATATTGGCGGAAAGTTTCTGTGCTCAGTTCTGTTGTTAAATAGGGGCGTCCGTTCATTTTTTTATTTTAGCATGATTTTTTATGCGTGTCATTGGCGTGTTTTAGCCCCAAAAATTATAAAAGCAACGCAACTATAAGTGTAAAGTTGTTGAAAAAAACGAAATCCCCTTTACTTAGCTGAAAAACCGTGCTATAAAGAAAAAAGAAATACTGCTTGACAAATAAAAAAGGGAGAAACACAATCTTGTCAGAACAGAACAGAACAGAACAGAACAGAACAGAACAGAACAGAACAGAACAGAACAGAACAGAACAGTAGAAAATTCTCTCTTTTATACAATTTATTAAGTTATTAAAAGACCGTTGCGTCCGAGCGTAAAAAATTGTGCTTAGGGCTGACGGTCTTTTTTTATTTATTCATTTTTGAAAAGTCAAATCGGAATTTGTTATGGCAATTTATTGCCACTTTCCTTATTGACTTTTTATGGGAGAAAGCTATGAAAAAATCTTTAAAAGCTATTTTGTTCTCAATGGCATCGGTTTTGGCGATTGCGTTATTTGGATGCAAAGCAGAAACAAACACAGAGTATGTTGAAGTGGAAAAAAAGCCGGATTCAACAATTCCTGCAAACGTAACGGAGCTTGCGGCCACGCCAAAGGATTCTTCGGTTTTGCTCGCTTGGAAGGACGCGGCCGACGAGGACATTTACGGATTTGAAGTAAGCTGGAAAACAGAAAGCGCAGGCCGTTCCGCAGCCCTTGCGGAAAACAGCATGGTTGTGGCGAAAAAACTGGAAGGCTGCATCGTAAAAAATCTTGCAAACGGCACAGAATACACGTTCACCGTAAAGACAATGGACATAAGCGGAAACAAAAGTGAAGGCGTATCTGTAAAAGCTACGCCGCTTGCGGTAGATTCAAAAGAGACGATGAAGATTGCCTTGAGCGTTCCGGAGGCAAAGAGCAACACAGCTATTACCGTAACCGCGAATATTACAACAGCGGCGCAGAGCGTGAATAAAGTTGTGTACAAGAAAAACGGAAGCGAGGTCGCCTCAAAGCTTCTTGCCGATTCTTCTGCGACAGCTGCCGTAAAGGACGGTTCTGACAACAAAAAGTGGACTTTTGAAATAACAGCCGCAGACGAAACTGCGAACGGAACCTACACGGTTGCCGCAATCGACAGCGACGGCCGCGAGGAGACAGCACAAATTTCAATATCGAACTTTGATTTTACTGCGCCAAAACTTGTTTCGGAATTAAACGCCGAAGTTTCAGCCGGAAAAACTTCTGTTACGCTGACATGGAAAGACCCGGGCGACGAGGACTTTGACCATGTTGAAATCTGTTTTGTTTCAAGCGACGGAACATCAGATTCAGAAAAATCGGAAATCGTAACAGTTGCAAAAGGCGTTCAGACCAAAGTTTTTGACGGAATTGATTCAAGCAAGGCATATTACAAGTATTTTATTGTTACTGTTGATGCGCTTGGAAATAAAGGCATTGAGCAAGCGAAAAAAGTGAATATTGCTGCGGTTTCAAAAATTCCGGAAGGATTTGTGGAAATCCCTGCTGCTTCAATTGCTGGAACAGAAAGCTGGACGCCAGAATCAGAAGTGTTTGTAAGCGGACGCAAGCTAGAAATAGCCTCGTTCTACATGAGCGACCATGAGGTAACACGCGGAGAATACAAGGCTGTTATGGGAAGCGACCCAAGCGGAGCCAAAGCTTACGACAAGGACGGAAACGAGCTTACAGGCGATGATAATGTAAAAAACAACCCTGTAAACAGTATCAGCTGGTATGCCGCGCTTGTATACTGCAACAAGCTTTCTATGAAAGAAGGCTTTGAACCTTGCTATAAAATCGGAGGAAAAACAGACCCAAGCGAATGGGGAACAGTTCCGACTTCATACGACAGCGCATGGGATGCCGCAACGTGCAACTTTGAAGCAGAAGGCTACCGCCTGCCGACAGAGGCAGAATGGGAGTGGGCTGCGCGTGGCGGCAAGAACTACAAGTATGCCGGAAGCGACACCATAGATGAAGTCGCCTGGTATCAAGACACTACGAACGGTACAGGAACAAGGGATGTAAAGTCCAAAAAGGCAAACGCCTACGGACTTTACGACATGAGCGGAAACGTAAGGGAATGGTGCTGGGACTTCTACAGTAACATCATATCAATCGACACCCCAAGCTCAGGTCCGTCTTCGGAATCTAGCCGTTGTATTCGTGGCGGTTGTTGGGGGTTACGAGACTTTTACGCGATTGTTGGCTACCGGTATTACAGCAGCCCTATATTTAGCGATGAGGACTTTGGCTTCCGCGTAGTCTGCAACGCAAGGTAACAAATTTCATTCTAGCCGGGCGGTAATTTTTTGTTACCGCCTGTTTTTTACGTGGACATTGAGCCAGTCGAAATGCCCGCATAAATTTAAGAGCGATTGCGCTCATTGAGCGTGTCGAAATGAGTTTTTTGAATATGGTGGTTACCCTGCGGGCGCAAACTACGACACGCTCAATCACCACGTTGGTTTATGTCATTCCCCGGCGTGACCTGCGACATTTGCGTAGCAAATTCGGTCAGGAATCTATCACACTGTTTACAAGTAGTAGATTATCGGGTCAAGCCCGATAATGACAGGCTGTTTTTATGTCATCTTCGGGCTTGACCCGGAGATCTATTGCAGGAGATTGTCGGATTAAGTCCGACAATGACAAGAAAAATACAAACCCGGCAATGACAACGCAGTGGCGAATGCAACAATGACAGAGAAAGAAAGCACGGCAATGACAGGCTTGTTTCATATCATTCTTGCGCAAGTCGCCACAAATTACTCTACAACTTTTCTTCCAGAAATTCTTTTGAAAACTTTTCCGCTTCGTCCGGGTACGCGAAGTTTTTTAGCGAGGCGGTTTCTTTTGCGGTTCTGGCAAAAAGCCTGTGAGTTGATTTAAGCGCGTTTTTCATGTCGTCCTTGTCGTAACGGGCAAAGCAGTTTTTCAGTTCCACGCGGATTTCTTCGTCTGCCCAGCGGTCAAGAAATCTTCCGTCGTGCCAAACGTCAGCGTGATTTTTTGCTGCGGCGTGGACTTCAAGCACTTTGAGCAGAAGATTTTTCAGGTACGAGTCCAGGCACATTTTTGCAGACCAGAGCTCGCCGCGCAGAAGTTTTTTCGCCGCCCATACCGTATGAAAATAAAAGTTGCTCGCAAGGTTCTGGAATTCGCCTTCGGAAAAATCACTCTTGTGAATTTCCAAAGTGATTTTTTGCTTCAAAAGTTTTGCCGCCCCGATTCTGTCGTGCAGCACGGCATAGCCTCTGTTCATCACCCAGCTTGCAGTTCCGTCGTTCACCGTGTTCAAAAACTGCCCGGCCGTAAAAACAATCATGTCCACATCGAGCCAGCCGTCGAACAGAACTCGCCGCTCCATTCCGCCGCCAAGAGTCGGTTCAACAAACGAAACTTTCACGTCGCCAAGTTCCGCCGGAAGATTTCCGTAAAGCCAGGATTCCGTGTCGTCTGTCGCGATTATAAGGTCGAGGTCGGAATACTCGTCCGCCGGAACATCGCTTCTTGTTGACGAGCCGATTGCGACAACCGCCTTTATTTCCGCGCGTTTTTCCGCAATCAGAAGAAGCTTCTGTTTTATTTCGTGATATTTGTCTTGTGTGGTTGTGGTGGAGTTCATTTTTCTTTCCTTTTCATTCCGTGATTTCAATCATGTTTCCTTCGATTCCGACAATGCAGCTTTCATAGTAGCCGTCGCCGGTTGTTCTAGGTCCGCTTACAACTTTGTAGCCGTCCGCTTTCAGTTTTTCTGTAAGAGCGTCAACTGCTGCTTTGCTTCCCACGCTGAAGGCGACATGGGCGTAGCCTGCGCTCAAAGGATTTTTTTCATCGCCTTGAATTTCCGGACGCGTCATAATCTCAAGCCTTGCTCCGCCGTCAAAAGCCAGAAAATACGACTTGAAGCCGGATGTCCTGTTGTGATAAAGCTCGCCTGATTTTGCACAAAAATATTTTTCAAAAAAGTTCCGTGCGCCTTCCAAATCTTTCACATAAAGTGCAACGTGTTCAATTTTCATAATGCCAGTGCTTCATTTTAGTTTTGTTGATCGAGGAATAGTTTAAATTTCAGAAAATGAAAATCATTTCAATCATCACAAGAAACGCCTTTTTCAAAAAGCGTCTCCGGCGCAATGTCTATGGCATCATTCCAAACAACTGTCTGTCCGTTCGTGCATACTGCGTTGAACAACGAAACATCCGCAAGCGGTTTATACATAGGATATTTCAAATAAGGCTTCATGTCGAAAATCTTTTTTGTTCCGTGCTCAAACGTGAGCAACAGTTTGTACTCTTTCAGAGGCTTAACATTTTTTACAGTCCAAACAGCAGCCATATTTCTCCCATAAAAAGTCAATGAGGAAATATCAATTTCCGATTTGACTTTTTAAGCATATTCGCAATGAAATGAGAATATGCATTTGATAAAAAAGTTTGCAACGCAAACTTTGAGTAGATAAAACAGACACAATTTCATTTGTTTTATCTTACACTCCTATTGCAACGGAAGAATTTTTACCAAGTTTTCCTTGTTCTTTGCAAGTTCCCAGTTTGCAATCAGCTCATCGCGATGGATTTCAGCCCAAGCGCTTACAAGCTTTTGCTTTGAAGCAGGCAATTCTCCGTCAATAATATTTCCGTCAAAATCACAGACTGACCATTTTTCCGCCATAGTTGATGTGAAAATGCGGCGGATTGTGGTCATCGCCATACATATAAATCAGATTTAGTATATCACATTTTCGCAAATAGGATGAATTTTATATTTCAGTTGCAGCAAATCCCCTCGCAGAATTCCTGTATTTCCTCCGTGCGTGCCGCGACATCTTCCTTGTGTTCAACTTTGCAAAGTCCGAGTTTTCCGCTCGCTTCGATTTCAAGATGTCCGTAGAAATGCTCGATGCTGCCGATTATTTTTTCACATTCCGGCATTGAAGGACCTGTTCTGAGCGCGATTGTGTAGCCTTTTTTGCCGCCTGAGATTTTTGCGTGCGGTTCGTGGGTGTTGCACCAGGGAGTGCATCTGTCGATGAAAACCTTGAACTGTCCCGGAATGTCCGCCCAGTACGACGGCGAAACGGAGACTATTCTGTCCGCCCATTCGTATTCCGCCATCAGCTTTTTTGTGTCGTCCAAAATTGATCACTCCGCGGTTTCGTGGCATTTCCGGCAGCCCCGGCACAATTTTATCTCGTAGTCGTCAATGCAGACCGAGCGGACCTCATTTCCTTTTCCACAAAAATCAGAAACCAGCTTCACAATTTCTGCCGTCGCACCGTTTTTTACCGGGCTGCAGTTGATTACAAGAATTTTCATTTTATTTCTCCCGAATATTTTCGCATATTAAACTAATTGTGTTAGATTTGGTCAATAGCGGATTGCCTTTCTTTCAGTTTTTTCTGGGGCTTTCCTGCCTTGCGGCAGGTCGGGCGTTCCGCACTTCGCTATCCGCTCATCCTCCGCACTCGCTCCAACCTGCGGTTTCCGCTCGCTTGCGGTGGACTGCTTCGCAGGTGCTCCATGCCCTAAGCTTTAGCTTAGGACGTGCGCGTGAGCGCACACGTAAAATAACCGAGTTTTAACAAGAAAACTCTCGGCATACCGACAATTATGCAAATTCCTAAGCTATGTTTTCCACTCCAACAGCGGAATTATTTGACTAATGCGTTTTTCTGTAGTATATTGAAATAAAGGAAATGCCCGATTTCTGTCGGTCGTCTCCACTGTTTTTAGCATGAAGCCGCCACAGAGGGTCAAGACTGGGCGGCTTTATTTTTTAACTCTTCTTATTTTTAAGGTAAGAAAGGGTTGCGATAACTGCACTTGCAACAGCAGCGATGCAATTGATAATTGCCGATACTGCCAAAACAAGTTCTAAAGTCATACGCAAGTCCTCCCGGCTTTCAAGATTCCAGCTAGCTGGTTTGAGTTCGGGAGACGCCGCCTTGGAAATCAGGCACTTCCAATAAAACAATTATAGCATGTTTTATTACTACTGTATATATGTAAAGGTTAAAAACTTAGTGTTATAATGTAGAGATTCCCTTGTCAAGCAAGGGAATGACATTGATGCACGCCGGGCAATGTCAATTCGAATTTTCCTTATCCCCTGTAATCCCCTCTGATAAACGGCTCGCGGATTTCTTCTTTTGTGAGAAGCGAATATTTTTTCGGGCGGCGGTAGGCGTTTCCGTGGACTTCGCGGCTTCTGTAGTCCCGCAGCTCGTCAAGGTCGATGTTCGCGATGTAGATTCCTTCGTTTTCGCCGGTCTCAACAACGAGAGTGTCGCGGGAGAGTGAATCCTTGGGGCGGTACGCGATTCCGTCGAATGCGGAGGAATGTCCGTTGCAGTCAGGCTTTCCGCCGGGGTAGTTTGCGGTCGCAACGGCGCACATATTTTCGTAGGCTCTCGCGCGCAGCTGGGAAAGGCGGTTGATTTCCATGGGGCAGGCGTTCGGAACAAGAATCACTTCCGCGCCTTTGAGCATCAAAATCCGCGCGCTTTCGGGGAATTCGCGGTCGTAGCAAATCATCGCGCCGGTTTTCACAACGCCGTTTTTTGTGTCAAGGTTGCAGACGTAAAAATCATCGCCGGCGCAAAGAACTTTTTCATCGCCAAAATCGCAGGTGTGAACTTTCGCATAAGTGAGAACGGATTTTCCATGCCGGTCAAAAAGACGGAGCGTGTTCCGCGGCTGAGGGCTGTGCTTTTCCAAAAAAGTGATTCCCACCGCCATCTCAAGCTCCGCGGCAAGATTTCCGAAGAACGAAACAAATTCGCCGTCCGCGCTTACCGCAAGCTCTTCAAGCTCCGCCAGATTTTCCGGGAAACTGTAGCCGCAGCTCCACATCTCAGGAAAAAGCGCGATGTCAGCGTCTAGAAGTTTCGCTTTCCGGCAAGCCTCCTCGCCAATCCGTTTGTTTTCTTCAATATTATTGCCCGGCATTATCTGCAAAAGGGCGATTTTCAAACTGTTCATTTTTCTATTATACACTGATTTTTTGTTTTGAGAGGCAAAATATGTGCCGGAAAATTAGAAAATCAAAACGGCAAGTCCACGCCAAAATACGGCTCGTCCTCGTGAATCTCGCAAAGCTCTGCAATTCCGCGGATAGGCAATTCCTAGCGTATTTTTCATTCTTCATAATCATTCAAATTATGAATTTCTTTATGATTTTCAAAATCAGTAATTTCAGAAAAATCAACGCAGTCAAAAGAACTATAATCTAAAACAATTTTGCTGCTATAGTATTTTTCTTCTACTTTCGACAAAGCCTCTTCAAAAGAATTTGCCTCAACTTTTACTAACTCCGACAAAATTTCTTTTATTTCAATTGTATATTCGCTCATACCAAAATATTGATCGAATTTTAAAGTTTATCAAGAAGTTAAGATTCAGAATTGTTTATTCTTCAGAAAATATTTTATCCAATATCTTTTCCATTCTTGAAACCAAAGAAACTACCAACGCATTTCCCATGCAAAAATACCTGAATTTTTCAGGCATTCCAGTCGCAGTCCAATCATCAGGAAATCCTTGAATCCGTTCAGTTTCTTTTGGCGTAAGAATCCTTATTTCACTATTTAATAAATCCCTAACTATATGAGTGCTTCGGTTAAAACTTCCTTCGCTCGTAAGCATCGTGCGTGCAGGCTTATTCCATTCATCAACCATCGGGATAGCTCCCTCGGAATAAATATATTTGTGTCCATTGCTGGCGGTTCTGTATTTTCTTTTCGCTCCCTTTATATATTGCCAAGTTTTTTTAGCTTCTGAAGATAATTCAGTTTTTGTTTCATCACTATGCGTACTGTCAGGATTTGTAAAGTACAATTTATTATTTGAAATAAAGTATTTTTCAGAAACCTTTTTGTTTTCTAAGATTTCCCCTATAGTTCTTGCCTTTGTAATAATTGGATAAGTTTTTGCAGTATAAACAGAACCATCAAACATTATCCCAGAATTTGCAAAGTCAAAAGAAAAATTATCAGAAATATCCGCTATATCGCCTGAAATTGTTGTCTTTCTAATGGAGAATACATCAAGTTTTTCAATCGGAAAACATTTTGCAAAAAAACTTTTCTTCTCTAAAACCTCAGATATTAAAGAATTATTATTTTCAAGATTTAATGATTTTGCAAAATTTGTGTCTTTTTTGTAAGCGAATATGAAGGTTCTTCTTCGCCTTTGAACTTCGCCATATTCTGCGGCGTTTACAACTCTCCATTCAACAAAATAACCTTCATTATAAAAACAGGAAAGTATAATGCCAAAATCACGCCCACGTTGTTTTGAGGGAGAAAGCAAGAGTCTGTCAACATTTTCCAGAAGAACAAAAGGCGGTCTTTTTATTTTCAAAATATCCCAGATAGACCACCAAAGAACACCTTTTTTGCCTTCGATCCCTTTTTCACCATTAAGACTTCGTGCGACTGAGTAATCCTGACAAGGAAATCCGCCAACCAATAAGTTATGGTTAGGAATAGCATTTTTATCGACTATAGAAATATCAACGTTTGTCGTATCGTTTCCATTTAAATCTAAAGATGTTCCAAAATGTTTTACGTAACAATCATAAGCCCATTGATTTTTCTTACCTGGCTCCCATTGATTAAACCACACTGTTTTCCATGTTTCCGATGATAAAGAAAAGTCTTTGTCCTTTATAGAATTAAGCCCGCACCTGAAGCCGCCCACTCCGGCAAACAATTCACAAACAGTTTTTTCCATTCTCATTTCCACAGTATACTAAAATTTAGAAATTCGATCAAGAATAAAAATTGCGGCAAAACTTAAATAAAGTCCTTCTCATCCATTTTTTGAGACAAGTAAGAACCTTTTATCCAAATATACTGTCTGTACATACTTATTCCATTTACAACCTCGGGCTTTTCAGTAGAATCTGAACTGTCTCCTCTTACAAAAATCAAACCTTCTGATGACTTTGGAAAATTCGGGGCAGACTGCGGAACTCCGGTTTTATTTATTCTTTGATTTCCTTTTGAATCCAATATTGGCATATCTTTTAATTCTTTGTATATTACAAGTTCTCTAATTCTCTCCCAAACAGATTTTACATTTAAATCTATAAACTCATCTGAAAAAGAAAGTCTCTTAAATCCTAAAAAAGTATTCTTGCCAAAATCTTTGTTGTCATGCTCTTCAAAAATAATACACAATATCTGGTTTTCAGCGAAATAATCAAAAAAATCAGAGTTATCAAAACGCTCGCCAATATTTGCAATTTCATCAAAGTTAATTCTAAACAGTTTCATATCTTCTGTTCTTCTGCCGTTTTCTGTAAGAACTATAGTTTTTCCCAATAAGCCGATTTTATTAAAAAGCTCAATATCATGCATTTTTTTTGAAGTTCCGCCAAACATTCTGACAACAAGCCTTTCACCTATGCCTTTATCAATTTTTCCCCCGATTGAAAATTCTTTCATCAATTCGGCTACTGTCTTATTTTTGTACTTGGCTGTTATCTCATGGCATTTGATTTCTATTTCTGAAAATGTACTGTAAGCTTTGGGAAGCTGCTCAAGAGAACCGTTAAAATGTTTCTGAACGATATTTGAAACAACAGTCCTTTTCAATCTAAATCTTGGAGGATGCGGCCATTTTGGAGCAGTGTCGATAAAAAGAAGTTTGTCACGCAGATGTGAAAATTCAGGATAACGCGATTCATCATTGTTCAATGAACGAATAAAATTACGGACAATCAGCCAATCTTGTTCCAAAATACTTTTATCTTCTTCTGAAAACTCAAGAAACTGATAACCTTTTACAAAAAAATTTGCATATTCAGAAGCCAAAACGGCTTTATCTGATGCATACAGATAATAAACCAGCAACAGATGTGCTAATTTATGCCAAAATCTTGAATTTGAAAATTCTTCACCAATTATAATATTTGGAGATACTGCTGTTATAGACATC
This sequence comes from uncultured Treponema sp., assembly GCA_934667505.1. Taxonomy (GTDB): domain Bacteria; phylum Spirochaetota; class Spirochaetia; order Treponematales; family Treponemataceae; genus Treponema_D. The sequence continues at coordinate 4,608 of CAKULY010000021.1, read as the reverse complement.
GGCTCTTTTGCTTCATACTCTTTCGGATTTTTTTTAGAAAGACGAATTCCAGTTGTTTTTAATTCAGTAAGAGTGCCGTCAATGTTCAAGTCTGGTGCAGCATCACTGTTCGCAGCATATCCGAAAACAGATTGCTCGATTACATCTCCTGCAATGCCTGTAATTTTTGGATTTTTCTTTGTTCTGCCAAAAACATTATTTTTATCAATTTCACCAAGGGTTTTATTGAGACAATCTTCAAGCAATTCTTGAATTTGTTGCTTTGTAAATTTATGTTCATTACTTTTTATCATATTTAATATTTTTCCATTGCAGTTAAATTTTTTATAAAAAGAAAACTTCTTCCGGGTGGCATTTTTGAAGCACATCGAACAGAACCGCGCCGCCGCCTACAAACGGCTCGCAGTATTTTTTGATTTCTTGAGGATAATGTTTTCTGATTTCAGGCAGAAGCTGAGTTTTTCCGCCTGCCCATTTTACAAAAGGATGTGCAATCTGCAGCATAAAATTACTATACACATTTTGCAATAAAATTTCCATAGCAGTTTTATTGCGGGCAGCACAAGAAAATTTCAAGACGTGTTAATCCCAAACCGCTTTTTCGCCTGTCGCAGTTCGCCCCATCTGCTTGCCTAGAATTCCACAAAACATGAAGTATAAGGAAGATTATTTTTCGCTCATTTATAAATTTCTTTCCAATGCTCTTTTGTCATTACGGTTGTATGTCCGACCCTCACTTCATTCAAAAGGGGAACAGGCAGTTCGTCGCAGGTATGGTGAAAGACGAATCCAAGTTTTTCCTGCACGCGCTTTGATTTTTGGTTTCCGTCGTAATAGCCGCACCAGACGGTTGTCATGCCGAGTTCCTCAAATGCGCGCCGCAAAAGTTCGCCGGCGGCTTCGGGCATGTAGCCTCTTCCCCAGAACGGCTGCGCGAGCCAGTAGCCAAGCTCACATTCGTCGTCGCGCTCTGTCATGTCGGTATGTCCGTTGAGCTTTAGTTCCACCGAGCCGATTGCGATGTTCTTTTCCTTTTCGCATAAGGCATAACATTCCGCTCCGTTGAGCACGTTTTTGATTATGTCCTTGCTTTCTTCTACGCTTTTGTGCGGCGGCCAGCCTGCAGCAGGTCCCACTTCGGGATTTTTCGCGTATTCAAACAGGCTTTCCGCGTCGGCTTGTGTCCATTTCCGCAATATCAGTCTTTGTGTTTTCAGCATTTTTTCACCTCTTTTCATTTTTTTTCTTCATCAAAAGAAATCGGTCGCCTTTACAACGTTTACGGTCATTCCGTCATATTCAATTGTATCGCTTTGATTTAATGTTACAATCATACCTTCAAGATTATTGAATTTTCTGCAGGTTTCTACGATTCCCCGGACTTCGCGCTCTCTGTTTTCATTTGTCAGCTCAAGGCAAGCCTGAACCGCTTTTTCTGGAACACTTGAAGCACCGTATAAAAAATCACACTCAAAATTGTTTTCCGAATAATACCAGATATTCTTTGTTTCTCTTCGGATTTTGCAGAATACAGCGTTTTCAAAAAGCCGACCTATGTCTTTCGACGAGGAAACTGAGATGTTTGCTGCCATTCCCGAATCTATGCTGTAAACTTTTTTAGGATTCACCGACTGAACTTTTGCAGAATAGCTGAACTTCGGTACAAACGAGAACAGATAGCTTTGTTCAAAAAAAGAAAGATATTCGAGTATTGTCGCCGTCGTTTTCAATCCGAACTGGGCCGACAGCTTTGTTCCTGTAACAAGGTTTCCGCAGTTTGAGCAGAGATAAACCGCAAGAGTCCGCAGCGACTTTGAGTCTTTTATTCCGTAGCGGACGACAATATCCCTGAAAATGATGTCATCAAAAAGCTGCGCAAGAATCTGGCTTTGCCTGTAGTTCAAGAATTCGGGAAAGCCGCCCTTAAAAATATATTCTTCAAAAGATTTAGCATTTTTTTGTTTCTTCAGGAAAGTGCAGAATTCATTGTAGCTGAACGGAAAAAGCTCATAGTCCAGATGACGGCCGGTAAGTCTTGTTCCCAGTTCCTGACTTAATAGAGAGGCGTTTGAGCCGGTTACCGTAACAAGGTTTCCTTCCTTTAGCTTTGAGCTTACATAAGTTTCCCAGCCGGAAATAATCTGAATCTCGTCAAAAAAAAGCTCCTTTGAATTTCCGTATTTTTTTCTGAAATCGGCGATGGCTTCGTCAAGTACCAAAAACGAGTTTGAGTCAAATTCCGAAAGTGCAGGCTCATCAAAATTCAGATAAAAAGCATTTTTACAGCGAAGTTTCATGTCTTGGCAAACAAAAGTGCTTTTTCCGCAGCGTCTGATTCCTGTAATTATTCTGACGAACTGAGGAATAGGAGTCGGAATGTTTTTCAAACAGTCCCTGTTCACTTCAAGTTTTGGAGGACGGCTTAAAATTTCGTTCTTTTGTTTTTCTGCCATCCGTAAAATCAATTCTTTTGTAACCATGAATGTATTATAGTATTTAGTGGTAATAAACACAAGTATTTAATAATACTAAATATAAGTGTTTAGTGTCATTAAATAAATTTGATTATTAAAATCACAGTTTTCCTTATCATATCCCGATTTTTTCAAACAAACGTTCTTGTTTTTCATCGAGATTTTTGCGACTTTCCAGCCGAATTTTTCACCGTGATTAATTTTTTCTATCGGATTTCCAGTTGATTCCGGCACGGCGCGCCTGGCTGCAGAGGATTTTTGTCTGAAGATTGTACAGCTTGCCGTCCTTTAAAAAGTGCGTTCCGCATTGGCGGAATTCAAAGTCCACGTTCTGCCGGATGCACTGTTCGCGGAGGTCGAGCACCCAGCTGTAGTCGAGAACTCTTGCGTTCCTGTCAGACTCTCCGTCAACGACAACAAACTCTACGCCGTTCAGGTAGCGTTCCAAGTCCAGGCGTTCAATCAGTGGCTGAGCAGTGATTCCCTTGTGCTTAATCGGAAGCGAGCTGAACAACGAAAGTTTTTTGTCCGCATTGCGCTGGTTTTCAACCGTGCAGCAGACAGTGACGTTTTCCCAGCCGTCCGCCCAGCCGCTTGGAATGCATTGCGCAAAGCGTTCAATCCGTTTTGTCAAAAAGAGAAAGTCGCAGTCAGAGCGTTCTTTTATCATTTTCCAACATTCGTCTCTCCAATCGTCGGCTTCTTCAATCAGAAAGTCGGTGGTAAAGCACATATACACAAGACCCGGCTTCATTTTGTAGCTGCCGTTTTTGAGCTTTTCAACCGGCTTGTAAAAATCCTTTGTTCTGACGATTTTGCCTGTGTTCACGCCTCTTTTCGCGTCGCCCTTGTGAATGTAGCAGTGCTCGCAGCCTTCGCTGCATTTTTTACATCCTCGCCAGGGATTCCATACTGGCATAAGTTTTCCTCATCTAATTCAAGGTTTCAGTTTTTGAAAAATCATGCAGATCGACATAAATCGTGTCGGCAAGTTTGCGCAAAGAGTCATCGTCCACAAAGCTGACTCGTTTTCCGTAGCTTTCAATCATTGCCCGCGTTTCGGCGTCTTTCTTTTCTTCCGGAAGATTTTTGGCTTTCGCATAAAGCAGAGCCATCATCGTCCTGTGCTTGAAATTCAGTTTCTCATAGTCGATTGCTCCGCGCAGATGGTAGATTTTCGCCCTGTCCCAAATTTTCTTTGGAATCTGGCGTTGAATGGAACGCCTGATGTGGTTCGTGTTCTTCTCGTCCTGAACATCCGCAAGTCCGACAGTCACAATGATGAATTCCGTCTTTTCGGAAAGAAGAGAGGCGACCTTCTTCAGTCCCAAAGCGCCGCCCGCGTAAAGCGCGCCAAAGTGGATTACGCAGTCATAACCGGAAACGGACTTGATTTCGTTGTACGGAAGAATTTGGGCTTCCGTCAGTTTTGCAAAAGTTTGCGCATAATGCCTTGCCGAGCCGTACTGGGTTCCGTAAGTAACTAGAATTTTCATTGCTTCTCCCATAAAAAGTCATGATTAAAACTTCAGTTTTAAGATAAAAACAGCCACCATGTTCGGCTGTTTTTATCATGCCTCCTTTTTTCTTCTATATAACTCCAAAGTTTTTCGTATTTGCTCATTTTGAACTTATATCCGCTCCGCCGCAGCTCCGTAAACTTGCATTTCCTCGCGCTTTCCTATTGCGATGATTTTTACAAGAAGCACGTCATCATGAATAGAATAGACAATTCTGACTTGCTTTTTGCAGGCATACATTTTTCTGTAGCCGGAAAGATTGTAACCGTTTTTGTTTCCAAGTTCTTCTCCAAGAAAAGGTTCAGCCTTGAGTTTGTCCAATTGCTTTTTCACAAGAATTTTTACGCTTCCGTCAAGAGCGCAAAATTCTTTCAGTGCGGCTGGGTGAAATTTTATTTCATAGCATTTTTCCATCAGAAACCAGCCTGTTTCATCGCCTCGTCATAAGAAATATATTCCGACTCCGGAGTTTGGCTGCGGCTTTGAACCGTATCAAAAATCTCTTTCCGTTCGGCAATTTCCTCTATTGATTTCAGTTTTTCATATTCCTCAACAGGAATCATCACGGCCTGCATCTCGTTGTTTTTTATGATTGCAATTTTTTCCTGCTTTGA
>CAKULY010000020.1 GCA_934667505.1 uncultured Treponema sp. | reverse complement strand
GTTATGCCTCGCACAGAACTTTTGCCAGATATAAACTGCGCTTTGGGCTGGGTTCAGGTTAAGGAATTTAAAAATAACGAGCATACAAGAAAGAAGATTTTTTCTCTTTATCAGAGAGCGTGCATGTCTGGAAAGCATAAAATATATCCAAGAGATTTTAGTGTAATTTCTTCAGTTTCTGCAGAGTCTGAATCTTCTAAAAACTTAAAAGAAGAAGAGTTTAACAATTCCTCTACAGTTGCTTGTTTTCCTTTGGTTCTTTCGAGTTCTTTTAAAGATGTTCGTCAATATGCAGAAAAAAAAGGAATAGAAATAAGACATGCGTATGAAGATTCTGTAATTGCCTTAAAAGAAGAGGAATTATCAGATTCATGCATAAGGGCAAAATCTTTGTATTTAAGATGCGTCTTGTTTCCGTTGTATCCAAGGCTTTCTAATCAGCAAGTTGCTAAAATTGTAAAAGTTTTGGGAACTCTGCCATAAGGTTTTCTTTTAAATGAAAAAGTGTCTTATAATAGTAAACACTAACAAAAAAGAATCTCAATTAGTTGCAAACGATATAGGTTTTTATTTAAAATCTAGAAAAGTGCAGTCAGTTATTTGCGCTTTTGATGGTTTTAATGAAGACTGTGTTTTTTCAGGATATGATTTTGTAATTACCTTAGGTGGCGATGGAACAGTTCTTTTTGCCGCAAGAGGATGTTGCAATCTTGGAATACCTGTTTTTCCTGTGAACTTTGGCGAATTTGGTTTTATTGCTAGTATTCAAAAACAGGATTGGAAGAAAGAACTTGAGCTTTTTTTAAGTGGAAAATCTTCGCTAGAAGAAAGAACTATGTTGCAAGCTACTGTTTTTCCAATTGAAAAAAAAGATTCAGAATGTTTTTCTGCAATTGGATTGAACGATGTTGTAGTTTGCGCTAAAACGGCAGCAAGAACAGTTTTGCTCGATATAGCCTACAATTATTCTTCTTTAGGAAAGTTTAAGGCTGATGGAATTATTGTAAGCACACCAACTGGTTCTACAGCCTATTCTTCAAGTGCTGGCGGTCCTATAATAGATCCTGAGCTAGATGCGCTTGTTCTTACGCCGATAAATTCGTTTTCTCTTTCTACAAGACCTTTGGTTTTAAGCCCGAACGGCGAACTTGATATTACAGTTCTTCCTTCTAGGGAAAAAGAACTTATTCTTACTGTTGACGGTCAAAAGCCAAAGGAACTTCACCAGGGAGATGTAATAAAAGTTCGAAGAATTAATAAAAAAGTAAAACTTGCAGGTTGTACAACGCAAAGATTTTACGAAGCCTTGCGTTCAAAGCTGAATTGGTCAGGAGGACCTCATGCTTGAAGATTTGTCTATTAAAGATTTTGCGATAATTGATTCAATTACAATAGAGTTTTCAAAAGGTCTAACAGTTCTTTCTGGCGAAACTGGCGCGGGAAAATCAATCCTTATAGGAGCTCTTTCTTTTCTTTTGGGAGGAAAGGCGGAAACTAGTCAAATTCGTTCTGGAGCACATGAAGCTAGTGTTAGCGGAACATTTTATCTTGATTCGGATTTTTCGCAACCAGCATTGCAATGGCTTTCTGAACATGGAATAGAAGCGGAAAATAATAGAATTCTAATTCGAAGATTTATTCGTGAAAATGGAAAAAGTGGTTCCTGGATAGGTAATACTCCTGTAACTCGTGCCGATATTGCTGAATTTTCTTCTTTTTTAGTAGATATACACGGTCAGCATGACCACCAGTCTCTTATGAAAGTTTCTGAACACAGAAAATTTCTTGATTCTAGAGCAGGAATTACAGAAGAAGTTCAACTGTTTACAAAACTTTATTCCAATTTAATAGAAAAAAGAAAGCTTCTTTCTCAGTTGGATTCAAATGATGCAGAACGCGAGCGAAAAATAGAAATGTATTCGTTCGCGCTAAAAGAATTGTCAGAGGCAAAATTAAAGCCCGATGAAGATAAAAATCTTGAAGACGAGTTGAACCGCCTTTCTTCTTATGAAAAGCTTTTTTCAGATATAGATTCTATTAGAACTTCTTTAGATGTCGGCGATGATTCTGTGGTTTCAAGACTAAAAAGAATTCATCGCGACAGTCAGCACGCTGTTGGATTCGACAAGAGCCTTTCGCCTTTGGATTCGCGTTTAGAATCGGCATTTTATGAACTTAGCGATATAGCCTGCGAATTTGATTCCTACGCTAGAAATCTTGTTTACGATCCTGCTCATTTGGAAGAAGTTCAAGAGAGACTTTCTGTTATTTACAATTTGAAAAAAAAGTATTGCAGCTCTGTAAATGCATCTATGCAAGAACTTTTTGACTACCAAAAGCAGGCTGAAAAGGCACTTGAGCAACTTGCAAGCGGAAATCAAAATAAAGAAGTTCTTCAAAAAGAAGTTAGTGAATTGGAAAAACAAGTTTATTCCGCTGCAAAAAAGATTTCTGCAAAACGGCATGCTTGTTCTGAAAGTCTTTCTGGTGAAATTGAAGCGATTTTAAAATCTTTAGGCATGAAAGAAACTCGTTTTTCAGTTAGCATGACAGAAAAGCCTGGCAATGATGTTGAGCAAAGATGCGGTCCTTACGGAATGGACAATATTGAATTCCTTATCAGCGCAAATTTAGGCTCGCCTTTACAGCCTCTTGCTAAAATTGCTAGTGGCGGTGAACTTTCTAGAGTCATGCTTGCAATCAAAACTGTTTTTGCTAACAACGACCCTGTTCAAACTTTGGTATTTGATGAAATTGATACAGGAATAGGTGGAGAAATTGCGGTTGCAGTAGGACTTCATCTTAAGAAACTTGCAAAAAATCGTCAAATTTTTTGTATAACACATCTTGCGAGTATCGCAGTTTATGCCGATAATCAGATTAAGATAGAAAAGGGTGTTGTTAATGGAAAGACTGCATCAAATGTTCATCCTATTGAAGGTGAGCAACGCGTTTATGAGATTGCTAGAATGCTTTCTGGCGACGCAGATTCTTCTGCCTCTTTAGAACACGCTCGTTCTATGCTCCAAAAATACGGAGGTTTATGATGGCAAAAATTTCAGAACAAACAAGACTTGAATTTGCAGATGCGATAAAGCCGTATCAATCAAAGATAACTGCAACTTTGGGAAAAGAAAAAACAGTTTTAAATTCAATAAATGGAGGGGCTTCTGATGCTCCTTACAAAAAACTTATGCTCTGCGATGACATGATTTACATTTCTTCTTTGTACATGGCTCAGAACAGTCTTTCTTTAAAAATCTTGGAAGTAAAAAATAATGATGCTTTGAACGAAGCTAGAAAAATTCTCTATAAGGCAATAATTTATCTTGAAGAACTTGTAACTAATTTTATTGATGTGTCTTATTCCGAACTTACAAAGAATTATGAGCAGATTCAAGATAAAACAATTTCAGAACGCTATTATCTTATAAGAAAACTTGGATTGGCAATAAATCTCTTGGAAGTCGCTTTTGGCGATAATTCAAAATGGAAGTGGTCGTTTGTTGAACTAAAGGGGCGTTTTGCAGTAGTCGCTAAAAATCTTATAGACATGAGAACAGCTGTAAAGTCTTATTTTGATCCGAATAATGAAGATTATGAGGTTTCTGTTCTGTATATAAGGCTCATTTCAAAACTCCTTGAATCTTCGGCATCCGGTTACCGTGATAAGTATGAAACTTCCACACGCCGAATAGATGATATGCGGAATGCTATAAAATTTCTTCTTGCCAGGCATAAACTTGCAATTGCCATAGGTGATAGAAATGAAGCCGAAGAAATAAAGAAAAAAGCCCTTGTCTGGAAAGATAAAATGGATGCAGATCAGAAGTCTGGCTCTAGTAGATGATGCAGGGGATTTATGATTAGTCAACAGTTTGCTTTAAAGATTTTTGAAGGCTTTTCGATTCAACGCTGGACAGACCTTATTCGGCCTTTTGATTTGGTTGAAATGGACAAGGCTGGAGAAAAGATGGTTCTTGCCTATATCATAGGAAAGTTTGAAGAATCTAGAGGTGTATTTGTAGATTGGACATGGATGATTTATGCATCTTTATTTGATTTATTAAAGAAAATTTCCCTTTGCGACATAAAAGCTCCTGTTCTTTCTATGCTGAAGCATAATTTTTTGCAAGAATATTTAAAACTAAACGAATGGGTTCTTAATCAATACAAGCCAATAATGAACGATGAAGATTTGTTTGAAAAATTTTCAGTTTATGTTGCGCAAAAGGCAGGTTCTGTTCCTATTCCTCAAAAAAGCCAGGCGGCTGCAAGAATTTTTTCGGCTGCTGACAAATATGCAACAATGAGGGAGTTTCAAATGCTTTCCGTTGTAAATGAAGTGGAACGCCTGAAAAACATAAACAGCGATTTGCAGACTGATTTGCAGAAGTTTCTTGACCTTACAGGATTGCAAAAATTAATGACACATCAAAGGTCTTTTGATTTTCTTATGAAAATAGAGCAGCTTCGCTTTCAAATTCGTTGGAATCAGACGCCTCGAGTTCCAAAAACAAGTGTTTTGGGGCATTGTTACTTTGTCGCCATAATGACGCTTTTATTGTGCAGAAACTGTGGACAAAAAATGCCTGAATGGAGAATTGTAAATGATTTTTTTACAGGACTTTTCCACGATTTGCCAGAAGCTGTTACAAGGGATATTATTTCGCCAGTAAAACAGGCAACTGATGAGCTGCCAAATATTGTAAAAAAAATTGAAGATGAAATCGTTAGCAAAGAGCTAGTTCCTCTTATGGAACCTTTTTTTGTTGAGCAGCTTATTTTTTACACCAGCGATGAATTTTCAAATAAAATCCTAAAAGAAGGAAAAGTAAAGCAAGTTTCTTGGGAAGAATTAAACAATCTTTACAATGCTGAAGAGTTTTGTCCTGTTGATGGAAAAACTGTTAGAATTGCGGACCACCTTTCTGCTCTCATGGAAGCCGATATTTCAATAAAACATGGTATTACATCAAATCACCTTGCGCACGGCAGAGAAAGCATGCTGAACAATTATCCAAAAGGAAAAATAATTAATGGAATTGATGTAGGCAAACTTTTTAGAGAAATTGTTGAATAGTTGTAAAAAAAAATAAAACTTATTCCGATAATTATTATATGAGATTTTCTAAAATTTATATTTTCGGTTTACTTTTTTTTATACAATTGCAGTTTTCTTTTTCTGATTCGGTATATACTGTAAAAAAAGGCGACACTCTCTATTCCATTAGTAGAAAATATGAAATTACAGTTGCTGAGCTTAGAACCGCAAATAATTTAAGCGAAAGTGATATTTTAAAAGAAGGTGCAAAACTTACAATTCCTTCTGCCGATATAAGCAACGCGGCAGCCCTTTCTTCGAGTAAGACCGGTGAGCAAAAATCTTCTTCAATTAAAAAAGATTCTACCTTGTATACCGTAGTAAAGGGTGACACTCTGTATGGTATTTCTAGAAAGTATGATATAAAAGTTCCAGAGTTGATGGCTATGAATAATCTTGATCCTAATTCAACTTTAAAAATCGGGCAAAAGCTATATGTGCCATCTTCTGATAAAAGCGAAAAAAAATCAAAAGATAAAAATGAAGATGTTGATAAGATTCTAAAGAATAATATAGAAAAAAATGAAAAAAACACAACTTCTGATATAAAAGTTTCTTCATCTGTTGTTTGGCCGTTAAAAAATCCTATTGTAAAAAAGGTTAATGGGAAGGTTAGCGGTGTTCAATTAACAGGAAATGATTCTGAGGCTGTAAAATGCGTCCGCGAAGGGACTGTTATGTATACAGGAGTTTACCGCGGCTTTGGCGAAGTTATTTTTATTCAGTCAAAAACTGGTCTAATTTATTCATATTCAGGACTTGGAAAAGTTACTGTAAAAAAAGGCGATTACGTTCTTTTTAATAGTGAACTTGGAGTGACAGGAAAAGGAAATAACTCTTCTATAAAGTTTATGGTCTTTCAAAATGGGAAACCTGTTAATCCTGTAACAGCTCCTAGAGGATAAACTTGTTTAGCCTAAGCTTCGAGTTTTTTATAACTGTTAGAAAAAAAAGCTTTCAACGCTTTTATTCATTTTTTTAACTCAAGTTCAGGCTGTTTTGTCTAAATCTTTTGCCTTTGAGAAGTCGCTTTTATTAAGTTTAGAAAAATATTTGCGCAAACAAAAGCGTCGTCGTAAGCTCTGTGGGCATCTTTTACTTCTATTCCTAAAAGACTTGCAATGAGCGGTTGCCTGTATTTTTGTTGTTCTGGAAATGCCCATCTACTAAATTGCAATGTATCTATTATTGTGTTTTCTGCAATCGGCATAAAACAACGTTCAAGTTCGGCATCCAAAAATCTTATGTCAAACTGGACATTGTGTCCGATTAGAACTGCATCTTTAATAAAATCCATAAAAGACGGCAAAAGTTCTTTTATAATGGGTTTCGATTCTACCATGGAATCTGTTATGTGATTAATTTGAGTACATTCTTCTGGAATATGGCATTCAGGATTTATAAGAGAGTTAAACGAACCAAGTATGCCAGAATTGTTGAATTTTACAGCGCCTATTTCAATAATTCTACAATTCTGGGCACTTAAACCTGTTGTTTCTGTGTCGAACGCTACAAAAGTTGTACCGTCTTTTACTAAACGGTACATATTTCTGTAGTCTTTTAAAAATCTGTTTGTTAAATTCATTATAAAACGTTTTTAACAACTTTTAAGAAGCAAGCATCTTGTTTATATCATCTGCAATTAAATCGCAAAGAGCAGAGGCTTCTTTTTTAGCTGCGGCAAGGCAACCGTCACACTTTGCTCCTCCGACTTCATTCTTTGTATTGATATAAAACTTAATCTTTGGTTCTGTTCCAGAAGGTCTTGCGCTTACAATAGTGCCTCCTTCAAGGAAAAACTGAATTACGTTGCTTTTCGGCAGATTTAATTTCTGTTTTTTATCAGGGTTCTCTGGTGAATATTCGCAACTTGTCTGTACGTCTCGAATCTTTAAAACCTTTTTTCCTGCAAGAGTCTTAAGCCCTTCTGTTCGAAGTTTGTTCATAATGTTTTTCATTATCGCAATACCTTCTGAGCCTAAGAAATTCTTTGAAATTGAGCGGTCTTCAAAATATCCATATTCTTTGTACATATCATCAAGATGTTCAAGAAGCGATTTTCCTTTTGAACGCCAATACATTGTCATTTCTGCGCACATTGCTGCAGCGGAAACGCCGTCTTTGTCCATTACTTCTGTTTCGATTTTGTATCCATAACTTTCTTCTAAACCGAATACATAAGTTCCTTTATTGCTAGCTTCTCGTTCTGCTTCTACGGCTGCAATCCATTTGAACCCTGTAAGGCATTCTATCATTTCGACTCCGTATTTGCGGCAGATTTCGTCTCCAAAAGGCGAGGTAACAATAGAACGAACACAGTACGAATCTTTAGGAAGCTTGCCTAATTCCTTTCTAGAAAGGAAAATATATTCCATAAGGAGCGCGCCCATTTGATTTCCTGAAAGAAGCACAAAGTTTCCATTTTTATCTGGGAAAGCTGTTCCAAATCTATCTGAATCAGGATCTGTTGCCATTACGCAGTCGGCTTTAAGTTTTTCGCCAAGTTCAACGGCCATTTTAAGAGCAGGTTTTTCTTCTGGATTAGGTTTTTCAACTGTAGGAAAGTTTCCGTCCGGTTCCCTTTGTTCTGGAACAGTCGTTACTTTTAATCCTAAATCTCCTAGAACTTTTTCAACGTGCATCGCTCCAGTTCCATGAAGAGGAGTATAAACTATGCTTACGTTTTTTGCATATTCCTTTATGAGTTCTGGACGGAAAAGCTGCTTTTTGCACATTTCCCAGTATGGCTCGTCTATTTCTTTGTCAATTATCACAAGAGAGCCGTTTTTTAGAGCTTCTTCTTTTGAAATTGTTTTTACATTTGTGACTTTGTTTACTTCTTCAATTATACCTACATCGTGAGGCTCTATTACTTGCGCACCATCATTCCAGTAAGCTTTGTATCCATTGTAGATTTTAGGATTGTGCGAAGCTGTAACTACAACTCCTGTGTCGGCTTTTAATGTTCTGATTGCAAAAGAAAGTTCTGGAGTAGGGCGAAGTCCTGAAAAAAGGTATGCTTTGATTCCATTTGCTGCAAATATTAGGGCTGTTGCTTCTGCAAATACATCTGAATTTTTTCTGCTGTCATAAGCTATTACTGCGCTAAGTTTACCTTCAGCAGCCTTTTGGGGAAATGCTTTTATAACGTAATTTGCAAGTCCTTGAGTGGCAAGATTTATTTCAAGTGTATTCATGCGGTTAGTTCCGCCGCCCATGATTCCTCGAAGTCCACCTGTTCCGAATTCAAGAGTTTGATAGAAGCGATCTTCAAGCTCTTTCATATCTTCTTTCTGAACTAATTCTTCGACTTCTTTACGAAATCTTTCGTCCTTTTCTGCAGCAATATATTCTTTTGCTCTTCTAAGAATTTCGACTTTATCCATCACATTCCTCCAAAACAATTCTTTTATAAATGCAAATATAAATGCGAAAATTTATTTTGATTTAAGGTTTATGCAAACCTTAAAAACGAGTGACCAAGGTTTTTAGCGTAAGCACATACCTTGACCAGACGTATTTGATGTATTTCAAACTTCAAAAGAAGTTTTTAGAAATATCTTTATTATTTGTAAAGAGTATAGCGAATTTTTATACGTTAAGGAAGTACAGATTCTCTGTTTTTATAGTATTTTGGGAATATAAAATTTCATAACTTATGCTTATAAATGCTTACATTTTGTCTGCAGCTTCAATCATTTTAGTTTCCCACTGTAAAAGTTCTTTTTCCATTTGGGGGCGGTCACCTTTTACGTCGCACATAATTCTAAAAACAGGTTCAGTTCCGCTTCCTCGCATCCAAATAAATGCTATCGGCGTGTCGTTTTCATCATAAAACTTAATTTTTAATCCGCCTTTGCCGCTGCTTGAAAAATCAGTTATGTTTCCTATTTGTTTTGTGCCGTTCGTTATAACACATTCCCATTCTTTTATTCCATACTTTGAATATAGCTCTTGATAATTTTGTTCCCATTGAGATTCAAAAACTTTTTGAAAGTTCCTTTTTAAAACTGAATGGTCGCTAGTTTTTACGTGAAGTATAGCTCTAGGTTCGCTTACACCTGTTGTAGTGTATTTTGGCATGGAATCTAGAATATCATCTAAAGAATAGTTTTCTTTTGGGGCTGTTCCAGAAACTGAACACCACAAGTTGTATATTTCTTTTATTGAAAGAAGTTTGATTATTGCAAAGACTGTATTTATAGGGTCTCGAACGGCGCAGGGATACGTTATCGTGCCGCCATTTGAGCCTTCTCCGAATATTCGTACATCGTAGCCTTTGTTTCTAGCTTCTGTAGCAAGGTTTACAACATTTGCTTCTCCGACTTCTGCTCTAAACACTTTCGCTCCAAACATTTCTGCTATTTCGTCAATTCTCATGCTTGTAGGACAATTAACAACTACTGCAGGATTAAAATCTTTTGAATGTCTGTTTTTCCACTTGCTAAAACTTAGTTCTGCTACTACAGAAAGACTAAAAACTTCTTGAGCTTTTAAAATTACAGATTTTTGCTGCGCTTCGCTCCAGTAAACTATATTTCCGCGGTCTCCATCGCAGTCTGGCATATATCCGAGCAGTACATTTTTTATGCCGTTTGCATGAAGCCTTTCCATTTCGGAAGCAACATAAACAAGATTTTCTGATTCTGGAATTATTTCGTGAACAATTTCGCCAGGCTTGTCATTAATTGCGTAGAAATTAATTCCCAGTTCTGAAAAAAATTCTTTATCAACGGAAACGCTCCTGGCAGAGCCGTTCATGTCGCATACAATTCCAATATCTTTTTTCGCTGCGGCATTTTTTATTTCTTGCAGAAGTTTTGCTTGTTTTTGGATTTCGTGTTCCGCTGTAGTCGTTTCTTTTAAAAAATCTTTGTAGGCATCCAATGCTTGCTTTTTTAATTCTGGCATTTTTTTATAGATTTCTTCAATCTTTTTGGAATCTGCCTTTGCAATTATATCGTTTGCTTTTTTTTCCGCATCCGCTTGCAGGCAAAGTTTTTTAAAATCTTCCGTAAGCTGGGCGTTTTGTTCTGCATTTAAAACGCCTCCGGAATCAAGCCCAAATTTTATTCCGTTGTGTCCTATAGGATTATGACTTGCAGATATATACATAAATCCATCAGCCTGTTTTGAATACGCCATTATTTCTGGAGCAGCTGTTACTCCTATGAATCTTAAGTCTATATTTTGTGAAACAAATGTTTTTATGCAAAAGTTTGCAATTTTTTCACCTGTAGGTCTTGTATCCGTTCCTAAAATGATAGTTGGAAAATCTTTTTTTGCAGTTTTTTTTATATAGTCTGAAAAACAGTATGCGGCAAATACGCTTATAGCAGCATTTACACTGCCAATTTCTTTAGTTTTATCTTGTTCGTTGTTTGATTCTGCAAAAACTTTTCGCCAGCCAGATGCAGATAAAATCATGTTAATATCCATATATTTATTTTAGTACATTTTATTTTTGTGTACAATATTGACTTTGCAAGTATTCTCTGTTTAGCCCAAACTTCGAGTTTTTTATAAATTATGAAAAAAATGCTTTCAGCGAATTTACACTTTGTTCAGACGGTTGTGCTCGCACTTCGTTTGAATGGAATTGGGGTGCTACGCAACTTTAGTTGTTCTAATCGCACAAAGTCTTCACAAATTGCAAATTCGCTTACGCTTTTGTTTATTTTTCCAAAAACTCGAGGTTTGGGCTATTTACATACCTATTTACCTTGTGGTATAGTAGGTTGTATAAGAGGCTTTTATGATTGTTTCTACGCGTGGAAGATACGCTCTTAGGGTTTTAGTAGACCTTGCTGAAAATATGGAAGCAGGTTATATACCTTTAAAGGATATTTCTTCAAGGCAAAATATTTCTCAAAAGTATATGGAATCCATAATGACTCTTCTTTCTAAAAACGGTTTTGTGCAAGGCTTGCACGGTAAAGGTGGCGGTTATAAACTGAACCGAAAACCGCAAGACTACAAAATTGGAGAAATTCTCCGCATTACAGAAGGCTCTCTTGCTCCTGTTGCTTGCCTCGAAAGCGGAGCACCTGCCTGTCCTAGAGTCGGTGTATGCAGAACTCTGTCGATGTGGAGCAAGCTAGATTCCCTTATAAATAATTTTTTTGATGGAATTACAATCGCAGACTTGATGAAAAGTTGAGTCTTTTATGATTAGGAATAAAATGAAGTATATAGAACAAAATATGCCAAAAAAAGGCGATACTGTAGTTGTTGGAATGAGTGGCGGTGTTGATTCAACTTTGACTGCTTTTATGTTAAAAGAAAAAGGTTGCAAGGTGATCGGCGTTACTATGTCTTTGTGGGACGGCAGCATTCCTGTTGTAAAAACTGAAAAATCTTTAAGGGAAGCTTGCTTTGGCCCTGGCGAAGAGGAAAATATAGAAGAGTGTAAACGCTTTTGCCAGCAAAATGAAATTGAATATCATGTAATTGATGTAAAAGATGAATATAAAAAATGTGTTCTAGAATATTTTAAAAGTGAATACAGAAGCGGAAGAACTCCAAACCCTTGCATAATGTGCAATATGTTTATAAAATTTGGAGCGCTCCTTGCAGGAATAAAAAAACTTGGCATTGATTACGATTATTTTTGTACAGGACACTATGCAAAAATCGTTCGTCCAGAAGATGGCGTTTTTGGTTCAGATAAAAAGCCTTTTATGATAGCAGGGGCTGCGGATGCTTCTAAAGATCAGACATATTTTATTTACAGAGTTCCTTCTGAAGTTTTAGAACGCGTCTGCTTCCCTTTGGCTTCTATGCAGAAAAAAGAGGTTTTCGAACTTGCTAAAAAAGCGGGTTTGGAAGCTGCCTCTCGAGAAGAAAGCCAGGATTTTGTTGGTGAAGAATATTTTGACATACTTTTTTCAGATAAGCCCTCTGTTCCCGGAGATATAATAGACCTGGACGGTCATGTTCTAGGAAAGCATCGGGGAATAGAGCATTACACAGTGGGGCAAAGGCGAGGTCTTGGAGTCGCTGTAAACTATCCTGTTTATGTTCATTCAATTGATTCAAAAAACAATCTTGTTGTGCTTGCGCCAAATGATGCTCTCAATTCAAATTCTTTGATTGCAGACGATTTTGTGTGGCCTGCTGGTGTCGAGCCTAAAGAAAAAATTTCTGCAATGGTAAAAATTAGACTTGCAAGCAAGCCTGTAGAAGCTTTTATTGAACGGTATTTTCCTTCTGAAGATGAAAAAGATTTATACAAAGGTCAAGCTTGGAAGATTTCATTTTCTACTCCTCAAAGAGCCGTTGCTCCAGGGCAATCAGCGGTTCTTTATAAGGATAATGTTATAATTGGTGGCGGAATAATCTGCAGGAGTTTATCCTAGAATCATAAAATGAGTACAGCGAAGCTGCAGAAATAAACGTATGCGGCACATTCTCTTGTTCATTTTGGAAAAATCAATGGTCTGTAAGAGTTAAACTTATTATGCAGTCCATTGATTTTCTGGCTGACTTTTTGACCTAGTAGACAGAAAGAATATATGTCGCTGGAGTTTCTTTTCCTAAAATGTCTATTAGATTTAATTGAAGCGCATTTGTTCCAGGTGAAAGAAATAATTCTCCCATAAGAATTAAATTGTCGTCTGGATATAATACATTTTTTGTATATTTCGTTTTCCCTGCGACACATATTAAATTGTCATCTTGGAAAAGCACGTCAAATGTTATTTGGTCTATAACGCTTCCGTTAAGCGAAATTTTTTCTTTATAAGGAACAGCAATTGCTTGTCGTTTTTTGTAAACTCTGTAGTGGCCGGCAGGAACTGTATTGACTTTAGAAAGATTATAGCTGTTTCCATTTTTGTTTCGAATGAAAAGCTCGTTGTAGTACAAAGGCAGTTCTTTTCCCACGCGTGGCAGCAAAACTCTAGGATTTATGGAAGTATCGTTCTTTGTGTCTATTACTTGAAACTCTAAAGAACTATGTCCTTGCTGCCAAGCAGAATTTCCTGTAAAGCCTATGACTTCTGCTTTTTCTACAAATTTTTTTTCAAAAAGATTTTCTGGAATTGTTGTTTTGTCAAGATTTCCATACACGGTTACTAGATTGTCTTCGTGGGAAATAAGAACCGCATTGCCTAAGGTAGAAGGAAAAAAATCGCATAAATCTGAATGTTCGCTTATTGTTATCAGAATTCTGCCTTGTGAAGCCGTTTTTACTTCTGAAGGGTCTGAAAAAATTAATGAATTGCTGATAGTGTCTCCGCGGTACTGTCCAAAATATGAATAAATTTGTTCTGAGCCAGTTACCCCGCTTTGAGGCCAGTCAAACGCAAATAGCAAAGATATATTTACAAACAAAAAAATAGATATAAAAAGTTTTATTTTTTTCATTTTAAATTAATCCTATTCCTTTGAAATTTTTATGCAAGAAATAGAAGAATCTCTTCCTACATAAAGTTTTTCGTCATTGGCTTGTATGTACGCATTTTTCGCTTTAAAACTAAAATAGCCTGTTTTCATGCAATCTTTTTCTATTATATATACATTAAAATTATCATTTTGATTTGTTAATAAAAATATATTAGTTTTATTTTCTTGCAAACTTATTGCGTTTCCCTTTATATTGATTTTTTTTGATTTAGTGTTTTTTACGTCAATAGCTGCAAAATTATTTCCCGCAGCATAGTAAACAAAACTGTTGTCGTTGCTGAATTTTACCAATTTTTGAAACGAATCGTCTGAATCCAAAAATTCATGGAAAATAATTTTTGAATGTGTGGAGCTAGTATCTGCAAGGATAAAGCGTTGTTTTTCGTGTCCGCAAATTGCAGCTACGTAGTTTGCATCGCTTGAAACTGCAATTCCTGAAATAACTGCATAGCTGCTTCCGCCTGCAGAAAATTTTTGAAGGGTCGAGCCTTCAAGGTTTAAAAGACAAATGTTGCCATCAGCAAAGCCTACGGCAACTGCATTTTTAGAAGAATCAAAAGCGGTGATTGGAATCGTTCCGCTGTATTCCCAGTTTCTAGTTCCGTCTTCGCGGCACATTACAAAAGAAGCCCCGCCAGGAAGAAAAATAAAAATTCTATTTTCATCTAGCATGGGGTATCCGCTTATGTTTATTTTTCCTTGAACTGAACCGTCTTTTTTGTAAATAACCGCAGAATTGTTGTTAGAATTATAACTTATGTAATTGTCTTTTGTTATGGTCGATTTAAATGGGTATGATATAAAATTTGTTACTTCGCCATCTTGTGTAAAATATCCCATCGTCTGACCGAGTTTAAAAAACAATTCGGATTCATTTATCTTTTCAGGTTTTACAGAAGGATTTGTAACATCGATTCTCCATTCTGGCTTAAACTGATATTCAGTTCCCAAAGGTCTTGTAGCGAAAAAAACGTAAGCGATGCTAAAAATAGCAGCTATCAATATGTAAAAATAAACACTTCTTTTTGATTTCATAGTTTGTTCAATGTTATCTTATAAATACTTTATGGTCAATAAAATGAATTGCGATGTGTTTAGAATGCGAAAAAACGTATACAAATAGACAGATTGACAAAAAAAAGTAAATAATGCAAACTTTTCAAAAAAATTATATGTTTAGTTGGAGTTATTAACAATGGAAGACGATATTTTGACCATTGAAGAAGTTGCTAAATATTTGCGTGTTTCTGATAGAACTGTTTATGATTGGGCTCAAAAAGGCGAAATTCCTGCTGGAAAAATAGGTACTGTATGGCGTTTTAAAAAGTCAGAAGTTGAAAAGTGGGTTAATGAACGCCTTTCTGCTGGAAATAAAGCAAAGACTTCAGATTCTGAAATCCAGGTGAAAAATATTCTTTCTCCAGACAGAGTTATATTTTTAAACCGTCCCACAAAACATGATTCCCTTATAGAGCTTGCAGAAAATCTTGCTACAGCGCCGCAAGTAAAACAAAAAGCAGAGCTTTCTGATGAAATCTTAAAAAGAGAAGAGCTTATGTCTACTGCTATAGGAAGAGGAATTGCAATTCCTCATGTAAGGCTTTCTTCTGTAACCGATCTTGTTGTTTCTGTTGGCGTTTGCAAAACTCCTGTTGAAGATTTTCAAACAATAGATGACAAACCTGTTAATCTTCTTATAATGATTGCGGCAGCTTACAATCAGCACGCATATTATTTAAAAACCCTTTCATATTTTAGCGCAAAGCTTAAGAATGAAGAGCTTAGACTTGCTATAAACAAAGCTTCTTCTACAAGAGAAGTGTATAATTTGCTTACAGCAGAATAATTATCTGCCGCAAATGATTTAAGATTCATACGAACCTTAAAAACGGCTGAGTCAATGTGCGCTTTCGCTAAAAAACTTGACTCAGCCGTATTCTTTTTTTCTAAAAACTCGACTTTCAATCTAACACAACAGGAATCCACATTTCTGTGTTGTTTTGGTCTGCTGCTATTAAACCTGGCTTTATATTTTTAGCAGTAGTTTCTCCTAGTAAATACCATTTTCCGTTTACTTCAATTTTTGCGCCAGTTTCGTCAATAAGCGAGCCGTAAACTGCATGGTTGTATTGATTGCTTATAAAAAGCACTGAATCTATTCCGATTTGTTTTAAAAGAATGCACATTAAAAGACTTCTGCTGTCGCAATCGCTTGCTGTTCCCATTATTGTGCTAATTGGATTTGTAAAGTCTGTTCCGTCAGGTTGTCTTTTGTATTCAAAATTTTGAACCCAGTCAAGAAGAATTTCATTCAATGCGGCGTTTGCATCTTTTTCATTTTTATTTAAGGCGACAGGCATAAGATTTTTTTGAATATCTTTTGCAATTTGATTAAAACGAGGAAAACTGTCTTTATAAATTATTCTGTAGTAACGTTGCCATGCTTCTTTCCAGTTCTTATTGTTTACATAAAGTTTTAGAATTTCATATTCGCATTTTACAACCAGCTCGCAAGCTTCCTTGTCGTATTTTTTTATTTGCGTAGGTATTTTTTTTCCTGAAATTTGCAAGACAATGTTTTCCAAAGGATTTTCATCGGAAAAAGCAAAAGTTGTCATTATTCCAGAATCTGATTTAATGCCGTTTTTTAATTCTAAAGAGTTTAAGGTTGAAAATAAAAATTGCTGGCAGTCATTTGCCTTGGATTTATCTGCATAGCATAAAAGAACTAATTTCGAACTCTTTTTTGGCACAGAAACTGCAATTGCCCAGCCATGTACGCCGTTGTTCACTATATCTGTGGAGAAATCCGTTATTGCGCAGTCTGTTCCGTTCCAAAAAAAAGTTTGTATTTTTTCAAAATTTGAGTTTAGTTTCGTTAGCGATTCATTTAAACTTTCGCTGCAAGTTGGAAATAAGTCTTCAGAATAAATTCTTATTACCAGTTGAACGGGCATTCTGTCGTGTTCAAAAAGCCACACCATATTATTTTCCGATGTTCCTTTATGAAAAAATCCTTCAGGAACATCAAGGCTATATCCGTATTCTTCATCTAAAATTTCTTCGGCTATAATTTTTTTTGAAAAAAATCCAGTTAGTATTAAGATTATAAAAAATAAAAAAAACGTTGAGATTCTGGTTCTTGTCATTTTATTGCTCCCATATTATTATTTTCGGGTGAAAAACATTCCTATTTTATTTGAAAATGATGAAATCTTAGTGATTAATAAGCCTGCAGGCGTTGCCGTTCAAGGTGGAAAAGACATAAGTCATCCTTTGGATAAAGAGTTGGCACTACAGCTTGGTTATCCAGTCTACCTTGTTCATAGGTTAGACAAAGATACTTGCGGACTTATGATTGTTGCGAAATCTCCAATTTTTGCTGCTATATGGACAAAAAAGATTGCTTCAAAGGAAGTTTCAAAAGAATACCTTGCAACTTGCATAGGAAAGTTTGCGTTAAAAAAGGGAACAATTGCAACAAATGTTGTTCAACACGGAAATGAAAAGCCCGCTCAGACTTATTACGAAGTAGTAGACGAAAAAGAAATTTTTATTGAAGAAAACGGACAAATAAATCAACATTCAGAAAATAAAATTATACTTTCCACGGTAAAACTAAAATTAAAAACTGGAAGAATGCATCAAATTAGAATTCATCTTGCTTCTATAAATTGTCCAATTGCAGGCGATGATAAACACGGTAATTTTAAACTTAATAAAATTGTCAGAAAACTCTGCGGAATAAAAGCTCTTCAGCTTTGCGCTTTTAGGCTTACAGTCCCTATCGATGGGAAACGTAGAACTTTTGAAGCACAACCTTTGACGTTGCTCTGTACATAATTTTTAAATTAGTATAAACTTATCTATCGAAGAACTGTTTTTCAGCAAGATTTTTAAAAGTTTGAAATCTTATCGAAATCCAGCTTTAGTTTATAATTTTTAATCGGAAAAATGTTTTATGGAAAAGCAAGAAAAAGAGGGGCAAAAAGATTTACAGGCGCAGGTGAAATTTCCGCTTGGCATAAAGCTCGCGATAATCATAGGAACAATCGTTCTGCTTTCGCTCGGCTGCGTTACTTTTCTTAACAGCCATTTTATCGGTCAGGATGTTCAGATTACTGCCGAAAACAACAACCTTACAATCAATTCGCGTTCGGCTGGAACGGTGGAGGACAAGCTTTCCACAATCCGCTCGAATGTTTTTCAGCTTTTGGATTTGCTGAATGTTGTCGGCGGCGGGCGTTCGGCTTCTCTGGCGCGTCAGGCGGAGGCGTTTTTCTTTGAAAGAAACCAGGATATTGCCGCGATAAATATTTTAAACGGAGATGATTTTAAATCTTCCGGAAAATCTAATGCTCGTTCTGCAAAAGAATCTTCTATAATAAACAACCGTTTTTTCATTTCAAATGAAATTGATGTCTCTTCCCTTGAAAATTTTATTAAAGCTGTTTCTCAGCAGATAAACCGCTCCTGCCTTGGCGAAACGATTGCCTTGAACGCTTCTCCGTTTTTCAACATTCCTGCTATGGCTCTGCTTTTTCCGTGGAAGGAAAACGGTCTTGACCAGGCTTGCGTAATTACTTTTTCGATTGAAAATATGTCGGACATTTTGGGAACGGATTCTGTGAACACAACTTTTATTCTGAACGATTCTGCGGAAATTCTGTGCCACCCGGACACTGAAAAAGTTCTGCTTGGCGAAAGCTACAAGAATTTTCCGCTGGTTGTGGCGATGCGGCAGAACAACGAAAGCAACGCGGACAGCCGGCAGATTCCATTTTCTGTGGTTGATGAAGATAACAGAAAAACTGACTATTTTGGGGCTTATCAGAAACTTTCGTTCGGCGATATTGTCGTTTTTACAACCGTTCCTGTTGATTCGGTTCTGGAAGGCGTTCGCACAACAAGGACGAACAATATTTATCTTACCGGAATTGTCTTTTTTCTGTCTGTAATAATAATTCTTGTTTTTACGCGGCAGGGAATCTCGCGCCATTTGCAGAAACTTACAGAGGCGGCGGAGGAAATCAAGAACGGAAACTTTGACACGCCGATTTTTAACGAGCTTAGCACAAAGCGAAAGGATGAAATCGGGGTTTTGAACCAGAGCACAAAAGACGAGCGTGAATTTCTTGACGTTTTTGCAAAATTCACAAACAAGGGCGTTGCAAAAAGCATTGCGCGGAAAGAGCTGGATTTTGATCCACACTTAAAAGATATAACGATTTTCTTTAGCGACATCCGCGGTTTTACGGCAATCAGCGACGGATTCAAGAATAGATTTGAAAACGACTCGCCGCGCGAAATCATCGGCTTTTTGAACGACTATATGAGCCGCATGGTGAACTGCATTACGCTTAGCCACGGAAACGTAGACAAATTTGAAGGCGATGCGATTATGGCGGTGTGGGGAATTCTTCGCGAGGACAGCCTTGATTTTGAAAAGCTCCCGGATTCCGCGCCAGAAAAAGCCGAGCTTTCCGCAAAGCATGAGGCACACAAAAAACAGGACGCGCTAAACGCAATCCGCGGAACAATTGCGATGCGCTACGCGCTTATGAAATACAACAAGGATGCGGCGGCATTTACAAAAGCGCACGAAAACGAGGCGAGGGCAAAATACAAGCCGCATATCAGAATTGGCTGTGGTCTTAATTCCGGGCGGGCAACTTGCGGAATCATGGGCTCGGAAGACAAGATGGAATACACGGCGATTGGCGATGCGGTGAATTTCGCCTCAAGAACGGAAAGCTCGAACAAGCCTTGCGGAACTGACATTCTTATAACTGAGGACACTTACAATCTTTTAAAAGATGATTTTATAAAAAACAAGAGCAATAATTTTTCAATCAGGGAAGAAAATCTTGAGAATGAAATTGTTGTTGAGATGATTCCTGTTGAGTTTGAGGTAAAAGGAAAAGGCGCGCAGCATTTTTACGGCGTTGTGAATATGCCGGGCTTTGATATTCAAAAATTTTTTCAGCAGGGAGATGCGGAATTTGTTCCAGACGAGGACTGCTTGAAGGCTGTTGGACCTAGCGGACCAAAAACGATGGCTCAAGTGCGCGAGCTTTTGGGAATTCCTGTTCCTGATTTTGAAAAGGTGAATCTGAATGAAGAAGAAAACAAAATCCAGATTAAAAAATAGCCTTTTTGTTCCGTTTTGCGCCTCGATTTTTGTCTGCGTTCTTGGGGCGGTGGCAAATTCATTTTTATTCTATAAAAACTTTTTCCGCGCGCTTACAAAATTGAACGAAGAGCCGATTGCGACAATAACTTTTAAATACAAGACAGCCCAAAGAAAATTTCTGGACAGAGTTGTGTGGGACAGACTGCGGCAAAATTCACCAGTCTACAACGGCGACACAATTCACACTTCAAGTCTGTCGGAAGCTACAATCTGGTTTTCGGACGGAAACATAATGGATTTGTCTGAAAACACGATGGCGCAGGTTTTTCTTTCGGAAGACAAGGCTCTGCGTGCGGAACTTTCCGGCGGCTCTGCTGTTCTGGACTCTTCCGGGGCGCAGGACGGAATGACGCTTTCTTCAAATGGAATTTCTGTGCGGCTTGAAAAAGGCTCTTCTTTGAGCGCAAAAAGTTCATCGGCTGATTCTTCCGCGCAAAAAAATCTTTCGCTGCAGGTTATGAGCGGAAGCGCGAGCGTGCAAAATAATGAAAATGGCGCGGAAAAAACTTTTGCGGTGGGGGAAGGCGATTCCCTTGTTTTTGCAGAAACTGGAGATTTTAAAAATCCGGCTGTAAAAATGCTTGAGCCGTCTCAGAATGCGAAAATCCTTTATCATTCTGACGGCTCAAAAAAAGTTGACTTTAAATGGGAAACTGAAAATTCTGATTCTGGAAAAAACTCGGCTTTGCTTTTGCTTTCTTCTGACAAAAATTTTAAGGACATTGCCTACAGATTTTTTTCTGAAAAACAGTCAAGCGCGGCTTTTGGCTTAAAGCCCGGAACTTATTACTGGAAACTTTCCGCGCTCCAAAATGACGAGGAAAAAGATTCTCAGACCGGGAAAATCCAGCTGATTCAGTCGCCTTTGCCTGAGCTTCTGGTTCCTGTTCCGCAGTACGAGTTTAATTACAGGACAAAATTGCCTGCCGTCCGCCTGATTTGGACGGAATCGCCTTACGCGACTTCTTACCGGCTTGAAATTGCCTCCGACCCGAATATGAAAAATCTTGTGCTTGACCAGAGGCAGAATCTTACTTCGGCGATAATTTCCACTTTGAAAGAAGGCACTTATTGGTGGCGCGTAACTCCTTACTATACAATAAATAAAATCGGTCTTTCTTCTCCGTCTGAAATAAAAAGCTTTTCAGTAAGAAAAAAAGGAAATCTTTCAGTGCCGCAAGCTCTTGTGCCGCTTGACAACGGAATTGTGAACACGGAGATTTCAGCAAAAGGAATTTCGTTTTCGTGGAAACACGAGGATGACGCGCAAAAATATACACTTTTGGTTTCGGATAATCAGAATCTTTCCTCGCCAAAAATAAGACAGCAGACTTCTGAAAACTATTTTACTTTTGACCCAAAAAAGCTGAATCTTGCGGACGGAAAATGGTTCTGGGCTGTAAATTACGTTGACAACGAGGGAAATGTTTCAAAAAATTCAGAGGTTCGTGTTTTCTATGCGATGAAAGGAAGCCCTGAGCAGCATACGATTGAGCCTGTTGACGGCTACCGCGCGGCGCAGTCTTTTGTTCCTGACACAAAATTCACCTGGAAGCGAAATCTTCCTGAAAATTTCATCACAACTTTTGAGCTTTCTTCCGGCAAGGATTTTTCAAATATAATCTATTCTGAGCAGACAAAAAATCTTAGCGTGCGCGGACTGAACTTAATGCCGGGAACTTATTTTTGGCGCATAAACTCAAAAAGCACGACGGACGAAATGAATCTGGTTTCTTCTGCAAAAAGTTTTGTTGTTTTGGACAGCCTTGAAGCTCCTGAACTGAAAAATCCGGGAAGCAGGGCTGTCGCACGCGAAACTGTTCCTTATAAATTTGAATGGGATGAAGTTGAGGATGCTGATTTTTATAAGTTTGCGATTTACCGCGCAAATTCAAAAAATCCTGTTTATGAGGAAAATGTCTACGGCACGCAAGTCGGCGTTGATATGTTCAATCCAAAGGAATTTTCTGACAAGACGAATTACCGCTGGCAGGTTCAGGCACAATCAAATGCTGTTCCGGGAATTTCAAGCCGAAGAACTGGTAAACTTGCGGAAAAATCTTTTTATCTTGTTAAGCTGCGCCCGGTTGAAGTTGCAGTTCCAAGTCAAAACGCAAAAATCAACGGCGCGGACGCGATTTTAAATCCTGTTACTGCAAAGTGGAATTCTGTTGATAAAGTAAAAAAAGCCCAGTTCGTGCTTACAAAAATTGACGAAAATCCGCCGAAAACGATAATAAAAATTCCTTCTGATGAGGAATTCAACGGAAAAAAGAATCCTGTTGCACCAAACGAAGTTCTTTTGGACACGGCAGACGGACTTAGGGCTGGAAATTATGAGATTATCGTTTATGCCGAGACTTTGGACGGAATTGATATTTCCAACACGGACAGGAAAAACCGGCGGACATTTACGATTTTGCCAGTAGAACCGCTTGAGAAAGCCCAGAATCTTGTGGCAAAGCCGGCAGTTTTTAACCGCGAATATCTTTCTGTAAAGGAAAATCCAAAGAACATCACGCTTTCTTGGGGAAAAGTTCCAAAGGCGACCGATTATTTTGTTACAATAAAAGACAGAAAAGGACGTGTTCTGCTTGAAAAAAACATAAAGAACGGAACTTCATACAAAATTGATTTTACTGCGATTTCACCGGAAGATAAAATCCTTTTTTCAAAAGGACAGTTCACCTGGTCGGTCGTTGGCGTTAGAAGAATTGACACGGACAAGGACGGCAAAGTTGACAAGATTTTCCAGGAAGGAATAGTTTCTGAATCGGTTTTTGAAACGGACATTCCAACTCCAAAAAAATCAAAGGCAAAAGGAGCGGCAAATCCTTATGGAAAATAAACTTTTTTCGGCCTTAAAAATAAAATTCCTCATTTTTGCCGTGATTTTTGTGTTTTTTTCAGCTTTGATTTTTGCACAGGAACAAAAAACTGCGGAAGATTTTTCGGCAATCCCTGAAGAATCTATTTCAGAAGAAGAAACCGAACTTTCCGCGCAGGAAATGTGGCAATATCTTGAATGGGAAGAGGAAAATCCTGAATACGTTTTGCATTACGAGGTTGTGATTGAATCTTTTTCTGAAAAGACAAAAACTTTTGAGGAAATAAACCGGATTATGACTGAGGACAATTCCAGCAAGGTTCAGGTGAATCCGCTGCTTGCTCCGGGCGTTTACCGCTACAAAGTAATTTCCTACAATCTTATTGATGTGCCGGAAGTTGAGTCGAGCTGGTTTGAGTTCAAAATCTACAAGGCGTACCAGCCTGAAATTACAGACATAAAATCTGCGGCGAACAGAACGGGAACTTTGTTTTTGGAAGAGATAAACGATGGCGTTTTCAATATTTCCGGGAAGAATCTTTTTGAGCTTCCGCAAAGTGAATCCGACATCTCATTTACAGAATACGCGCTTTTAAATTCAAAGAAAAAAAATGCCGAGCCTATAATTCCTGAAATTCTTGAAAACGAAAAGAACCGCCGCCTTAAAGTTCTTTTTGACCTAAAAAAGCTTGACGTTGGAAAATACAATTTTGTTGCTACTGACGCAAGCGGCTTGAAAAGCAGTGTTGACCGCCGCAGCGAAATTGAGGTTAAATTCAAGAAACGCGTGGATTTTGATTTGAGCGCAGGCTATGTTTTTCCTGTTGTGCTTTACGATGGCACTTTTGAAAAGTATCTTGATACAAACCTGCTTCCGCTTAGCGCGGCTGCAAGGGCTTCTTTTGTGCCTTTTAAGCACCGTTTTGGATATTTTGGATTTGGAATTCTTGGAACGTATTCAAGAATTTTTGCGGACTACAACAACTATCAGATTGACGGAAATTTAATCAATGCGGACGCGCTTTTTGTGTACCAGCTTCCTGTCCGTGTAAAATCTAAAAATTCAGAGAAACGCCGCCACATTCTTACGCTGGAAGTTCACGGCGGGGCAGGGCTTTCATTTTTCAATGATTTAAAATTCCATTTTGAGCACGATATTGTTTCTGAACCGCTGAACAGCATTAATCTAAATGCGATTGCAGGCGGAGCAGTTCAGCTTTACATAACAAACCGCATTTACACAGAAATCGCCGCAGATTATCTTATGGCTTTTTTGAATGATATGGATTTTGGAATGATTTTGCCGTCGATTAGCGTTGGCTGGCAGTTTTAAGCAGGAGGATGATGTGAAAAAAATCAGTTTTGCAAAAAAAATATTTGGATTTTCGCTTGTTTTTCTGCCTATGATTTTTGATTCGTGCTCGTTTTTTACAGATTCCTGGAACGCGCCTGTAAAAGAATATTTTAAGGAATACACAGAAACTTCCGCGGTTACAGAGTATGAAATTGTTTCAGGCTCTTACGAAAACGGCTCTGAAAACATTTTTGTTTCTTCTGCTCAGGATTTTGAAGTGCGGCTTTTTTTAAGAAATCCGCAAAAATATGTTTTTCCTTCGGACTGCATAAAACTTTCTTTCCCGGATTTTGACAAGGATTCTGCGGAAGAAAAGTTCGGAACTCAGATAGACACAAGCGTTGTTTCAATTGTGCAGGACGAATCGGACGCTTCTGTGATGATTTTAAAATATCCTGCTGAATTTTTAGCTCTTTCAGAAACTGGATTCAATATTTCGCCTGAAATCCGGCTTTTTCATCCTGTTTCAAAGGCTGATTTTGGCTCTTACACAAGTTTGCGCGCGCTTTGCAATTCCGCGCCGCCGCTGGTTTTTGGCGCGGTTGTCTACAAGGATTCTTCTAGCGGAAAATACGTTGTGTTCTTCAACATGCCGTCAAAAGGCTTGCTTTGTGGAATCCACAGCGACATAAAATCGGTTTCCATTAACGGCGAAAAAACTTCTGTTGTTCTGAACGCGGACGGAACTTTTGGCTTTGAGAGCGATTCTTTTAAAGTCGGAAACGATTCTTCATTGTATTCTGCTTCTTCAGCCTCTTTTGCAGAATACGGACAGGCGGCATATTTTGTTACGGACGATATTTTTACAGACGAAATTACAACGTATGCGATAATTCTTGAAGACGTGGCTGGATTTTCTTCGCAAGTTTCAACGAGCGTGAATTCAATCAGGCTTGAAAGCGTTGTTGTAAAAGATTCTTCCGGCTCAGTTTTGCAAACTGGCGATGTTATAAGTCAGGACGAAAACAGTTCCTATTCGACAATAACCCTTTCTCCTGCACAAAAGGCAAGCGACGGTTCGGACACTTCGGACTCGATTGTGGTCTATGAACTTTACCAAGGCTCGGACGACAGCGGAAAAGTTCTTTACAGCGGAAAAAATTCTGGCGGCGAAATCTCGTTGAAAATTCCTGCCGGAAAAGTTTTTCTGCGCGTCTATTCCCACAAAGATTTGTACGCGGATTCAATCCCGAAAGAATTTGGAATTCAGGTTCTGAAATCTGTGCTTTATGTTTCTCCGAACGGAAGCGACACGGAAAACACTGGAAGCGCGGACTCTCCGTTTGCGACAGTTGCAAAAACTTTTTCTGATGACGGATTTTCTGACATAACGGTTTTAGGAACAGTTCAGCTAGCCGGAAGCGTTCAAGAAGACGTGGAGCTTTCTGTGGCAAACGCGAACGTTGTAATCAACGGAAACGGAAATTCTGTCTCATCGCTTAAAATGGCGGCGAGCGGCGGAAAATTGAAGGCGGACAAACTGAATGTTGCTGGCGCGGTTGCTGTTGAAAATGGCGAGCTTTCTGTTTCCGGCGGAACAATTTCTGGAGATATAACGGTTTCTGGCGGAACGCTTTTGCTAAAAGACTGCAAAGTTGGCGGAAAAATAAACTACAACGGCGGAAAACTGATTTTGGAAGGCGGCACCGTTGTTTCTGGTTCAATTGTGTTTGGCGATGACTCGCTTTTGATTTATGTGAAAAATCTTACGGCGCAAAAAGTCGCGACAATTTCAGGAGTTGATTCAAGAAACAGAGGCTCTGAAATCTTAGTTTCTGCAGACGGCGATGAAAAATCAATGAACGAAACCTGCAAACTTTTTGATTTGGATTCAGAGAAATGGACGATAACCGTAGATTCTTCCGGCGAAAAAGGCGTTTTGGATTCTTCCGGCGGAAGTATTGTTGTTGAAGAATACACGCTCACTTTTGCGGCGGCGAATTCTGTTCAGGCTGGTGAAAAAATCAGCGTTTCTGTAACCGTAACGGATTCTGACGGGCAGACGGTTCAAACTTCAGATTCAGACTTTACAAACTGGAGCTTGAGACTTTTCAATCACGGAACATTCACTGGCGTTTCAAGCGCGGAAAGCAGTATAGAAACAAATGATAGCTGGCCGTCGGATTCTTATCAGCTTTTTGTGAGCGTGGAATTTGCTGGCTCTGTTTACAGTTCAGTTCTTGATGTTGAACTTACAAAATAAATTGTGTGGAGAAAATTATGAAAAATGCGTTTTTTAATAGAATGAAATTTATTTTTTTGGCTTCGCTCTGCATTTTTTGTTCAATCTGTTTTTTTGCCTGTTCAAATTTGATTTCTTCAGATGATTCTTGTTCAGATGACGGCAAGAAGAATTCTGAAAAAATGTACGAGATAAAAGGAAATCTTTTTGTGGAAGGCTCTGCGCCAAAAATTATTGAGAAAACGGGGCAGGCAAGAAGCGTATCTGCGAATATTCCAGACACTATTTTTTATGCTGTTAGCGCGAAAAACGCGGAAAATCCTGAAAAAACGTACACAGCGCAAGTTTCCGGCTCTGCTTTCTCCATAAAACTTGAAAAAGGCACGTGGAATATCACGGCGGAAGGTTTTTCTGATTCGGAAAAGACTGTTTCGGTATTAAAAGGAAGCGCAAGTGTTTCTATTGCGGATGAAAATTCTGTGAAAAGCGGAATTTCGATTAAAATGCTTCCTCAAAAAGACGGAAAAGGAAACATTTCCCTTTCTATTGAAGCTGAAAGCGGTTCTGGAATAAAAAGCGTTTCTGCCGAGCTTACAAAAAATGGTGAAGGCAGTTCTGTTTATTCAGAAAGACTGAATTTTTATGGCAACGCCGCAAAAATTGAAAAATCTGAGATTTCTTCCGGCGTTTATCTTTTGTCGCTTAAATTTTATTCAGGCAATGACGGTTATGGCGAGCTTTTGTACACTGCGCAGGAAATCGTGAATGTGTTCAACAATCTTACAACGGATACTTGGCAGGGAAATTCTGTTTATTTTAATGGCGGAAAATTTGAAGTTTCAAAATCTGCGGTTGAAAGTTTTAAGATGAACACTTTTTTTGTTCAGGGCGAAAGCGAAACGACTTATACGCCTGTAAAATCAGCAGATGACAGCAATGCGGGAACTTATTTTGCGCCTTTGGCGACAGTGCAGGCTGCGGTGGATAAAATCAATGCAATAAACGACGGAACTACGGAATATACGATTTTTGTTGACGGCACGGTTACGGCGGACAGCAATGGAAACTATTCGGAAAACAACAGCAGTTTTGTGAATATTTCTCCAGCTTCAACGTTAAGTCTTGCAATAAAAAGCCTTTCCTCTGAAAATGCCGTGGTTGATGCTGGACGAAACGGACAAAATGCTGATACAACTGGCTGGCGTGCTTTTTACATCGGTGCAAATGCAAAAGTCGCTTTTGAAAATATTACGGTTACAGGCGGCTCTCTTGATTCATCAGGCGGCGGAATTTATTGCGACGGAAATCTTAGCTTGAAAAACTGTACAGTCAACGGCAATATAAATTACAATGACGGAAACTTAACTCTTGAAGGGGCGGTTTCAGTTGAAAATTCAATAAAAATTTCTACAGGATTGCAGATAGGTATAAAAAATCTTGCTTCTTTAAAAACTTTAAAACTTTCAGGAAAAACAGATGCGGAAGAATGGAATGTTGGAACTGAAATTATTCATTCTGCAGATGGGACAGCTCTTTCTGATTTGATTTGTTCAAAATTTGCAGTGCAAAATAAAAATGCTGATAAAAAGGTTTTGTGCATTGTTCTTTCTTCAATGAATGCGGAAAAAGGTGTGCTTGCTATTGCAGGCGGCGCTGTAATTCCAAGTTTTAATCAGCCGGAATACACTCTAACGCTTTCGCCTGCATTATTCAGTTCGGCCAAAACAGACAACAAAATTTCGCTTGCCGTGACAGAGTCCGACGGAAACGCCGTTACGCCGGACTCCGTTGAATTCGCGCTTTATCAGAACAAAAATAAAGTTGCGGTTTTGCAAGGCGGACTGATTCCATCTTGGATTCCGGAAGGAAACTATACCGTAATTGCCGCTGCAAAAATCGGCGGGTATTCCTATGACGTTGAAAAAAATATAATAATTTCGGAAAATATTGCAATTTCAAGCTTTTCTTCAGCGCCATCTGCAAGTGATTTTCCAAAAATAACTGCAAGTTCTTCTCAAGAACTTGTTACTCTGCGTAGCTGGGTAAATTCCGGAAGCGATTTGGAAGGAATTACGATTACGCTTGTAGATGATGTTGACTTGGCGGATTGTGCCGACGACTGGCAGCCGATTGGATTTGTTTCAGAAAGTGAAAATAGACCATTTAAAGGAACTTTTGATGGACAAGGACATTCACTTTCTTTTGATATAGGCAATATAGATTCTTCAAATAGATTTAGGAAGATTGGTGTTTTTTATAAAAATGATGGAGTAATTGAAAATCTTGTAATTAGTCAATATCTTCAAGATGGGAAAACTCTTATAATTTATGGTAATTCATCTCAATATGCATATTCTAATGCTGGCGGTGGCATTTGTATTGAAAATTCTGGAATTGTAAGAAACTGCATTAACAAGTCATCAATAATTGCTTCTACTTTTAGTGATATAGGTGGAATCTGTATGTCTAATGCGGAAACTGGCATTATTGAAAATTGCCTTTTTAGCGGAAGTATAACAATGAATGCAAAATGTTCCAACGGTGGAGATAATCAAAAGTCAGCTGGAATTTGTCCAAGAAATAATGGAATTATAAAAAATTGTGTAAGCAATGGTTCTATTACAACTGAAGCAGAAACAGATCAAAATCAGCCAGATGCAATATTAAATAATATATCTGGTGCTATTTCCGTATATACAGAAGGTTTTATAGAAAATTGTTATTGGTTAAAAAATAATATAAAAAGTGGAAGTTCGAGTAAAAATAGAATTGCATATACAAAGAGTACTTATAAAAAACTAACTTGCATTCCAGACCCGTCAAGAATCACTGGCTGCGGCTACTTTGAAACAAACAGTCCGTCCGCTTCTGTTGTTGCCGGCACAACATCAGAATGTAAAAGTGCGCAGACAGTTGCATACAGCGGAACTCTGATTCAAATGCTGAATGCTTACGTCGCCGAATGTGAGGGGGGGACGCTTGCAAAGTGGGGAACAGATTCTTCTGGAAATTTGACACTTGATTTTTAGAATCCGTTTTTAAATTTGCAATTTTGAGGTGAAAAATGAAAATAAAGAAGATGAATAAAAATATTGTGAAAAATTGGACGATTTATTTGATTTTTGCAGTTCTTTTAGTTTTGAACAGTTGCAGCAATTTTCTTTCGTTTGAAGAAAATGAAACTAACAAAACAGTTGTGAAAAATGACAAATGCACAATAACCGTTTCTTCTGATTTTTCTGAAAGTGAAGGGCTTTTTTCAAGAGCGGCTTTTCCTAATTTTGTGCTGTCTTCAGAAACTTTGTATTTTGCAGAAATTTCTTATACATCATCTTCTTCAAAAAAGTGGCTAGGGGAAGATTCCGTTTGTGAAACTGCCGTTGCTATTAAAAACAATTATTCCGACGAAATTCGCTTTGTTTTTTGTGTTCCTCAAGAAACCGCTTCATACACATTTACACTTTACGCTTGCCCAAAACAAACAGAAAGCCAAATTTCTGCGGTAAAAAATTCTGCTTTTGCTCAGGGAACTACAACGGTTACGCTTTCTGCCGGTCAAAAATCTTTGTCTTCAAGTTTGAATATAAAACTAAAACCTCAAGAAAGTTCTGGAGCAGGTTCTGTAAAACTTCCGTTTTCTTTTGATTCTGCACTTGGAATTGTAGCGGCTAAAGTCAATGTTACAAAAGACGGCGTTTCCGATTCCAGTGGAAACAACTACGGATTTAAAATCGAGGTTTCCGGAAGCGGTGCGAGGCTCTCTGCGGAAAATGTTCAAGTTGGAACTTACCTTGCAATAATGAAATTCTACAAAGACGCAACGGATTTTTCTTCCGTAAATGAGGTCGCTGTGAATTCTGCAATTCAGCAGGTTTCTGTTTACTCTGGAATGACAACAGACTGCTGGTTTGTTGACGGCAAAAGACACGGAACAACCGCGGCGGACGGAACATTCACGCCTTCCGCTTTGGAGCTTACAAAATACGACTTTACGGAACTTTACGTGCTTGGCTCGGACGTGGCTGCTGGCGAAACAGACGGAAAACTTGTTTTTTACAATGAAGAGCATTTTGGCAATTCAATTCCAACTATAACCAATGTGAACGATGGCGACGGCTCTATGACAAATCCGTTTGCAACAGTCCAAAAGGCTGTGGATAAAATTGCCGCCGCCAGCGACACTTCAAAAAAATATACGATTTATGTGGACGGAACGGTGACGGCGGATTCAGGTGATGATTTTACAACGGATTCTGCCATCAACGATAAAAGTTTTATTTATATAAGCTCTTCAAATAAGCTTGATTTAACAATAAAAGGCTTTTCGCAAGATTCAAAAGCCGTTTTGAATGCGAACCAAAAAGACGGCAATCTGAATGGAAATGTCCTTACCGTAAATGCAAGTAATGCCAATATCACTCTTGAAAATCTGACGATTACAGGCGGTTCTCGAAGTGCGACTGGTGGAGGAATTTACGCTAACGGTAATCTTACTCTAAAAAAATGTACTGTAACAAAAAACAAGTCGAACAATGCAGGCGGCGGAATCAGTTTCAGCGGCAAAGAACTTGTGCTTGAAAGCACAAGCGTCACTTACAATGAAAGTTCAAGCAACGGCGGCGGAATAGATGCAGACGGAAAAGTGACAATTTCGAATTCAAAAATTTCAAACAATTCTGCAAACTACGGAGGAGGAATATATTTTGCAGGCAGTAAAGAGTTGAATATCAATGGCGACACAGTTATTGAAGGCAATTCCGTAACTGATAATGGCGGTGGGATTTATTTATCTACGGGAAAAGCTATTTTAAAAGATTCTAGCTTGTTAGGAAATGAAGCTGACTATGGAGGAGCGATTTATACATCTTCGAATTTAGATTTGGTTGAAAATGTTAGTATAAATGAGAATGTTGCAAAGTCTACTGGAGGGGCTATTTATGAAAATAGTAAGACTGCTTTAAGTGTAAAAATAGGAGAAAACACAGATTCTCCAGGAATTGAAATTTGTAAAAACTCTGCAAACAATTCTGCTGGTGCAATATATTGTACTTATGGTAATTTTGTTATGAATAACGGGACTATTTCAGAAAATAAGAGTTTTGAAAGTTCTGGTTATGGTGGTGGTGGTGCTATTTATATGGCTTTTTCTCCTACTGATAGTAGTATTTCATGTAATTTTACTATGAATGGAGGAATTATCAATGATAATATGGCACAGAATGGAGGTGCAATTTATATATCTGGTTATAATAACAATAATGTTTTTAATATGAAAAAAGGAATTTTAAAAAATAATAAGGCAGAAAATTTGCAAAATCATAAAAAAGGATTCGGAGGCGCAATTTATTTAGGAAAAGGACAATTAAATCTTTCAGGAAGTGCTGTTATTGCCGTAGAAGATGATGGAAATGATGTTTATATTTTGGATGGAAAAGAAATCACTGTTACAGGCTCTCTTACTCCGGGAAATAATGCTGCCGCTGAAAATCCGAAATATACCGCAAGAATCACGCCAGAAAATTATACTGTTGAAATATCTTTAATAACAGCTGTTAGCGGACTTACGCTAGAAGGTGAAGTCGGAAAATTCTGCGTTACAGATAGCACAGACGGTCTTGGATATAAGATAAAATATAATTCTTCTGATAAAAAAGGAAAACTTGCTTCATTATTTTCAATAGATTCTGAAAATAAATCTTTAATTATTGATTCTGCAGATTCTTATGTTTTAAATAAAGCTTTTGAATATGCTGCAAAAAATTCAGATTCTACTTGGACTATAAAACTAAATAATGATATAGATGATTTAGAAACAATTATTGTTCCAAAAGATGCAAAAGTTATACTTACTTCAAGCGATTCTACTAATAAGCAATTAAATTGTATTTCAAAAAAAGATGAATATAATCATATCCAAGTAGAAAAAGGTGGCGATATTGAATTAAAAAATATAAGTTTGGTTGGACAATATTATGGTAAAAATGTACAATATGCTCTTTATATTAAAGAAGGTGGAAATGTCGTTTTAAGTGGAAATACATTTGTTTCTAACTTTGGTAATAATGGAGACGGGGCAATATATATATATGGTGGAACCTTGACCATAAAAGATAAGGTTGAGATAAAAAATAACTCGGCAAGATATGGTGCTGGTTTTTATGCTTCTGGAAAGTCCGTTGTGACAATGAATGGCGGTTTGATAACAAAAAATACAAATAATAATGGAAATAGGATTATACATCTTGGTTCTTCAGCAAAATTTTATTGGAATGCTGGAAAAATAGAGAAGAATACGTTAGGTTCAGCTTCTGATGAAAGTGGTGAAATTATTAATAACTCAGGCAATACTATGTCATAATTTGACTTATTGATAGTGGTTATGGTTATACAAGCGGCATAACCACTTTGTGCTATTTTCCTATCAATTCGCTTTTCTAAATCGTCAAGAATGGCGGTTTAGAAATTTTGGAATTTTTTACAACGTCTTTTAAAACATTGACAGCAAAAAATTCCTCGTTTATAATTTAAAAAGTTTGCGTTGCAAACATTCTTATCTTTTTATCAAGGAATTGTTTTTAAAGTATTGTGGTGGTCATTGAGTTTATTGAAATGACATGACCATTTTTTATGCATTGATTTCGATAAACTCAATCACCGCATAAAAAACTTTTAAAACATTTTCTATTTTATTTTTTAGGAGAGTGTAATAAAAACTTTGCCTAAGATAGCGTCAAAGTTTTTATTCACAAGTTTGCGTTGCAAACTTTCATATCAAATGCAATTTCTCACTTTGTTGCGAAATTGTGCTAAAAAGTCAAATCGGAAATTGATATTTCCTCAT
This sequence comes from uncultured Treponema sp., assembly GCA_934667505.1. GTDB lineage: Bacteria > Spirochaetota > Spirochaetia > Treponematales > Treponemataceae > Treponema_D. The sequence continues at coordinate 3,633 of CAKULY010000020.1, read as the reverse complement.
TGACTTTTTATAGGTGTAGTTTAATGAAAAATTATCGTAAACATCTTACCCCCCCCACTAGTCGCGCGTGTAGTTTTAGCGTGCGTTTTTGCAGTTTCACTTTTTGGCTGCAAAATAACATCTGACGAGCCTGACAAATTTACCGTTACATTTGATGCAAATGGCGGAAAAGGCACAATCGAAAGCATTACAAAAACAGAAAACGAAGAATTCGAACTTCCTGCAAACACATTTACAAAAACCGGCTTTACTTTTGCCGGCTGGAATACAAAATCAACTCCAGACGAATCCAGCAAATCCTATAAAGACAAAGAAAAAATCACGCTCACAGAAGACTTGACTCTGTATGCACAGTGGAAAGAAAATCCGTCTTATTTTATAAACTACAACTTAAATGAAGGAACAAATCCAGATGATGTAAAAACATCGTATAAACAAGACGAAACTGTTGTCTTGCCTGTTCCAACACGTGAACTCTACGACTTTGCAGGCTGGTATCTGGCTCAAGATTTTTCAGGCGAATCGATTACAGGCTGGAACGCAGGCGAAAAAACGGGTGATGTGACTCTTTACGTAAAATGGACTGTAACAGCAGAAAATGTGGTTACTGCGATAAACAATCTTACAGAAGGAACTCATAGCATTTGTGTTGTCGGGAAAATTGATGAAACTACAGTAAAAAATATAGGCGCAGCTTTGCGTTCAAATGAAAATGCAAAAGTCAACCTTGATTTAAGTAAAACAACCGGACTTGAAGATATTCCGTCATGGGCGTTTGAGGATTGTACAAGTTTGACAAATATAAAAATTCCAACAAGTGTTACAAGTATTGGTACTGGTACTTTTATGGGATGTACAGGTTTAACAGATGTAGAATTTCTGGCAAACGTTAGAACTATTAGTGGTGCTATGTTTAGAGAATGCACAAGCTTGACATGTATAAAAATTCCTGAAAGTGTTAGAATTATTGATAATGCCGCATTTTATAAATGTACAAGTTTAACAAATATAGAACTTCCAGAAAGTGTTATAAGTATTGATAATTATGTATTTTATGAATGTACTAGTTTGACAAATATTGAAATTTCTGAAACTGTCACGAAGATTGGTAGGTCTGTATTTTATGGATGTTCAAGCCTTACTACAGTAAATTATATGAGCACAATAGAACAGTGGAAAAAAATAGATATAAGTGAAATTGAGAATGATTCTCTTCTCACCGCCAAAATCATCTGCTCAGATGGCATAATAAACGGCGAGTAAACTTGTAATTATCGGGCTTGACCCGATAATCTTTTGGAAAATTACAGAATTTTGCTAATCGAGGAAATGAGCTAAAAGTTGAAACTTCAGTAATTGACCGTGCCAAATCTACTATGTATGAATCAGTGCTCATTTCGACACGCTCAATGAACACTGTTTTTATCCCTTTGTTTTTGGTGTGCATTTTTTTGGAAGCATTTCCAAATACTGATAAGTTTTATCTAGCACATCATCTTTTGCAAGAAAACTTACATCTTGTCATAATGTTCAATATTATAAACAATATTTAATAGTTGTTAAATATATTGAACATTATTGTCGAGAATTCATTTTTTATATTACAGGTTCTAGTCTATAATGACATAGAACCTGTAATGTTTTATTAGTTTAATATGCTCATTACTGTAGATAGTTTATTTTAGCATTAAGAAGATAGTTGTTTTCATCATTATAATTATCAACAGATATAGAATTCCATTGCTCACTTGTACCTGCGAAATTTACTGTTCTAAGATTTGAGCAGTTATTAAATGCACCCCAATTTATGTTCTTAACTCTTGCTGAAAATACTATTTCTCTTAAATTTGTACAATTAGAAAATGCACCGCTGTCAATAAGAGAAACATTGCTTGGAATGGTAATACTTACTAATTCAGAACATCCATAAAATAAGTTTTCAGAAATTTCTGTTATATTTGCAGGAAGATTTATGTTTGTTAAACTAGTACAATCAGAAAATGCGTTTGCTTCGATGGAAGTAACAGTATAAGGGATTAAAATTTCTTCCAAGCTACTACAATTTTGGAAAGTTCCATAAGAGATTGATGAAATACTAATTGGAAGCTCAATATTTGTTAAACTTGTACAACCAAAAAATGCCATACTTTCAATTGAAGTAACATTATTACTAATTACAACATCTTTTAAACTGCTACATCCATAAAATGCAGAATCTCCGACGGTTGTAATATTTTCAGGAATCTCAGCTTTAGTTAAACTAGTGCAATTGCTAAACAAACTTGTTCCAATTGTTGGAATATTTTTTGGCATTTCTATTAAACTAGAACACCTTTCAAATACACCCATTCCAATATCAGTAAGAGTTTCAGAAAGTTCTATAGTTTTTAGACTACTACAGTTTGAAAATACAAAATCTTCAATTTTTTCGATTTTGTTAGAAATTTTTATATTGGCTAAATTTATACAATTAGAAAATGCAAATCTTTTAATAGAAGTAACACTATCTGGTATAGTTATTTCTATAAGATTTTCGCATGAAATAAATGCTTCCATAGGAATTTCTGTTAGATTTTCTGTTTCGTCAAGAAAAAGTTTTACTTTTGCATTTGATTTAGTTCGTAATGTTTTTCCTATAGTTTTTATAATTTCGCTAGTTATATCATTTGTTACAAAAAGCGAATGTTCTCCATCTTTTAAGTTTTTGATTGCATTGTCTAAATTTTCCGCTTTTACAGTCCATTTTGCATACAATGTTATATCGCTAGTTTTTTCACCTACATTCCAGCCCGTAATCGATTCGCCTGCAAAATCCTGAGTCAAATACCAGCCACAAAAATCAAAATATTCGTAGGTCGGCTCTTTTAAAGTAACGTTATCACTCTTTTTGAACGTTGAAGGATTTTCGCTTGCATTTGTTCCGCCGTTCATTTCATAGTTGATTTTATATGAAATTTCTTTCCACTGCGCATACAGCGTCAAGTCTTCTGTCAGCGTGATTTTTTCTTTGTCGTTGTAAAATTTGCTGGATTCATTTGGGATTTTGTCTGTGCTCCAGCCTGTAAAGATGAAGTCTGCTTTTTCCGGGGCCGGAGGAACAATTTCTGCACCGAATTTTCCGGAAAGCGTTGTTTTGTCCTCTCCGTTGTCAGCATCAAATGTCAATGTAATGATTTTTCTGTCGTAGTAGATTTTTACTACTGTTGAGCCGTCCGCCGCGATTTTTGCCTGGGCGAATTCCTTTGCGGTGAATCCGACAGCCTCTTCCTCCTTTGCCGCGGTCTCCTCGCCGGTCGTTCCTGTTATAGGCTCGGTTTTTGCGAGCGTGTAGCCGTCGTCCGCAACGTTCTGCTGCCAGTGCTCCACTTTGTAGGCTGTTCCAGTTCCTGCCGCCCACTGAGCATACAGCGTCAAGTCTTCTGTTAGTTTGATTTTTTCTTTGTCTTTGTAGGATTTGCTTGATTCATTCGGGATTTTATCTGTGCTCCAGCCGGAGAAGGTATAGCCGGTTCTTGTGAATGTGTTTGCAGGAAGCTCGAATTCTTCGTTTTCTGTTTTTGCAATGCTTTCGATTGCGCCGCTTCCGCCGTTTGCATCAAATGCAACAGCAAATGTGTCTGGCTCGCTGGTCGT
>CAKULY010000019.1 GCA_934667505.1 uncultured Treponema sp. | reverse complement strand
GCATATATTGCAATCATTTAGAGATTGTTGTATCAAGTACGACAATGACATTTAGAACTTATTAGACATCCCCTTAACTGTTCTTATCGCACAAAATCTTCACAAATTGTAAATTCGCTTACGCTTTTGTTCATTTTTCTAAAACTTTCTAAAAACCCGAAGTTCGGGATAACTAAAAACAATCATTTCTATGATATTTTCTACAATCCTGCAAAACTCGATTTTCAGACTATAAATCATTAAAATCCAAAGTTGCGAACAAGTCTGAAATTGTTTCGCGGCGTCTTATTTCTTTTACAGAACCATCTTCCTGCAAAAGGAGTTCTCCACAACGAAGCTTGCCATTGTAGTTAAAGCCCATCGCTCTGCCATGGGCGCCTGCATCGTGAATAATAACCAGATCGCCAACATCAATTTTTGGAAGAGTCCTTTGAACTGCAAATTTATCACAATTTTCGCACAAAGAGCCTACCACGTCGTAGACTTCAGTTTTAGGGGAATTTTCTTTTCCGCTAACCGTAAGCTCGTGATACGCCCCATACATTCCAGGACGCATAAGGTCTGCCATGCAGGAGTCAAGACCTATATAATCACGATAAATATGTTTTTCATGAATCGCAGTGGAAACAAGCCAGCCATAAGGACCTGTTATAGGACGCCCGCACTCCCAATAAATTCCAAGCGGATCTAGTCCGTTAGGAACAATCATCTGGTCGTAAAGCTTTCGAATTTTTTGAGCGACTTCCGTATAAGAAACCGCTTCTTGCTCAGGTCTGTAAGGAATTCCAAGCCCTCCGCCTAAATCAACAAATTCAATTCTAATTCCTAGCTTATCTTTTAATTCAACACAAAGTTCGAAAAGGATTTTTGCAGTATCTACGAAAAAATCAGGATTCAACTCGTTTGAAGCAACCATAGTGTGAAGTCCAAAATGCTTTACGCCTTCTTCAGAGCACTTTTTGTAGGCAGAAAAAAGCTGCTCTCGGGTAAGTCCATACTTAGCTTCTTCCGGTTTTCCAATAATTGCGTTTCCGCCTTTTTTTAACGGGCCTGGATTATATCTAAAACAGATTGTTTCAGGAAGTTTTCCACCCAAAGCATTTTTTAAGTAATCTATATGAGTTATATCATCGAGATTGATTATATTTCCACGCTCATAAGCAAATCTGTATTCTTGAGCAGGAGTTTCGTTAGAAGTAAAAATTACGTTTTCTTTTTTTATTCCCGCAAGCTCGCTAAGCATAAGTTCAGGAAGACTAGAACAGTCTGCCCCGCAACCTTCCTGTGCCAAAATTTTTAAAATATGCGGATTAGGACAGGCCTTTACTGCAAAGTGTTCTTTAAATAAAGGAAAAATACTAAAAGCCTTTGTAAAGTCTTTCATATTTTTGCGAATTGCTTTTTCATCATAAAGATAAAATGGTGTAGGAACCTTTTTTACAAGTTCATGCAACTGTTCATTATTTAATGGAAAGTATTTAGACATAAAAATCCTCTGTAAAAACTTTAAAACTTTTATAAAACTTTTTCTAGCATTTTTATTAGAAAACATAAAAAAAATAAAAAATATAAAAAAAACTCTTGACATTTAAACTAATATAAACTATCTTATAGACAGCTTGTAAATAAGCTGATAAACTCTCTCCGATGTCCGGTAAACCGGACGGCAGAGCCTCTGGATAACGTTGTTATTCGGAGGCTCTGTTTATTTAAAAAACCTTCCGCCATTTTTATCGCCCTCTCCATGCACATCCACAATCCCAAAAAACATAATTTTCATATTTAGACCTAAAGTTCATTTTTTTTACATAAAACTTAATTTTACGATTGTACAATGCGAAAAAGGTGATAAAATATTATTTTGGAAATTGAGTTTTATTTTATCAATATAATTTTCTATAATTAAACTTAAGTAAATGGCAATTTTTTACAGGACGATTAGTGTCTTAAAAAGTGTCAAATTTAAGTTAGTTATCATTTGCAGAGGAATATTTTTATGGCAAAAAAAGAACGAAAACCATGGCAAGCACTAGATCCGTACAGAAACAAAGTTTTTAGCACAGAATGGCCGACTTTTCCACAACTTATACAGATAAGCGCAGAACGTTTTAAGGACAACAACTGTTTTACAGACTTCGACGGACCAAACGGAACTAAGCGCACATTCACATATTCACAAGCATACGAAAAAATAAAAAAACTAGCGGCTTGGATGACTGCAAACGGAATTCAAAAAGGAGATCACGTAGCGCTTACAGGAAAAAACTCTCCAGAATGGGCAATTACCTATCTTGCAATTCTGTGCGCTTCGGCGACAACTATTCCTCTAGACTTTGCGCTGCATGAAAAAGAAGTTCAAAATCTTTTAAATACAGCTAAACCTAAAATGATATTCGTAGATGATGAAAAATACGAAACCATTTCAAAGGCAAATCCAGAAATAAAAGTTCTTTCTCTGACTCCTAAACTTTCAGATGCATACTGCCTAAATCTTGAACCACCAGCAGAAGTTAAAATGAACGAAGAGTGCGAACCGAACGACCTTGCGGCAATTCTTTTTACATCTGGAACTACAGGAACGCCGAAAGGAGTAATGCTTACACACGAAAATCTTATAAGCGACTGCTTTATTGCTCAAACTCAGCTTCAAATTCTTCCTACAGATACATTTTACGCCTTGCTGCCGATTCATCATGCTTACACAATGCAAGCGGCTTTTATAAACCCTATTTCCGTGGGAGCAGAAATCGTATTTGGCAAGAGCATGTCTGTAAGCCGGCTTTTAAAAGAGCTTAAAGAAGGAAGAATAACCATAATGCTTGGAGTTCCATTACTCTACAACAAGCTTTTGGCAGGAATCAAGAAGGGAATAAAAGAAAAAGGCATTTTTGTTTCTGCGCTTATGGGTTTGATGATGCAAATCTGCTATGTACTAAAAAAAGCATTTCATATCAATTTGGGACACAAATTATTTATGCCTATTCTAAAAAAAGCAAGCCTAAGCACGCTTAGAGTTGCTATCTGCGGAGGCGGTCCACTTGCTCCTAGCGTATTTAAAGCGTATAACGCGGCTGGAATTGACTTTATTCAAGGATACGGGCTTACAGAAACTTCTCCTATAATCGCATTGAATCCAATCGAAGGATTTAAAATTCACAGCGTAGGAAAATATTTTGCTCCAATGATGGAAATGAAAATCATTAATCCAAATGAAAAAGGAATTGGCGAAATTGTTGTAAAAGGTCCTATGGTAATGAAAGGCTACTACAATATGCCGGAAGAAACAAAAAAAGTTTTTACTGAAGACGGATTTTTTAAAACCGGAGACCTTGGCGAAATTGACAAGGACAATTATGTAATTTTGCGCGGAAGAGCAAAGAACATGATTGTAACTTCCGGCGGCAAGAATGTTTATCCAGAAGAAATTGAAGATTCTTTCCAATTGTGCGACAGCATTCAGCAAATCGTTGTGCGTGGCTACAAAGCAGAAAATGATGATTCTTCTGAAGAAATTGAAGCTCTTATTTACCCTAGCGATACAGCTTACGAAGAAATTGGACAAAAGCGAAGTGAAAACTTTAATTCTTCTGAAATAAAAAATAAGATTCAATCAATCGTAGACAAAATAAACAAGACGCTTCAGCCGTATGCAAGAATTTCTAGAATTAAAATTCTAGACAAGCTGATGGAAATGACAACCACCCAAAAAGTCAAGCGAAACTACGATGATAAGAATAAAGAAGAAAAAAAGGATTCTGACCAGGCAGAATAATTTATTCGTAAATCGGTTCAAAGTCTTCTGCCGGATGTCCGCAAACAGGACATTCATAGTCAGAAGGCAGTTGTGGGTTCATGTATTCATAGCCACAAATTTTGCATCTCCAGCCAATAATTTTTCTTTCACTTGAAACAGAAGTTTTTGGCTTGAGATTCATTTGATAATCTGCATAGGTTAAAGGTTTTTCATTAGAAGTTATAAAGGCATCATCTAATTCGGCAATGAACAGCGTGTGAGTTCCTAAGTCTTGCATTGAAATTACATGGCAAGAAATTACAGAACAGGAGCAGTTTTCAATATATGGCACCCCGTTTGAATCTGTTTTGTATTCAAAATTGTAAAATTTATCAGTATTTTTGCCGCTTTGATAGCCGAAACGCCTTATAACATCAAATGTGCAACGTTTATCTAACACAGAAAGCAAAAACTTTTTAGATTCTTTTAGCATAGCGCAGGTAAAATTAGTGTTTAAAAGAGAAACTGCGAATCGGGTTGGACTTGAAGCAACTTGAATACAGGTATTAGTTATACAAGCGTTTATTTTGCCATTATTTTTTGTGCCAAGTATAAACACTCCATAAGAAAGATTGTATAATGCTTTTAGGTCCATAGGTTTCTCCTTTTTACTATGTCGCAAAACTTATTTTTATCAAAACGAACTATATTTAATATATAAATAAAACATTCTAAAGTCGAGTTTTTTATAAATAGCGACTAGCAGGAAAGATGTTATGAAACTAGAATCAACGCAAATAGCAAAAATATTAAAAGAAAATATTTGTGACCAAAAAACTTATTTTGTATTTTCTACTGACGTTACTGCAAGCAGCTGGCTTTCTTGGTGCGCAAAGGAAATAAATAAAACTGAACAAATATTTTCTATTTCTGCGGAAAGATTCATTGCTTGGGACAAGTTTAAATCGAAATATATAAAGCTTAAAGAAAATGACTGCAAACCTGTTCCTTCTCAAATGCGGAAAATATTTACAAACGACCTTTTGCGAAGAAACAAAACAGAACATTTCCTAAAAAAAATAATCAATCCCCTTTACGCTGAAAACGGCCTTTCATTTTCTGACTGGATTTCTTCAAATTTAATGTCCCTAAAAGTTTGGGCAGACAAAGGATTCGACCTGTCAGATGAAGAAGAAAGCGACTACAATCTTATTTACAACGAATACAAAAGTTTTTTAGAAAAAAATAATTTCTTTGAGCAATCCTGGATTGCTCCTGATTTTTTAAATACTGACGAAAAGTTTATAGTATTCTATCCAGAAACTTATGAAGACTACTGCGAATATCAAATGTTTTTTGATTCATCTAAAAATATTCAATGCGTTTATGTTCAGCCCATAGAAACTGAAGAAGGCAGTCCAAAGCTGTATTACTATTCGGATTCACGAAGGGAAATCAGAAAAACTATTCTCTACATAAGAAAACTTCACAAACAAGGCGTTGATTGGAACGAAATTGCCTTGCATATCCCTGATTTAGAAACCATAAGGCCATGTCTTGAAAGAGAATTAAAAAATTATGAAGTTCCAACGATTTTTCATGCGGGAACGCCGCTAACTAGTTGCAGTGCCGGGCAAATATTCTCGCTCATTCAGGATTGTTTTCAATCAGACTTTTCCTATAATTCAATAAGAGCGCTTGTTCTTAACGGCTATATTCCCTGGAGCAACGCGGAAATAGAAATCAACGGCAAAAAAACGCAAAGAGATTTATGCACTGATTTAGTAAGGTTTGGACAAGAAAACCACTGCATTTGTTCATACACAAAAAAAACCGAAACGGAGCAAGGAGTAATAACCCAAAAAAAGATTTCAACTTGGGAAGAAAGTTTTTCCAAATCAGATGATGAGCTCCTTTTTAATTTCTATAAAAACCTAAAAAAGCAAATTGAATCTATTTGCAAAGTAAAGTCATTTGAAGACTTAAAAAAAAGCTGGTTTATCTTTTTGGATGGGAACGGAAATACGCCACTCATTTCAAAAGAAAAATTTAAGCTGCCTCAATTTGAAAACTCAGACAAAATTCTTGGAAGATGCATAAGAGAGCTGGAAAAACTAATTGTTCTAGAAAACCTTTACTTAAAAAACAGCGAACTAAAAATCGATAACATCTTTAGTTTTTATATAAACGAACTAAATCAAATTGTCTATGCTCCTCAACCTGAAAAAATTGCTGCGGTAAATGTTTATAAATACAAAAATGCGGCGGCAGCGGCTTTTAATTACAATTTTATTCTAAATTGCTCGCAAACAGCTATTAGCGTAAGTTCAAAACCATTAAACTTTTTGAGCGAAGAAAAGCGTTTTAAATTGGGAATTAAAGATTACGACAGCACAAAGAGTTTTATATCGCTTTATGCCGCAACGGGAACTTCCATAAGTTCTTGCGCAGAAAAGTCTTTTTCAGGATACGCAATCCCGCACAGCAGTTTTAAAATCTGCAAGCAAAAACAAAACGAAAAGCTAAACGACCAACTAAAAGAATTAGATTCTGAGGATTTTATTATTTGCGAAGGAAAAAATATTAGAAATAAGATTGAAGCAAAAGAACTTACAGAAAATCAAGTTTTGCAATTCAACAACTGGAAAGCTCATTCGAACTGCAGCACAACTTACAAAGAAAAAGAAAGCTCAAACTTGCTTAAAATTGTAACCGAAACAGTTGAAAATAAATACTGTGCAGAAAAAAGCGATTTGCCGAGAATAACGCAAAGCGACCTTGCAAACTTTTTTCCTTGTCCGCGAAACTGGCTGTTTAGAAACGTTCTAAAAATAAAAGAAGATGACTTTAACACAGAATTAATGGACAAGTACGAAACTGGAAATATTCTTCACAGTATAATGGATTTTCTTTTAAAAAAATGGCAAGAGCCTTCGCATGCTTTTAAAAGAATTTTGCCACTTTCAAACGAAAACGGCTTTTCTCATAGTTCGTTGGACGCAACGCCAGAATCAGATAATAACAAAAATCAAGTAATTTCTTCTATCATACAAAACGATATAGAAGAGTGTTTTTTTAGCGCAATCGAAACACAAAAATACAACCGCCGCCCGCTTGTAAAAGACATACTAATTTCGCAAAAAGATAATTTTTGCAAAACAATACTGTCATTTTTAAGTTGTTTCTGTTCTTCAACTCTTTTTGGAAATTGGCAGATAGTTGCAACAGAAAAACCGCTGTTTTTTACTCCTGATGATAAAGAATATTCATTGTACGGAAAAATTGACTGCCTTTTAAAACAGACTACAGACGAAGACGGTGAAATTTATGCAATAGTTGACTACAAAACAACAGCCCTGCCAAAAGGAAGCGAAGCAAATGCATGTTTAGTTGAAAAAAATCCAATCGAAGTAAATGAACTAAAAAATTTTCAGTTGGCTTTGTATAAAATTCTTGTAGACAACAATAAAATGGACGTCCAGCAAGGAACTTTTATCTCTATAAAAAATAAAAAAGACGAAACAATATTTTATCCTGACTCTAACAGCAAAAAGAATACAAAGGCTGCAGAGTTCACAGAAAAAACTATTCCTGTATTTTTTGAATACAGCGATTATTTTTCAAAAAAAATAAAATCTATGTCTTTTGAACCTTTTAAAAAGGAAAAGATTATAACGGACAAAAACAAATTTTATCAATTGGATGAATATTCAGACTGCAGCAATTGTAGCTACAAAACAATATGCAGGACTACGTTTTCAATTTCAGAAAATAAATTGCAATAGGAAAAAAAATGGCTAAAAATATTGAAGAACTTAAAGAAAAGTATCCATATCTTGAAGATTTAGAAAGAAACCTTGATGACGACCAGCTAAATGTATGCTGCCACAAATCTAATGCCGTTGTAGCAGCTGGAGCGGGTTCTGGAAAAACCCAAGTGCTTGCAACCCGTTTCGCATGGCTTGTTATGGAACAGATAGAAGACTCAGATCCTTCAAAAATTCTTACCCTAACGTATACAAAAAAAGCAGCAGCAGAAATGTATGTCCGCATTTACGAAATGCTTTCGTTTTTTGCAAAAGACCCGCTTTGTCCGCAAGAAAAAAGAACTAAGGCAAAAAACGCGCTAGAAAAGTTCAATTCAGTTCATATTCAAACTTTAGACTCATTTTGCGCAGAAATTCTTCGCAAAAGTGCAAATCTTTACGGAATACGGCCAGACTTTTCCACAGAGAATGAAAATACACTTTCTTCAGTAAAGTTTCAGGCTTTGCAATTTGTAATCAATCTGTTAAACGATAATTCTATTCAAAATAAAAAAATAAAAAATACAATTTTACATTTTTCAAGTTCTGACGAAATTCAAAAAATTGCAGATATTTTTGCAGAAACAGTATATAAACACACTTCCCTTGCCACCGAAAAGAATTTTTTTAAGAATTTTGCAAAAACGCAAATAGAAATTCTTTCTGAAGAATGGGAAAAACTCTGTCTAAAATTTAAGAAGACGACAGAAGGTATTTTTTCGCTAATAGAAAATTTTCCATTTTATAAAGACGACTTTATTGCCGAGTACAAAAAACTTCTTTACAGCTTTCAAGACTTTTTATCTTTAGATGTAGAAGGTATTTTTACCCTATCAGATTCAGATTTTAACTCAAAAATTGACCAAGCAGAACAAAATATAACAACTTTTTTTGCTAAAATCAAAAATTTAAAATATCCTAAGTTTTATGTAAAAAAATCAGAAAATTCTTCGGAAGCAGAATTAAAAGAACTTTACAACAGTGATTTTAAGCCTTTGATTAACAGTCTAAAACAAAATACAACAAGACCAGAGCCGGATAAAAATATTGCGGACGCTTTTTTTTCTTTGTTTGCGACAATAAAAGAGCAGCCGTATAACAAAATTCTATGCAAGCTTTTAGATGACTTTACAGAGCTCACAAACGAATCAAAACGAGTATCTGGAAATCTTTCGTTCAGCGATGTAAGCTGCATGGCTTTAAAAATCTTGCAAGAAGAGCAAAACATCCGCGACCAAATGATTCAGTCATTCAGTTTTATAATGATTGATGAATTTCAAGACAACAACGCTTCGAACCGCGATTTATTATTTTTGCTTTCCATACCGCAAGGAACAGATCTTTCTATTCTAAAAGATAAAAACATCACCCTTAGGGATTTTATTTTAAAAAATAAGCTTTTAGCAAAAAACAAGCTGTTCTTTGTAGGCGACGAAAAACAATCAATCTACAAATTTAGAGGCGCAGACGTTTCTGTATTTACCCAATTAAAAGAAGACCTTGCGCAAATCGGCGCAGAAAATGGTGAAGAAACCTATTTGCACATGTCGAACAACTATCGTTCAAATGAAAAACTGCTTGCCAGTTTTAACACAATGTTTGGAGCGTTCGTTCCGCAAGAAGACGGAACTTGGCTAAAAAATAAAAGCAATTTAGAAAATGCGATTTTTTCTTTGGATGAAGAATATCAAAAAGACTACGAATCTTACTATCCAGAATCAACAATCGCATGGCAAGTTACAAAAGATAAAAAACATCAAAAGATAAAGCCTGCGCAACTTTCAAACTTTGATGAAACAAATTCTCATGCCGTAATACTTTTAAACGATGAATATTTTAAAAACAATAGCAACGAATTTTTAAGCGAAAAAGACAACGTAAACTATTTTATTGCTAAAAAAATAAAAGACATTTACGAAAACTCAAATGGAAAAGCAAAGTGGTCAGACTTTGCCATTTTAGACAAATCTAGAACGAACAGAAAAATTTTGTGCCATTGGCTAGAGCATTTTAAAATTCCATACTCGCTTGATTTCCAGTCAAATTTGTTTTCAGAATCTATTGCTAACGATATTTGCAACTTTCTTATGGCTTGCATTTACCCTGCTAACACAAATGCATTTGCAGGATTTCTTGCCTCCCCTTTTGTAGGTCTTTCGGTTCCAGAAATAGAAAATATTCTTGCAATTTATAAAAACAACAACGAAGAGCAGATATTTTCTTCTTCTGTAGAGCAACAAATTGAAGAAAGTTTTAGCTTAAATTTGCAAGCCTATAAAAAATACATAAATGCAAAAAATATGTATTTGGAGCAACAGCCGCTCACACTTTCTAGACCTGTTGCAGAGACATTAAACTATCTGTGGTATCATACTGGATACAGATACGAAACATTAATTTCAGAAAAAGCCCAATTAATTTCAGAACAGTTCGACACATTGTATGCTCTTGCTATAAAAGCTGACTCTCAAGGCTTAAATCTTGCAGATTTTACAGATATGCTTGAACAGATAAAACAAAATTCAAAAAACATGCCGGAACTCGATTATCCTATTGAAAAAGATGATTGCGTGAGCATAATGACAATCCACAAAAGCAAAGGGTTGCAATTCGAGCATGTTTTTATAACAGGAATCACATCATCGTTAAGACCTGAAAACGAACCTAGATTCTACTTTGACGAGCATACCGGCCTGGTTATAAAACCAGCAGACGGAACTAGAAATTATTTCTTTATAAAAGAAAAAAGACTTGCGCAGGCAAAAGAGCTTGCAGAATTTAGGCGTCTTGTTTATGTAGCTTGCACTAGGGCTGTTCAAGATTTTTACATAGTGGGAAGCATAAAAATTGCCTCAAAAAATGGAGAAAGCAATATTTCAGAGACTGTAGCTTCAAATCCTGTAGTAAATTTAATAAGCCACTATTACAAGAATTTCTATATAAACGAGGATTTAAGCAGCCAGCAGCAAAGTGTTCAGTTTGAAAAAGATGAGACTTTTACAAAAAAAATAGACTTTATAAAGGACGCGCCTTTTACATTAGAACTCATTTGCCCGCAAAGCAAAGATTTGCTGTTTAGCTTAAATGCAGATGAACTTCCTACAAATGAACTAAGAAATAAAGTTATAAATGAAAATTCTAAATACTACCAAGGTGACAGAAAAGAGATTATCAAGCTAGAAAAAAAATCTATAGTTGAATTTTCACCAAGCACATTTGAAAAATTAAGACCAGCAGAAAAGTATAGCGAAAAAAATGCGGCGAAAAATCTGTATGAAGAAGAGCTAGCGTTGTTGATAAACAGCTGCGAAGAGCAATCTGAAGAAGATGAATTAAAGCAACCTAAAAATACAATATCAAAATCAGATTTTGGAACTCTAATGCATTCCATACTAGAGGACAGCGCAAATGGCAATAATACAATTCTGCAAGACTCAAATGGAGCCTTATATGTAGAAAACCAAATAATCTTGGATATGCTTTCAAATTTTTCTTCAGAAGATAAAAGGCAAACTTTGCTAAAAATATGCAAAAGCATGGAAAATGCCTTGAAAAACAGCGAACTATGGCACAAATTTCAAGCTGCAAAAAAAATTAAAGAGCCATTTTGGAAAACTGAATGGAATTTTAAAATGCGTATTGGAAAAAACATTGTGAATGGAATTATGGATCTTATTTTTAAAAACGAGGACGGAACTTATACCTTAGTGGACTATAAAACAAACAAGACTATAAACCCAGAATATTTTTTCTACCAGCAAAGTCTTTATAAAATTGCAGCTGCAAATATGCTTGGAATAGATTCGTCAAAAATTCAAAGCATTTTATACTATTTAAGTTTTGAGCAAAGCGTAGACATAACAAAATATTCAAAGCAAAGCATAGATGAAACGATTTTTGAAGAACTAAGAAATCTTTAACCTTTTATTCTTTTGTCGCTTTTCAATGCGATTTTTGAACCAACTGTTTGGAAAATCATGACAAGCGCCACAAGAAGAATAACAGCAAAAATCATAACAAGATACTTATAGCGATAATAGCCGTAATTAATCGCGATTTTTCCAAGTCCGCCGCCACCAATAATACCACTCATTGCGGTGTATCCCAAAATTGTAGTAATCGCAATTGTCATATTGCTTACAAGGGAAGGTATGCTTTCTGGAATCATAACTTTTGTTATAATCTGAAAAGGAGAAGCTCCCATACTTTGAGCGGCTTCTATTATATTTGGATTAACTTCTCGCAAACTGCTTTCGACAAGCCGGGCAATAAACGGAAATGCAGAAATAACAAGAGGCACTATAGAAGCTGTAGTTCCAACTCTAGTTCCCACTATCAAAGCGGTAAGTGGAAAAACTACTATCATAAGAATCAAAAAAGGAACTGACCTGATAATATCAATAACAGCATTTATTATCTTCATCAATGCTGAGGGCAATGGAAGAATTCCTTTTTTTTCGCCTACAACAAGCAAAACTCCAAGCGGCAGACCTATTATAAACGCAAAAATCGTAGAAACTATTGTAATATATAAAGTTTCAAGCAGAGCGAACGGAATTTCATCTCTTAATATTTCCAAAGCTTCCTGAACAGCCTGTGGAGAAAAAATAGTGTTTATATTCAATTTAATACCTCTACAACAACCTCATTTGCTTCAAAAAACTCTTTAGCCCTTTTTACAATATCATCATTGTTGTCAAGCTCTAAAATCATATTGCCATAAGCCTTGTTCTGAATACTTCTTGTAGAAGCATAGCGAATATTTGCAAGAATATTTTTTTCTGCTGCGAGTTTTGCAATTAAAGAAACATCCGCTGCGGTTTTTCCAACAAAAACAGCTCTAAGAACTTTTTTGTCAGAAGAATAAGTATCCTCATCAAAACCTTCTGCATTGTCAGGAAAAACAAGACGCTTTGCAGTTTTAGACTTAGGATGCATAAAGACATCAGAAACATTGCCTTGTTCAACAACAGTTCCTTCATCAAGAATTGCAACTTTTGAACAAATTTTTTCAACAACACTCATCTGATGCGTAATTACAACAACAGTAATATGAAGCCGCTTATTTATATCCTGAATAAGCTCAAGAATGTCTTCTGTAGTTTTTGGATCCAAAGCGCTTGTTGCTTCATCGCACAAAAGAACTTTAGGCTCTGTAGCTAGGGCTCTAGCAATTGCAATGCGCTGCTGTTGCCCCCCGGAAAGTTGAGCGGGATATTTATACGCTTTATCTGGAAGACCTACAGTATTTAGCAGCTCTAAAGCCCTTTTTTTTGCCTCCGCTCGCTTTGTCCCAGCAAGTTCAAGGGGAAAACAGATATTATCCAAACAGTTTCTTTGCATAAGAAGATTAAATCCCTGAAAAATCATAGAAATTTTACTTCTTAAAGCTCTTAGCTCTTTTGCAGAGAAACTGCCTATATCTTTTCCGTCAATAAGAACACTGCCAGAAGTAGGACGCTCAAGCATATTAATACATCGAACAAGAGTGCTCTTACCTGCACCGCTCATTCCTATAATTCCAAAGACTTCTCCGTCTTCGATTCTTAGGTTAATATTCTTGAGAGCCTCTACTTCTGAAGAATTCTTTTCTTCAGATTTAAATATCTTAGAAAGATTCTTTATTTCTATCATCTTATTTTAATAGCAAATCCAAAGATTTTTGTTTTCCGCCATAGATTCCCATTGGTTCTACATGAATTGCAGCGGCAGAAACAAGGTGAGTGTTATTCTGGCTATTAAAATCCAAAAGATATGGAAGATGCTGGAAATAGTTCGCATCAAATTCGCCGCTTTCTACAACATTGTTAGGCTGCACGTAGTCAGTAAATTCTGTTACAACGAGTTTTACACCTTTTTCAGCAAGAATTTTTTCTGCAATTTTAAGAATTTCCGCATGAGGAGTTGGAGAAGCTGCTACACGAATCGATGTAGATTTTAGTTTGTTATAATCAACAGAACTGTCGTATCCGTCGCCAGGAACTTCAACAGTGCTTACAACTGCGCCATCATATTTTTCAGCAATATAATCAGCAACAGCTTTGCTTTTAAGAGCAGCTACTAAAGCCTTTGTCTTGTCAGACTTTTCTTCGCCTTCCTTTACGGCCACAATATTAGCATAAGCAGAAGAAGAGCCTTCTATTGCAAGAGAATCCTTTACAGGATTAATTCCTGCGCCAATAGCATAGTTTGAATTTATAATTCCGTAGTCCATATCTTTTAGAACGTTAGGAATTTGAGCAGCCTCTACTTCGCTGAATTTTATACCTTTCGGATTGTCTTTTATATCTCTTACCGTTGCAGTAATTCCAGCACCATCTTTTAAGGTTATAATTCCCTTATCCTGAAGTAAAAGCAATGCACGGGCTTCGTTAGTAGTGTCATTTGGAACAGCAATTTTTATGCCAGAAGAGCCACAGCTTGTCATACCAATCACAGTCCCCACAACTAAAGCCGAGATAACAGATTTTAAATGTTTCATATTGCCTCCTGATGAATATAAAATATTGCCTATAAAATACATTTTTTAGTCCATTATGGCAATACATTCCATCAGGAGAAAAGTAATTTATTTTAAGCAGGCAGCAATTCGCTCAAGAACCTTTTTTCTGTCCAAAGGCTTTATAATGTAATTTTTTGCCCCTAGCAGGAGAGACTTTTTTACAAGTTCTTCCTTACCAAGCGCGCTTACCATTACAACTTTTGCTTGCTTATCAAATGTCATTATTTGCTCAAGAGCAGTTATTCCATCCATACGAGGCATTGTGATGTCCATTGTAACAAGATCGATGTTAGGAGCAAGTTCTTTGTATTTATCAACGCCGTCTTTTCCATCTACAGCGGTTGCTACAACCTCATAACCTTCGCTTGTTAAAATTTGACCAAGCTGTTTTGCAACAAACATTGAATCATCAACTATCATTACTCTGTATGCACTTCCGTCTGCTTTGATTCCCTCAGGCGGACGTTCGTTAATCGTAGGAAAATCTTGTGCAGTTTTCATAATTTATCTCCATATTTCTATAAGTGACTTGCTAAGCTCTCTCTCGAATAGCAACATTTACTTCGATTTTTCCATATTCAGTAATAAGAGGAACTATAAGAGCCTCTACATTTTCTCCGCTACCAGCTAGGGCTGCAATTTCCATCTGTTGACCAACAAAAAGAGCTGGCGGAGTAAGATCAAATTTAAAATTCAGTTCATGAAGTTTTGTAACTGCCTGCGCAGTTATAAGATTAGCAAGCTCGCTAATTGTAGCCTTTGCAAGATCATCAAATTCTGCAAGTTTTTCTCCGTTCATCTGTGATGCTATATTCAGCGCAGTTTCTAAAGTCATATCAAAAAGAACACGACCTTCCACATCGCCGGCAAGACCGACTAAAGCGGCAACTCCCATTACAGGCATTGCAGTAGATTTTAAATAAAGATTTCCACGCTTTACATCAGCACCGCCCAAAACTTCTTTTAAAACCTTATAAGAAGTTTCAACAAATGGGTTAATATACTCTACTCTCATTTAAATCCTCCAAATAAAAACAACTAATATAATTATTGCTTTTTATAGACAGTAATTGAACCTACAGTATGTTCCATAAAATCAGGAGAATCAGATACCGATTCATTATCACCTATAATAAGTATTCCATTTCCTTTTAGCTTTTCATCAAAATCTCTCATAACAGAACTTCTAGCTTCATCAGGAAGAAGAGAAAGCAAATCTCTTGAAAAAATTAAATCAATCATAGGCATAGCATTTGTATGCTGGCAGTCATGGTATTCAAAAAGAATGCTATCTTTAATTTGCTGATTAAAAGTAAAATTGCCACTAGCATTTTTTGAAACAAAAGGAGAAAGCCAGCCTTCCGCATCTGCTTGAGAAATTGTCAACATCGGAGCGTTTGCGACGTTCAAAAGGTCTGTATCTTGAGCATAAACCTTTATTTTCGCATCAGGATAGCGTTTTGAAAGTACACAAGCTAAGCAGTACGTTTCAAGACCTTTTGCGCATCCTGGATTCCAGACAACAATTTGTTTAGCGGAATTCTCAGGCAAAACTGCAAACACAGAATCCGCATACTCTTTTGTCCACAAGGAACCTGTATGTGCAGACCAAAAAGGTTTTAAAAATTCTTGAGCATCGCCAGCATTTTGCAACTGGATATTTTGTTCTCCGCGAAGTTTTCTCCATTCAGAAAGGCGTCTTGCAACCCAATCTTTGTTTACTGATGAAACAAAAAATTTTGCAAAATTACTAAGGCCTTCGCTTATGAACTTAAAATCCTGCTCATCGTTTATAGCCTTATCGTCTTTGCCAGCCGAAACATTTTTTTCAAGAGGATTCGCATTTGCGCCAGATGAACCAGCTTGATTTTCAACCTTTTCAGAAACTTGACTATTTGAGTGCAACTGCTGCGGTTTTACAAGCGAAAAACCTTCTTTTAAAGCAGAATTTTTAGAAACATCTTCCGCAGAGCTTGAATTTGAAAAAATTCTTTCTATATCCAGCAAGATATAAAGATGCTTGTTGCTTTCTACAACTCCCGAAATGTACTTTACATTTATATCAACAAAAAGCGGATGCGGTGGCTGAATGGAACTTTTTTGCACGCCAACAACTTTATCAATCTTATCGACAACAATTCCAAAAGTTTGTTCGTTTACAGTAAGAATTAACAAATTTCTAAGTTCGTTTTCTTTAGTTTCAGGAATCGGTATATTAAAAAAGATTCGCATATCAAGAATCGGAATTATTTCACCACGCAAATTATACACACCAATCACAAATGGCAATGTATTAGGAACGTAAGTAAAAAGTCCGGCTTTTGCAATTTCTTTTACATACATAATGTCGATTGCGTAATCTTTTCCAGAAAGCGAAAATGTAACCATTTTAAAATCAATGGTTTCTTGAGCATCTCTTTCGCGGTTTAACTCGTCGCCAACCTTTGACATCAAGGCATTTGTACTATCGCTGTTTTCATCTGATACTAGAATAGATTCTATAGTCATAATTTCCTCAACTAAACTCTAGGCTTCTAAAAAACGCTGTGCATCTATATCTTGTTTTAAACTCAAATCGAGCAACTGGCTTACATCGATTATCAAAGATACAGAACCATCTCCAAGTATTGAAGCACCGGCAATACCTGGCGAAACAGTAAACTGGTCTTTAAGAGGTTTTATTACAACATCTTCTTCTCCAATAAGGGAATCGACCATAATACCGACTTTTTTGTCTTTTGAACCCACAATAACAATATTGCAAAATTCGTCTTCTACAGTTTCCTTTATGCCAAAGAGCCTTGAAAGACGCAGAACACTTATAACTTCATTTCTAACATTTAGAACTTCATAGTTGTCTATAGTCTTTATATCGCTATGCTTTATTCTTTGGCTTTCAATTACGGAAGCAATCGGTATAGAATATATTTGAGTTCCAACTTTTACCAAAAGCCCTTGAATTATTGCAAGCGTGAGTGGAAGCTTTATTGTAAAGGTAGTTCCTTCGCCTCTTTTAGACGAAACAGAAACTGTTCCTTTAAGTTTCTCTATCATCGTCTTTACAACATCAAGCCCTACACCGCGGCCTGAAATATTCGAAATTTTATCAGCAGTAGAAAAGCCAGGCTCAAAGATAAGCTGAAAAGCTTCTTGATCTGTAAGAACCTTGTCTGGATGTATAAGCCCTTTTTGAATGGCCTTGTTTTTTACTTTTTCAACGTCAATTCCAGCACCGTCATCGGCAATTTCTATAACAATCTGATTACCTTCATTTTCTGCCTTGAGCAAGACCTTTCCAGTTTCGCTTTTGCCGGCAGCAAGCCTTTTTTCAGGCATTTCAATACCGTGGTCAACAGAATTGCGAACGCAGTGCATTATGGGATCCAAGAGGTCTTCTACAACTGATTTATCAAGCTCAGTGTCCTCACCTTCAATAACAAGTTCGATTTTTTTAGAAAGCTCTCTTTGAAGGTCGCGGACGACTCTAGGGAAGCGGCTGAAAATCTGATTGATTGGAACCATTCGGATTTTCATAACACCTTCTTGCAGCTCTCCTGTTATTCTTCCAAGATTTTGAGTGGAAGAACGGAATTTTGTAGTTATAGCTTTTAGAGAAACATCGTTTCCATCAAAGGATGAAGTTAAAGTCTGCAATTCTTTTGCAACTGCGGAATGAATTTCTTGCAAAGACTTTCCATTTTTCACATCTTCGATATATGACGAAATTGTTTCTGTAACCCGGCCAATTTTTTCGCGGAACGCAACCTGCGACTGCTGAAAAGAAGTCACTTCTTTTGTAAGGCTTGCAGAAAGCTGATTAAATGCAGCCTTTGCTATTACAATTTCGCTTACAAGATTTAAAAGATAGTCTATTCGCCGAGAATCGACTCTAAGCACGCTATTCTGATTTGAAATAGCATTGTGAGCATCCTTCTTTTCAGGATGTTTTGCCGCAGCAGCTTGAGTATCTTCTTTCGGAACAGGCTTTTGCTCGGACTCAGCCGTGCTTTGCGTTTCTGTTTTTTGCGTGTCCGCAGAAACTGAATTTGTCTTTTCGTCTTTATTTGAAGCCAAAGGCGGTTGAGCTTCGCTTTCAGCAGCCTCAGCCTTTTTCTGCGGCTCTTCTACAAGGTGAGCGTCTGTACAAAGAGTAACATCGCCTAAGAATGCAGTATCTTCAATTTTAGAAGCTTCACAATCCGAAGCCAAATAGTAAAACACTGTTTCGTGGAATTCGTCTTCATACAAGGCATCAAAATCAGGAACAGTTTTTAAAACGCTTCCTAAAGCTTTTAATGCTGCAAAAACTTGTATTCCACCAACAGAATTCATAGGATTATTTTCGTCGAATTTTACAGAAACAAGCCAAAGCTTCTGGGAACCTTCGCAAGCTCCTTTTAATTCCATATATTCAGATTCAGAAAGTTCTGGATAAACAAAAGGAGACTGATTCGTTGAGCTTTGCGCAGGAGCTGCTTTTTCTTCATGAGCAGGAATAGAAGGTCCTGTTCCGGCAGGAGGTTTATGGCCGGCTTTTTTGTCACCTTTTTCTGGAATATATGATTTTAATTTGTTTTCTATTTCTGTAACATCTTCTGAATAAACCTCTCCATTGCGGCGAGCTTCCATCATAGCTTTTATTACATCAATAGAACTAAGCAAGACATCGACAACCGGCTCTGTAACAGCCAATCTGTCTGAACGAATTTCGTCAAGAACATCTTCTACTTTATGCGTAAAACTAGAAAGCTCGTTCATTTCTACAGTGGCAGAGCCACCTTTTAGCGTGTGTGCTGCTCGAAAGATTTCATCTATAGCGTCATGATTTGTAGGATCATTTTCAATAACAAGAACATTGCTTTCAAGCGTTTCAACTTGCTGTTCAGCTTCAGCAAAAAAGTCTTTTAGAAGTTCTTCATTGTTAGGATCAAGATAGTCACTCATACTTGAAATTATACACAGTAATTTTCATAATTCAAGCAGTTATGACACGTTTTTTTTATATTCTTGCGATTTTTTTTCTTATATTTTTATAAATATCTGCCGAAAATTAAAGAGGAATACTAGGTCAAAAATCAGAGCTTGCACTTGCTGCATATAAAAAACCGAATTTTAGATTAACAAAGAGTTTTATTGGAGCGTGATATAGATGAATAAAAATATAAAAAAAATTGCTTTTATAACAATTATTATTGCGACAGCCTCTTTTGCTTTTGCGAACGTGTCTTTCAGCGGTTTTGCAGGAGGAAAAGCAGATTTTACATCAGACACCCCTGACAAATTTAATCCTGACTTAAGAATACAATCATATTTTTCTGGACAATTAAACATTTCTGAAGATATTTTTGCAAGAGCAGAATTTTCAGTTGCTACAGATGATCTTATAGAAAATTCTGTATTCAAAAAAACACCGGCAGATTTTCAAATTGACGAGCTTTCTATAATTTTTAGGCGCAGACTTTTAGATTCTTCAAACTACTTAAGCGCATTTATAGGAACTTATGAGCCCATCGGCTCTGACATATTTTTAAGAAGACAGTTTGGCATTCAGCCAATCGCTTCAAGGCTTATGGAAAGCTGGCTGGGATTGGCAGGTTCTGTAATATACCCGCTTTTTGGAGTTGGATTTTCAGACGTAATACACTTTACAGTTCAGCCAATAGCCTTAGGAACTTACATTTACGTTAATCACGAATTAGACAACAGCTATGTATTCAATACAGATTTTAGATTCGCTTGCGTTTATAGACTTTTTACTTTTGATATTTCAGCAGGGCTGGGAGTTCCATTAAAACAAAACAACAACGATGAAAACATTTTAGTAGTGGACACGCTCTATTGGCGAACTGGCATGAATCTGCTTTTAGGAAACACTTACACGACGTCGCTCTTTATGCAAGCAGGAATTTCTTCAGTTCCTTTTAAAAAGCATACGAGCCTTCAGCTTTCTGATTTTGAAACAGCGTACATTCTTTTTGAGCCGCGCTTTAGAGCCAAAGAATTTCAAGTGAATATAACTGCGTACAGCTTGCCGCAGGAAACAGTTGATTCTTCTTTATTTATAAATGATACACTCGGATTAAATATTGATGTATTTACAGACAATCTTTACATAAAAAACAAAGTGTTCATCTTTGGAATAAATTCATCGCTTTCTTTTGCAGGCAAAGATTACTTAGATTTTGGAAGAATCACAGAATTCTTTAAGGAAGACTACACTATCGCCATAGCTCCTTATTTTTCTACATCTTTTTACAATGGGGAATTCCACACAAGTTTAAAAGCCGTTGTTTCTGACATGATAAAAAACGAATGGGGAACGGCTTTTAAACTTAGCATAGGATACAAATCCCAACTATAAAAGTTGCAATCTAAAAGTTATATTTTAAACTCAGCAAGCCTTTTGCAAGCTTCTTTTACATCTTCTTGATGGCCAAAGGAACTGAATCTTATAAAACTTTCTCCAGAAGGTCCAAAACCGCTGCCCGGAGTTGTAACAATATGACATTCATCTAGCAAGCGGTCAAAAATATCCCAGCTGTTCATCTTAGGAAATTTCACCCAAAGATACGGACTGTTGCCTGTGGAATAAATTTTTACACCAGCCTTCTTGAAATTATCACCTTCCAATGCGTCATTAATCATTTTTACATTTTCAAGATAATAATCAATAACCTTTTTCATTGCGTCAAGACCTTCTGGCTCTAAGCAAGCAATGCCACCAGCTTGCGCTATGTTAGAAGCTCCATTAAAAAGAGTTGTCATTACTCTATTCCAATCACGGTTTACGCTTGAACCATCGGCAAATTTTAATTCCATTGGAACAATAGACCAGCCCAAACGAACACCTGTAAATCCAGCTGGTTTACTAAAAGAATTTATTTCAATAGAACAAGTGCGGCTTCCCTGTATTTCAAAAATTGTTTTAGGAAGATTTTCATCTCTAATAAATTCTCTATACGCAGCATCGTAAATAATAATGCAGCCGTTAGAATTTGCAAAATCTACTAGATTTTTCAACTGTTCCCTAGTTGCGCAAGCCCCAGTAGGATTGTTTGGAGAACAAAAGTAAATAATAGAATTCTTTTTAATTTTTGAAAGGTCAGGGAAAAATCCATTTTCTGGCACGCAAGGCATATAAGCAACACCTTTATACCCCGTTCCATTGTTTTTTCCAGCAGCACCAACAATAACAGAACCGTCAACGTAAACAGGATAAGCGGGATCTTGAACAGCGATTTTTGCCTTAGAACCAAAAAGAGTTTGAATTCTAGCAATATCGCATTTTGCGCCATCAGAAATAAAAACTTCCTCAGCAGTTGCTAATCCTTTATACCAAACTTCAGCAATCTTTTTCCTAAGGACAGGATTTCCTTGTTCATCGCCATATCCAGAATAACCTTTCTTAGTAGAAAGAGCCATCGCATAATCAGCCATAGCCTTTGCTATAAATTCAGGAAGAGGTTCTGTTGTATTTCCAATGCTAAGACTTATAATCTGCGCATCCGGATGATTTTGAGAATATTCCCTGCGGCGGCGAGCAACTTCAGGGAATAAATAACCAGCAGTTAAATTTGAAAAACCAGAATTTCGTTTAATCATGAGCAAAGCATATCATAATTCTTTTTATTTGACAAATGACGAATATGGGCTGAAAATAGTATATATTTGCTTTTATTTTGGAGGACTTTATGGCAAAAAAAGGAAAAGACTATTTTGGAATGTCAAGGATTCTTAGTGTTATCTTTGCTCTTATTCCAATTACTTCTTGGTTATTCGGATTTATAACAAGATTTAAAGAAAAAAAGTACGTTGCTGGTATTCTAAGGCTTTTCTTAGGTTGGAATATTATTTGGATTCTTGACTTTATTATGATTTTATTTAAGGGAAAGATTCTTAGACTCTTAAACTGCTAAGCTAGACTTTCAGTTTTATAATACGTCTGGTCAAGGCACGCTTTACGCCCAAAACCTTGACTAGACGTTTTTTGATTCTTAATAAACCTTAAAAAAGGCTTATCTAATAGTTCATGCTTTTAGATAAGCCTTTTTTTATAAATTGGTTTTTAAAGCCGGTCTTTTATTGCCGCAATAAATTCCCAAGAATCTAAAACTTTTACAGCAGCAGGATTTGCAATTCTTGCAAGGTCGCCAGTCATATAACCTGATTCAATTGTTTCAAGAGTTGCTTTTTCAAGCTTGTGAGCAAATTCAACAAGCTCAGGAGTTCCATCAAGTTCGCCGCGTTTTGCAAGCGCTCCAGTCCAAGCAAAAATAAGAGCAACAGGATTTGTTGATGTTTTTTCGCCCTTTTGATAGCGGTAGTAATGCTTTTGAACAGTTCCATGGCTTGCTTCGTATTCGAATTTTCCGTCAGGACTAACAAGAACAGAAGTCATCATTGCAAGAGAACCGCAGGCAGAGGCAACCATATCGCTCATAACGTCGCCGTCATAATTTTTGCAAGCCCACATAAGTCCGCCTTCGCACTTCATTATTCTAGCAACAGCGTCATCTATCAAAGTGTAAAAATATTCAATTCCTGCGGAATCAAATTTTTCTTTAAATTCCTCATCAAAAACACGCTGAAAAATCGCCTTAAAATTCCCGTCATAAATTTTAGAAATAGTATCCTTTGCTCCAAACCAAACAGAAACTTTTTGATCCAAAGCGTAAGTAAAACAGCAGCGCGCAAAACTTTCAATAGAATTGTCCAAGTTATGAATTCCTTGAATTATTCCAGGACCTTTCATGTCCATAATTGTTTTTCGGATTTCTGTGCCATCTACACCCGTAAAAACAAGCTCAGCTTTTCCTGCGCAAGGAGTTTTTATTTCGCAGTTTTTATAAACATCACCGTAAGCGTGCCGCCCTAAGATTATAGGCTTTTTCCAGCTAGAAACATTGCACTGAATATTTTTTACGAAAATTGGAGTTCTAAAAACTGTTCCGTCTAGCTCTGCGCGAATTATTCCATTTGGAGAAGGCGTCAGCTGTTTTAAGTTATACTCTTTTTGTCTAGCCACATTTGAAGTTATTGTTGCGCACTTTACTCCGACTCCAAGTCTTTTTATAGCTTCTGCAGATTCGTAAGTCACCTTGTCATCAGAATCATCACGATTTTTTAATCCTAAATCATAATATTCAGTTTGAAGATCAATATAAGGCAAAAGAAGTTCATCCTTTATAACCTTCCAAAGAACGCGTGTCATTTCATCGCCGTCAAGTTCAGCGATTTTATTTTTCATTTGAATTTTAGCCATAATGCTCTGATTATACAATTTTTTTTAAACTAATGGAATGAGTCCGCCAAAAACAATTCCATTGTTTTTACAAAAAGATTTGTAACATTCACTGTCGTTTTTTTTCTTAAATCCTGTAACGAACAGCTTTGAAACTTCTGTCTGAAAGTCAAGAGACTTTCCATTTTGTTCCTTAAAAGAAGATTCTTCAACTTCAAGCGCGTGGCGAACAACGCCTTCCCGGCTGTCAATAACTTTTATTCCAGAGCCGGCAACGGTTTGTATATAATCTGCCATATTTAAAAAATGGGTACACGCAAGAACAATGACATCGCAATTCCTGCTCTTGAAATAATCTACAGCTGGCGTTACAGCTTTAAGCCGCTGCTCGTTTGATGAAAAAAAATATTCGTGCTCAATAAAAGAAACCAGTTCTGGATCGCCTCTTGAAAAAACTTCGCAACTTTCGGCAAATTCTTCTATAAGTTTTTTTGTATATGGGTGATTTACAGTTGCATCTGTGGCTAAAAGCCCGATTTTTTTAGATTTTGTAACAGCTGCGGCAGGCTTTATGGCTGGAACGGTTCCAACAAAAGGAGTTTTTGGAAATCTTTTGCGCATTTCGTCTAAAGCGGTGACAGAAATTGTATTGCACGCAACTACAACAACATTTGGATTCCAAATATTTAAAATATTTTGAACGCACTCGCAGGAATCTTTTATTATTTGCTCAGAAGTTTTTTCTCCGTAAGGAAAATTCTTAGTATCCCCAACATAAATGCATTTTGACAGAGGGCTTTTTTCTTTAAGATATTTTAAATAAGGCAATCCACCTGTGCCAGAATCCAAAAAAGCAAAGTTTACCATATAACGAATAATAATCGTTTGACTAAAACAGGGCAATACTTTACCATATATTTTATGTTTTCATTAAACAAATGCACGGTCAGAGCTTGCAACAATCTTGCAGTATCAACTTTAGACGAAAACGGCAATCTTAATGAAGGAAAGAGCTACTGCCTTATACACGCGCCGAATCCTGGAAAAATTCAGAAGGACATTATCAACTACATCGAAACACACGAAACTATAGTTGGATTAAACGCCTCTTCCATGGCTTTTTCTGATATAGACATTTCAAACAAGCGTTTTTATGGCTGCAATTTTATGCACTGCACATTTAAAAATGTTCATTCAAAAGGATTTCGCAGCAGGATGAGTATGTTTGACTTTTCAGTTTTCGCAGACTGCAACCTTATTGAAAGCAATATCCTGTTTACATCATTTTCTGGAGGAACTTTTTCGCACACGCTTTTTACGGGAAGCGACTTAATCCAGAACAATTTTAATGGAATTTCAGCTTTCCAATCTTCTTTTGACGACACAGACCTTTACAACTCAAGGTTTATAAAATCAAAACTGATAAATACATCTTTTAGAAACTGCAACCTTAAAAAAGTTCTGTTTTACAAGCATGAACTGGAAAACGTTTCATTCAAAATGTCTAACACAAAAGAAGCTGTTTTTGAAGAAAATGGAAGCCAAATCTACATGGATTTAGACGAAACTCTGAAAGACAACGAGCAAACGGGAGAAATTCTTTAATGAAGATATACTTTCACCTAAGTTCTGCTGGATTTTCAAACTGCTATGTGGTTGCCAACGAAAACACAAAGCAAGCGATTATAATAGATCCGGGACAACTGACAGAATCTATTATAAATCAAATAGAAGAAAACAAACTGGAACTTGTAGCGGTTCTAATAACCCACAATCACAGGAGCCATGTTCACGGATTAAAAACGCTTATGAAAATCTATTCGCCCAAAATATATGGCGCGGACTGGGAAATTCTAGGCAGGCAAACAAGCATTGTTTCTGGAGATGGAAAAATAAGAATAGCGGGACTTCCTGTTACATACATGGCCTTGCCGGGACACACTGCAGATTCTATTGTATATAAAATTGGAAACGCAATCTTCACAGGGGATTCACTTTCCGCAGGCAGACTTGGAAGCACGAATTCAAATTATTCAAGCCATATCTTAAAAAGAAATATTGAAGAAAAAATTCTTTCCCAGCAAGAAGATACAATTATTCTGCCAGGTCACGGACCTCCAACAACTGTAGGCGCTGAAAAAAAGTTCAATGACTTTAACTAACGGCTAACAAGAGAAATTCTGCCGCAAGCAAGCCCCCAATTGTCGAAAGCATAGTCATCAAGGATTCGTGCTGCATCTTCAAATGTGCAGCCCTTAGTTCTACGAACGTATTCACAAAGCTCAGGAATTGCGTCCATTACAGACTTTCTGTTTGCAAGATGAACGAAATATGAAGCGACCCCGCCAGCACCATAGAGTTTTTGCTGCATTATATAAGCCATAAATTCATTGTGCATAAGGAATTCATCGCTCTGGTCATAATTAAGCGAAGCCTGGCTAGCCCAATAGCCTCTTATAAAATCCAAAGACTTGCTGTCAATCGTATAATAAACAGCAGCAACCGTATTTCTAAAGTTTTCGTTCAAAAAGAAAATGCCGTGCCACGCTTCATGAGCTATAAAACTATACCTAAGCCAGTTTTGAGATTCCTTTGAAATAGAAATTACAGCTCCCCTTCCTGCAGAAAAAGTATTGTTTCCGTTATCAAGGACTACACCATTTTTTATTAAAATGTCCAAAAGCAGCAACTCTTTTTTATTCAAGACAGCTGGATTTTCAAACGCTTTTGTAAAAAAATCGGCCAAAGAACTTGCGCTGTAATCGTGGGCATTGTATCCGTGCATATTGCCAAGCTCTAAATCAGAAAGGATTTTTCCTTTATAACCTGTCTTTTCTGCGAAAAAAGCAAGCCGGGTAAAAAACTGGCTTTGAATAGCATAATCAGCAGTATCAAAAATTAAGCAGCCAGGAAACCGGTCCCATTCGTAAACTTCATAATACTTTGTGCGCCATGCGCTTCTTTTTGTTTCTAGGATTAAGCCGGGATCTGTAGGCAAGGCTTTAAAAACCGTACCCATTTCATTAGGCAACAAATCGCTGGAATTTGGAGTCATTATAAGTTTTGTGACCATCTGGGCATTTTCTGAAATTTCAAAAGAGCTAAACGGATTTTTTAAGGAAGAAGCTTGCATCGTCATCGAAGAGACGCCTCTTGCCCTTCTTATAGTGATTTTTTCCCCGCCAGCATTAAGCGCAACGGTGGTTTGATTTTCAGGAGTTCCATAATCTTCAATTTCAGAAAATGCAATCTGAATTTTGGGCATAATCGAAGAAGAAGAATTTTCAACAGGAAAAACAAGGGAAGAGCCTGAAAAATCTACATAATTTGAATCAGAAAAAGAGCCGCCGTTTGAAGCAAGACCATAATACGGAACGGAAGACGTCTTGTCAAAGCCGATTCTCGCTTGAGAAACTTCAAATTTTTGAAGCTCCAACGGAAAATCAGAATACAAAACCATTCCGCAAGGCAGTTCATTTTCTTTTAGATTCTTTTCCACAGCAAATCCAACGTCAATAAAAGAAATGCCAGCGTCGGGCTTAAAAAAAGTTCTTAAATCTGTTCCGCAAAAAATCCTTGAAGAATAAGATTTTACAAGAGCGCCTTTTTTATTAAAATCAGAAGGATAAACAAATCCATAGTAAAAAATCTGTTCAGACTGCATAAGCTTATTGTATTTTCTTTTTGAAAGATTTTTTATTTTTATTCGCACAGAAACTGAAGCAGATTCAAAAGTATTATAAAATCCTGAAAAAGACTGCTTTTGCTCATCAGAAAAACCAAACCAGGCATATTTTTGAGCAGGAATTTGTCCTTCTTTGGCATTTTTTTCCAAGCCTTTAAGTCTTTTTGCAGGGAAGGAAGATTCTTGAAAAAATAGCTTTACACAAGATTTTCCTGGAAACACAGAGCGGATAGATAAAAAAACAATATCAAAAATAAAAAAAGCTGCGACAATTAAAAAAGCAATCTTTTGTTTATTAGAAAAACTACCGATTTTTATATTCATAAAACAGATACTACAACCTTTTTTGAAAAAATACTATACTAAAAGAATGAACAATCGTTTCAATGCAATAATCTTTAATCCAAATCAAGAGCTAGAGCTGATTAAAAAACAAAAAGAAATAATAAAAAGTTTCGCCAGAGAAAACCAAAAGGCATTTCCAAAGTTTCCAGCATTTTGTTTTTTAAAATCGCCAGAATGGAACGGTCTTTCCTTAAAAGAAACAAAATCCATTATAAAAAAAGTATCATTTGAAGAAATATATTTAAAAGACTTTTCTGTATATCAAAAAATAAAAATTCTTATAAGCAAGAGTGAAAAAACAATATCTTCAATAGAAGAAGCTGTTCAAATTGCAACTTTAAAAGCGAATGATTCTCATTGCTCAAAGAGCATTGGGGAATGTTCTTTGAGCAACACAAAAGAAGAGATGTGCAAAATATTTAAACTTGCGCAAGTAGAATGCAGCGAATACTCTTGGACAATTAACGAATATATCTGGTGCAAACTTTAAAAATCAAGTCCATATAGACTAAACAATAGTGTTGCTTCCGCGGTCCATCGCAGTTAGTCCTGTTTTTACATACTCAAGGATTCCAAACGGCTCAAGCAGTTTTATAAGACTTTCTATTTTTTCTTCACTTCCTGTGGCTTCTACGATAACAGAATCTGGAGCGACATCTATTATATGAGCCCTATAAATATCACATGTGCCAATTATAATTGCACGAGTTTCTCCAGGAGCCTTTACCTTTATAAGAGCCATTTCCCGCTGAGTTGTAGTAAGTTTTTCGCACTTTTTTATGGCAATTATTTCGACCAGTTTTAAAAGCTGCTTTTGAATCTGCTCAAGTATATAGGCATCCCCATTTACAACGATAGTCATTCTAGACTGTCCAGGATTGCCGGTTTCGCAAACTGTAAGAGAATCAATATTGTATCCACGCCGGCTAAACAATCCTGAAACACGGCTTAAAACTCCCGCATGATTTTCTACAAGCACAGAAAGAACAAATTTTTCCATAATATTCTAATTCCTCTACAAAAAGTAAGTTTGCAACGCAAACTTTTTAATACAAAACACGCCTGATTAAGGTGCATTTACACACAAGGCCTGCCTCAGCCGTTTTTAAGTTTCGTATAACCCCAAATCAAAACAGTCTATTTTTTTTCAAGATTAAAACTTACAGTTCTAAGAATATCTCCAAAAACGCCAGCAGCAGTGACTTCAGCACCAGCTCCATAGCCACGCACTGTAAGAGGAATAGGATTGTACCTATCTGTAAGGAAAACAAACGCATTTTCGCCGCCCTTTACAGCATACAAAGGGTCATCCTTTCCTACTTCCATTACGCCAACTGTACAGCTTCCATCTTTTATTGAAGCACCCATTCGCAAAACTTTTTCTTGACTTTTAAGTTCTTTTATGCGGTTTGCAAAATACTCGTCAACTTTTGGAAGCTTTTTCATAAACTGCTCAACGCTGCCTGAATCATCAAAATCATTTGGGAAGACTCTATTTATCTTTACATCTTCCAACTCTATTTCGTAGCCAGCTTCGCGAGCGACAATAAGAGCTTTTCTAGCGACATCCATTCCATTAAGGTCATCTCTAGGGTCTGGCTCCGTAAATCCCATATTTTTAGCTTCTTCAACCGCTTTGCTAAACAAAACTCCTTCATCAAGCCTGCCAAAAATATAAGAAAGGCTTCCAGACATAATTCCTGTAAACACGTTAAGGTTGTCGCCGCTTTTAAAAAGGTTTTGCAAAGTATCAATTATAGGCAAACCTGCTCCAACATTCGTTTCGTACAAAAAGCGCCTGTGCATCTTATTTGCAGTGCGCCGCAATTCCTTGTAAAAATCTATTTTCATAGAATTAGCACGCTTATTTGGAGTCGCAATGCTCATTCCTGCATTTAGAATATCTAAATACCGCTCAGGAAGTTCACAGCTTGCCGTGCAGTCAACAAAAACAGGATTTAAGAATTTCTTTTCCTTTACAAATTCAAGAATTTTATTCAAATCAGAAGAGACATTAGAAGATGCTAAATTTTCTTTCCAGTTAGAAAGGTCAATTCCATCTTCATCAAGAACGAGTTTTTTGCTAGTTGAAATTGCGATAACTTTTAAGTCGATATTTGCGCTGCGCAACTTTTTCTGCTGAACTTTTATTTGATTTAACAAAGCGCCGCCTATAGTTCCAGCCCCAAAAACAAAAGCTTCTATTGTCTGACAAGTATTAAAAAAGAAAACATGGGTCGATTTTACAGCTGTATCACCATATTTGCCGTCTACGACACAAGAAATGCAACGCTCGCTAGAACCTTGCGCGATTGCGACAATATTTATGTCCTGGCTTGAAATTGCATCAAGAAATTTCGCTGCAATTCCGTGGTTGCTTATCATTCCATCGCCAACGACAGAAACTACAGCGCAATCTTTACGAACTTCAATAGGATCGATTAGTCCGTCTCGAATTTCCAGAGCAAATTCTTTGTCCAAAACATCACGGGTCATATCAGATTCAGTGTCTTTTACACAGAAAGAGATAGTATACTCGCTAGAAGACTGGGTTATCAAAAGAACAGAAATTCCTGCGCTTGAAACTGATTCAAAAATTCTACTGGCCATGCCGCTTCTTCCGCGCATTCCAGAGCCGCCAACGCTAATCATTGAAGTGTGCTTTAGACAAGAAATTCCACAAATCGCGCTCTTTCTTCCAGAAAAAGGACCTTTTCCAATTCTTGTGCCAGAAGCCGAAGGATTATGACTGTTAAGGCTCCAAGCTTCAATTCCTTTTGCGGCAAGCGGAGCAATTGTTTTTGGATGAAGAACCTTAGACCCAAAGAATGCAAGTTCCATAGCTTCTTCATAACTCATGTCCTTTATTAAAACTGTATCGCGAACAACTTTTGGATCTGCAGAAAAGATTCCATCAACGTCTGTCCAAAATTCAACTCGCTGAGTATCAAGGCAAGAACCTATTATTGCAGCAGAAAAATCTGAACCATTTCTGCCTAAAAGACCAGGAACAATTTTTGCCCCCGTTCCTTTTGTCCAAGAACAAACAAAACCAGGAAACAAAAGAATCTGAATATCTTTAAAATTACCGCCATCTTTGTAGGCTGCCAGGCTTTGCGTAGTCTTTACATAATCTGGATCGCCTTCTTTTTGATTGCCAGTTGTAAAAATAAATTTTCTTGAATCTAAAAGACTTACAGAAAAACCTTGGCAAGCAAGAACCTGCTCCAAAATAGGAGTTGAAAGAAGTTCTCCAAGCCCCATTATACGGCAATACACAGTGTCTGGACATTCTCCAAAAGCCGCGCAGCCAGAAAGAAGTTTCTCATACTCAACAAAAAGCGGCTCTAGCTTATTTTTAACAGAACTGCAATCAAAGTTTGGAAGCTTTATTTTTATATCATCACAAATTTTAGAGTGAAGAATCCGAAGTTTTTCAACAAACTCTTCATAAGGCTTTCCAGTTGTGCAAGCATCTACGCTTGCCTGCAAAGAATTTGAAACGCCCGCAGCAGCAGAAGCTATAACGCTAAGGCGATTATTTTTAGCTCGCCCAATAATAATATCCGCTGAACCTAAAATACGTCCAGCATCTGCCATTGAAGTACCGCCAAATTTCAGAGTAAGCATAAAAACTCCTATAAAAAAGTAAAACTTTAAATATCTTACAGAAAAACAAAGGATTTTACAATTAAGAGTAGAACTTTGTTTTATTTTTCCCAAAGAATTTGAGGATAATAACCACTGGAAATTTTCTTTGCAAGTTCTTGTTTTACAACTTCTCGGTCTTCTGGATAAGTCATTCCGAACCAATTTTCAGAAGAAGTAAAAACTTTAAGAATACCTTTTTTTTCTTTTATAATTTCGCTGGCAACAACTGGAAGAAGCGCTTCTGCTTTTTCTGCAGCTGCATTTTTTTCAATAAAATTTTCCCAATATTCATGCAACTGTTCAAAAACTTTTAAACTAAAACCGAATAGATTCATGCTAACCCATTCTTTTCCAGTCATTTCAACTTTTTTATCGCCCAAATCGCTGATTATTTTTTGCCCTTCGTAATAAATTTTTAGATTTTCAACAATCGATTCCAATTTTCCGTCTTTTACAGAACAAACGCCTCTGCTAACAGAACCGTTTTTGCTCATTGTATTTCCTAAAATGTATCCAACCATTGCGTGTTCTGTAGAATCGTTTTCAATTCCTGAAAGGTATTTTCCAAGAGTTTCAAAAGCTTCGCGGCCATAATAGTCATCAGAATTAATGACTGCAAATGGTGTTTTCAATGCTTGTTCTGCGCAAAGAACAGCATGGGCAGTTCCCCAAGGCTTCGCACGGTTTTCAGAAAGTCTTTTTTGTTTCTCAGAAAGAAGGCTGTCATGATTTTGAAACACGTATTCCGCATCAAAGTTTCTAGCAACTCTGTCAAAAAGCCGTTCTCTAAAATCTTTTTCAATATCTTTTCTTATTATATATACAATTTTACCAAAGCCGCTCTTTTTGGCATCATAGGCGGCAAAATCCAGCAGACATTCACCATTTTTACCTACGCTGTCAATCTGTTTTACTCCACCGTAGCGGCTTCCCATTCCTGCTGCTAATACTAATAAAGTAGGTTTCATATCTTCTCCCATAAAAAAGTCAAAGCTAAAAGTTCAGCTTTAGGATTGACTCTTTATTGCAATTTCGCAAAAGCAAAAAATTGCAGTTGTTAAGTAAGTTTGCAATGCAAACCGTTAAAGATGCTAAAAAACTTTAGCAAGTGCATTAAATCTATAGAATTATTGTTTCAAGCGCAAGCAACATCATATCTTTAAAAGTTTTCTGACGCTCTTCACTAGTTGTTTCTTCTCCTGTAATAATTTGATTGCTAACTGTAAAAATAGAAAGAGCCTTTCTTTTAAACTTTGCGGCAAGTGTAAAAAGCTCCGCGCTTTCCATTTCGCACCCTAAAACTCCATATTCTGCCCATTTTTTCCAAAGATTGTTTTCATCATAAAACAAATCCCCAGAAACCACAGGTCCAACATGAACTTTCATATTCAAATCTTTTGCTTTGTTGTACGCTTTGTATAAAAGTTCAAAATCGCTTGTCGGCGCAAAGTGCATTCCGCCGAAACGCTGATTTAAAAGATAAGAATCTGAACAAGCCGCATTTGCAATTATAAGGTCACGACACTTCAGTTCCTTTTGAATAGCCCCGATTGTTCCTATCCTTATAGCGGTTTGAACATCATAAAACTGAAAAAGCTCGTTAACATAAATCGAAAGAGAAGGCTGCCCCATTCCAGTTCCTTGAACAGAAACTTTTTCTCCTTTATACGTTCCTGTAAAACCATACATTCCACGGACTTCGTTATAACAAATAGGATTTTCCAAAAAATTTTCAGCAATGAACTTGGCTCTTAAAGGATCGCCGGGAAGCAATACTTTTTGAGCGACAGCTGTCTTTGGAGCGTTTATATGTATACTCATAACGATATTATAACACAAATTTTAAAAAGATGGTGATAATCGCTATAAAAAGACAATTCCAAAAGCAGCCCCAAGCAAAAGCATAAAAATAGGATGCAGCTGTTTTTTTGCCCTTAAAAACATAAGGAAAAAATAAAAAGCAAGGCACGGCCATTTAAAAAGCTCTTGCCAAGCAGAAACAGAACTTAGCTGCTGAATTTTTTCCGGAACATTAACTAATGCAAGCAAAAACACTTGAACGGC
Source organism: uncultured Treponema sp. (assembly GCA_934667505.1). Taxonomy (GTDB): domain Bacteria; phylum Spirochaetota; class Spirochaetia; order Treponematales; family Treponemataceae; genus Treponema_D. The sequence goes on along the minus strand of CAKULY010000019.1, from coordinate 10,340 downwards.
AGCTACAAATACTAAACCTGTGGCAGCCGGTCTAATTCCCATAAAGGCTGCTTTTACACCTTCCTTTTCTGCAAACTTAGAAAGAAACTTTGCAATTAAAATAATACATATCAAAGATGGCAGAGTCTGTCCTATGGAAACAACAACAGCTCCTGGAACACCATAAAAATTGTATCCCAGATAAGTTGCCATATTTACGCCAATTGGTCCTGGAGTACTTTCAGAAATGGCAACCATGTTATAAAACTGCTCTGGAGAAATTAATCCCCTGTCAACAATAGTCTGCTGCATAAGCGTAATTGCAACAAGACCGCCTCCAATTGTAAAAAGACCTATATAAAAAAAAGTACAAAAAAGCTCGAATAAAGAAATCTGCGGCATTTACTTACCTTCCTTTAAAGTCTTTTTCTGTGCTACCGCCTTGCAGACATAGTAATAGCAAAGACCTATAAGAGCAGAGCCTAAAATAATAAAGTGAGAAGGTATTTTCACGAAATAAACCAAGCCAAAAACAAGAACCATCAGAACTATGCTGAACACATTTTTTGCAGTCTTTTTTGCAAAATTTATTGTGACATCAGTTAAAAGCGCGGCAACAGAAACATTTATTCCCTTCAAAGCCTTTTGAACCCAAGGAAAATCGTCTATCGAACTTATAAGGCGGGCAAGAACAGTTATAATCACGACGGAAGGAAAAATAATTCCCAGCGTAGCAATAATTCCGCCAATAATACCAGCCTGTTTATAACCTATAAAAGTGGCGACATTTACAGCAATAATTCCTGGCGTTGACTGACCAATTGCGTAATAATCAATAAGCTCTTCTTCAGTCATCCACTGCTTTTTTTCTATAAGCTCTTTTTGAAGCATTGGCATCATTGCAAGCCCGCCGCCGATTGTAAAAGCACCAATCTTGCAAAAAGAGAAAAACAACTCTCCGAGGACTTTAAAATCTATCTTTTTCATGTGTAAGATTTTAGCCTTTTACCGCGCCTGCCGCAATTCCTTTTATAATATATTTTTGCAAAGCCAAATAGAATATAATTATAGGGATAGAAGAAATTGTAAGAGATGCGCACATAGGGCCGTAATCCTTCATAAACTGCCCGTTGAATCGCATTTGCGCAAGCTGAATTGTTCCTTCTTTTGCGACAATCAAAGGCAGCAGGAAGTCATTCCATATCCAAAGAGCATCAATTACAGCAATGGTGGCAACAATTGTCTTTAAAAGCGGAAAAACAATGCTAAAAAAGATTCTAAATTTTCCAGCACCATCAATAGATGCAGACTCTTCCAGTTCCTTTGGAACAGATTTTATAAATCCATGGAACATAAAAATCGCAGTAGGGCAACCTAGTCCCCAATACATAGGAATAAGCCCGTAAACATTCATAAGGTGAAGGTCGCTTGCCAAAACTCCAATTGGAACCATAATAATCTGAAACGGAATTACCAAAGAAAAAGCGAAAAAAGCGTAAAGTATTTGCGAAATTTTTGACTCTGAGCGAACAAGACCGTAAGCGCACATAGAAGAAGTCAAAATAATTCCGCTTGTTCCCAAAACAGTAACCAGCAAAGTCTGCAGGAACACTTTTGGGAAATTCATTTCGCTCCATACTTGCGAATAGTTATTAAAAAGCTTAAAACTATATTTTGCAAATTCCTTATAATTTGGAAGCCCTGTAGGATTTACAATTATTCCAGAATTAGGCCTAAAAGAATTTATTATAACAAAAATAAGCGGATAAATAAAAAATACCGCAAGCACAATTAAGGCAACAGTTAAAGCTGCCTGTTTGGCAGTTACTTTTCTTTCATATCTATTCATAAGTTTTATATTCATTATGCTTCAACCTCTTTTCTCTTCATTGTAAACAATTGAATTCCTGTAATAATTACTATAATTACAAACAGAACCATAGCTTTAGCCGTTGCAAGACCGGCTTGTTTTAAAGAGAACGCATCGTAGTAAATATCCATTACAAAAGGAACTGTTCCTGTTGCGTAGCCCATTCTACCAATCATTGCATAGATAAGGTCAAAACTCTTAAGAGCATTTGCAATTGTCATAAACAAGCTGATTGTTATAGAAGGCATCATCAAAGGGAAGGTAATGCTTTTAAATCTTTGCCAGCCAGAAGCGCCATCAATCTTTGCAGCTTCTATTATATCTGTAGGAATATTTTGAAGTCCTGCCAAATAGATAATCATGTAGTATCCGCAACCTTGCCAAATAGCAACCAAAACAATTAGCCAAGGAGTTTTTTTAGAATCCGAAAGCCATTCTTCAACTCCTGTAATAGACGGCAACAGCTGGACAAAAATCATTGACCAAATCAAAGCTACAATTACCATTGAAAGAACGTTTGGCAAGAAGAACACCGTGCGGAGAACTTTTTGACCACGAATTCCAGTATCAAGCGCCAATGCAAGGGCAAACGCAAGAACGTTTATGCCGATTACAGAAAAAACTGCGAAAAATATGGTAAATCCAATTACACCCATATTTCTGTTTATGACAATCCAGTTTTTTGAAAGAACAGATTTTACTTCGGCGATGGAAATAAGTTTGCGTCCAACATTTTCAATTATCATTGAAGATTCAAAAGAAATATTGTTCTTTTTAGTAAACGAATCTACATCAGCTTTTAGAACAACAAATTCTCCAGTAGCAGAATCCTTTTTTAAAAGCCGAATAAAAGAATCCAATTCATTTTCTGAAACGGACTTTGTTTCTTCAACTTCAGGAATAAGCCAAACGGCATCGATTACGGTAAACTCGTCATAAGCAGGATTTAATTTATATCTTTCTGTTTTTGAATCAAAAATATATGCAGATTTTATCAGATTCAAATCAGACTGTTTTGCGCTAGCATTAGGAATAATTTCTTTTTCAAATTCCTTTTTAGAAATATACGAAGGAAGATTTGAAGTCTTCGTAAATTTTTCTATTTTCTTTTTACTAGGATAAAAATCGCTGCCAATTTTTCCTGTAAAAATTTTCTTATAATTTTCTAGACCAATAAACTTATTTTTTTCAGGCTGATAGCCAGTTTTACGAATTATTCGTTCAAGTTTGTTTCTTTTTGAACCAGATACAGAGCGTCTTTCATAACTATTGTTTGAACTATTATAGGAATAAATTCCCAATAAATAGTCCTTATCCTTTTGATTTTTTAACTTTGATAAAATTTCAGACTCAAATGCATCTTTTTGAAGTATGTTAGGCGTTTTTGGAGTTAAACCGTCCCAGTTTGTAAGAGATATTCCAATGCCATCCACAAAAGGAGTTATAAAAAATAGGATGTACAGAATCAGACAAGGTATGACAAATGCAAGAAAGTAAATAATTTTTTTTGATTTTGATTCAACCATAATAAAATTTCCCAATTCAGAAAAAAAAGAAACTACCCGACGAAGCCTAAAATCAGTATGCAAAGTTTCTAATACGTTTTGCCAAGGTTCTCTTATGCTCAAAACCTTGACTCGCCTTATTTAAAGTCCGTGCAAACCTTAAATAAAAAAATAGAGGGCTGCCTAACGCAATTGTTAGACACCCTCTTAAAAATTCTTAAAAAGAATTATTTGTTTGTAGAAGCAGCCCACTGAGCATCAATTGAGCTAATAACATCTGCTGCTGACTTTTTGTGCATCATATACTGCTGAGCACCATTCTTACAAGCATTTTCAAATACATCTGAAGGATACTGAGAGAATGCCCATGGCATAGAACCTTTTTCTTCTACAGATTTCATAAGGTCAACATAAGGACCGCCAAACTGAGCTACATCAACGCCTTTGAAAGGTGGAATAAGTTTGTATTCGTCCATCCAAAGCTTCTGGCCTTCTTCAGAAGTAAGCCAGTTAAGGAATTTAACAGCAGCTTCTTGATTTTCCTTTGAAGACTGAGAAGAAACTCCGAATGTAGAATCTACATCGGCATAGAAAGTGTTCATCTTTGCATCGTTGTAAACAGGGAAAGGAATAAATCCTGCGTTCAAGTTTGGATTAAGTTTAAGAGCGTCTACATAAGCCCAAAGTCCCTGAACCATCATTGCAGATTCACCCTTTGCAAAAGACTGCTGCTGGTTTCCACCGTCCATTTCGGCAGCGTTTGAGTTCATGTTCTCACGATAGAAATCAAGAATGCTGAAGAGCTTGTCTGTATCAACAGCGCCATAAGAAGATTTTCCAGAATTCATCAAAGAAATAAAAGAATCTACGCTGATTGATTTTTCTTGAAGAAGAGCGGTGTGCACCATTGTAATAAAGTGACCTACAGACCAGTTTTCTTTTAGAAGAGCTGCAAATGGAACTATGTTGTTTTCCTTAAGAGTGCGGCAAACTTTTTCAAGGTCGCGATAAGTTTTTGGAGCTTCAAGTCCATATTTTGCAAAAATGTCCTTGTTGTAAATAATACCAATTCCAGCGTAATCCATAGGAACTGCGTACTGCTTTCCGTTGTAAGAAACGGCAGGAAGCGAACTAGGAAGAACTTTTTGCAAAGCTTCTTCTTTAGAAAGATCTAAAAGGAAGCCTTTTTCCGCATACTCTTTTATACGAGAATAAGACTGCATCTGAAGAATATCAGGAAGGTCGCCTTGAGCGGCACGCGCAGACATTGCAGAATCGGCATCGTTAGGAATAATGAGCATATCAATTGTAATGCCTGGATTCTTTTTTTCAAAAGCCTTTACAATATTTTTTAATCCTTCTTGATTTTCTTGCTTGTAATAGTACATTTCAAGCTTTACAGAACCAGAATTGCCAGAACTTTTATTCCCATCTTTTTTCTTGCAACCTGTGAACGCAGCCGCAATCATAGCAACGGCAACAACAGAAGTAAGTATTTTTTTCATTTTTTTCCTCCATGAATGAAAAATTACTTTTTATTATAAATGCGTTATGAACTATCCCAAAAACAGTCCGCAACGCATTTATAATAATGTTATGCCCATTGTTTTGATTTGTCAAATTTTATATTTGTAAAAAGTTCTTTTTCATTACAATTCCAGTCTGCGGCTCTAGAAACTCATTTTGAAAGGCGTTTTTTATTGAAAAACATTCTGAAAATCCGTTTTTTTTGTAGATGTGCCGCGCGCCAAGCCAGTTTTCGTTTACCAGAAGCACTTCTTCTTTAAGATTTTGCACAGATTCTTCTATATAATTAAGAGCCGAACGGAAAAACTTTCCGCCAAGACCGCCGCCACGCAAGCCTGGCAAAATTGCAAACGAGGAAATGTACAGAACCGAGCCATCCGCGCAATGAGCCAAAGAAATATCGTGCCCGACAGAAAAAACTTCCTTAGATTCCGGCATTTTTTTCCAAAGCTCCGTGCAAAAATAGCCGCAAATATTTTCGTTTTTTGCGTCAATTCCAGTTTTTTGACCTTCGTCTGCAACAGGAACAGAATCATTCATCAAAAGAATAAATCCCTGCGGAAAGACTTTTAGCCTTTGCAGAAAAACCTGCCTTTCTTCCCGGACCTGCGGAACAAACGAGCTGTTTTCAATCTCCATGATTGAGTCAATATCAAAAAGGTTTGCCGTGCGTATTTTCATCAGTCTGCAAAACCTTCGCCAGAGCACGAAGCCCTTTGCTCCGCCGGGTGAGCCACCTCAAAACCGCAGTTTGCCGCCTTGTTCAAATCCCTAAGCTCAGCTTTTCCTTCGATATAAAGTTCGTAGTCAATTCCGGCAGAGCCAGTTCCGCAGCCAACATCCCAGCCGTCGCCCAAAGACTCCTGAACAATTTTCTCGCGTTCTTCTCTTGTGGTATCTTTTATCAAAATGCTTTTCATAGTCTTATATTACAAGAAATAACGGAAGTTCGGCAATGATTTTTTAATTTATGTGGTCATTGAGCATGTCGAAATGCCATGGACTCAATGTCCACGTAAAAACGGAGCGGTAACCAAAAATTACCGCCCTTCTTTTATTTTTCTAGCTCCACCTTAAAAGAACTGTCTTCTTCATAAAACGTGAACAAATAAGTTCCAGCGGTTGGAATTGTTACAGAAAAATTTGTATTTTCCCCAGCCGCGTTAGAAGTCTGCACAGTTTCGCCTAAAGAAACTGTTTTTCCATCCGCATTTTCCTCTCCGCTTCCGTAAGACAAAGTCCAGTCGCAGTATTTGTCAAACTTGAACTGATAAGTTTTTGCCGCAAGCTTAACAGAAGCCGCAAATTTTTTATTTTCTGAGTCATATTCCATCTCATTGTAGCCAAAATCATTCATACTTCCACGCAGAAAAAGGCGGTTATCTGTAAAAAGCATTTCTTTAGAAGAGTCGCCAAGATAGTAAATGCGAGTTTCGTAAGGCGCAATGGATTCAACTTTCAAAGCTTCATCTTTAATCGCTCCATCTTCAATCGAAAGATTTTTTTCATCATTAATTCCAATCAGAACGGAATAATTTGAAACATCGACAAGCGAAGAGTTTTCAAACCAGAATGAATAATCTCCATAATTAATCAAACTTTGCACGCATAGCAAGCTGTCTTTTCCATCAGAAATTGTGTAGGCGGTGACAGTGTTCAAAGAATTTTCTTTTACGTCAGAAGTGCAGCTTTTCAAAAATTGAACATCGCCATTTGCAAAAAGATTCGGATACGTCTTACGCAAAGACAAAATCGCCCTGTTAAGATTCAAAACCGAGCTAGGATTTGCCTTTTGCTTTTCAACTTCATTCCAGTCAATGTCCGTTCTGTGCCGGATGTCGCCACTACCATAAGAAGTATCGTCTTTCATCCCGATTTCCTGACCATAGTAAATAAAAGGAACTGTCGGGCGCAAAAGAGATATTGCAGTCGCCGCCTTTATTTCAGCCTCATACCCATAATAAAGAGTTCCAAGCCGGTCAATATAATTGTCATGGTTTCCAAGAAATGTTCCGTAAGACTTATTTTCCGCAGGATTTTTCCTTAATGAAGAAGAAAGATGGCTAGCCTCGCCAAACCCAACACTGTCCGCAGCTCCATAACCCTGATCAAAATCAAAAACCATATTGAATTCAGGCATTTCGTCCGTGCCAAAATATTTTTCAAGCCTAGTCCTGTCGCCTGTAATCCAAGCCTCACAAGTCATAAACTTTGGCGAAATAGTTTTATATTCATCGATAACATCTTTTCTAAGTTCACTAAACCATCCGTGGCTTTCATCAGTGTCGTATTTTGAATCTTCCGTTTCTATCAAATAACGAACAGCGTCAATCCTTAATCCGTCAAAACCTTTGTTCAGCCAATAGCGCACAACATTTTTCATCTCTTCGCGAACTTCCCAGTTCCTAAAGTTCAAATCAGGCTGACCTTCCCAGAACGCCGCGTAATAATAGTCGTTTCCGCCCGGATTTTTATGCCAAGTGTCCGTGCTTCCCATTCCAGGATTCCAGGAAAGCTTCGTGTCGCTCCACAAATACCAGTCTTTTTTGCCGTTTTTGCCACTGCAGGAATCTGCAAACCATTTATTTCCTGTTCCTGTATGGTTTGGCACAAAGTCAAAGATGATTTTTATATTTTTTTCGTGGCAAGCGTTTATAAGGCTGATTAAGTCATCTTCCGTGCCAAAACAGTTGTTCACGGCGTAGTAATCCTTCACATCGTAGCCGTGCATATTTACACTTTTAGATTTTGATTTATTATCACACTCAAAAATCGGTGAAAGCCAGATTCCAGAACAGCCCAAATCATTTTGAATATAGTCGAGCTTGCTTTCAATTCCCTTAAAATCACCGCAATCATCGTCATTAGAATCAGCAAAACTTTTTACCCAGATGTGATAGAACGAAGTTTTTCGCCACCAATTATCTTCCAAACTTTCAGACTGATTTTCTGCCACGTCTAGATTGATTTCAACGTTTTTCGGACTTTTATAATTTTCATCGCCAACGTATTCAGCAAGATTTTCAGGAAACTCAGGATTTCCGCCGTCCGAACCACTTCCATTTTTGCAAGAGCAAAGCAAAGCAGCCAAAAGCAAAAACGCACAACCAAAAAACTTAAAATTCTTTTTCATATTACGAAAAGGGCTCTCGCCCCCCCCCGTCAAAAATATAGATATATGGTTAGAAAATTATTTTAATTTATTCAAAAGTTTTTTATCAAATGAAAAAACATCCACTTTTAAAATATTATGGTATGAAATAATCAGACAATCTACAAAATCAAGTTTATACTCTGCAAACAACTTTAAAGAATTAGTCATTACCTCAAGATTTTCAACATGAATAAATTCCAAAAGCGAAAGTAGTAACGATGAAACTTGTTTTCTTTCAATCTTATAAACTCCAACCAAAACATAAACAACTTCTGCAAGGATAACTTCATTTGTATATGCACCACCGTAAATTACTTTCGAAGCAATATCTGCCTGTTCTGGAATATCATTCAACAAAAAACGAATAATCACATTTGCATCTATCAGTTTAGCCATCAAGACGTTTCTCCATAGCAACTTTTTTCCATGCACTTTCCTCTTGCTTTCTAAGTTCTGCATTTGCATACTTTTCCAAAGAGCCTTTCAAAGAGTCAATTTTCTTTGCCTTTTTCAGAAGCTCATCTACATATTCATTCACAAGTGTTACATAATAGTCAGGCAGTTGCTTTATTTTTTGCTCAACAATTGTACTTGTCATAAAAATCTCCCTTTCTTACTAGTATATTGCAATTCTTTGATTTTTTCCATAAAAACTTGGGCGGCTTTTTGTCCATTCGCCTGCGGCAAACCGCCAAAAAACAGGCTATCCGCCCTTCCGGCTTTCGCCTACATTCCTGCGCTACGCTCCGGAACGCCTTCGGCGGGGCTACTATCCTTGCCGCATTTGCACCTTATTTCCAGTCATTATACTTTTCTTCAAGAAGAACCAGATTACAGCATCTTTGCTTTATAATTTTGTCATACTCAGAAAGATTTTTTTCTTCATCAAAAATAAGATTTCGCAGATTTTCAGCAGTTTTCAATATTCCCTTTTCGTCAGATTTGATTGAATTATACTGATTTTGGAGCAAACGGCGATATTTCACATCAGTTATATTGGCAATATCAATTTCAATCAATGCAGAATCTAAAACAGGAATCATATTGTTAAAATTAATTGCCCCATACATACCATTATTTATTTTACGAAAATCTTTAGCGTTCTTCATTTTCTTATGCTTCGGCTTTGGAGACGAAAACGGTGCATAATATTTTATAGAATTGATTTCAAGTACAATTCCGACATAAGGGCGTGTTTGCTTTTTATTTTCGGCGACCTTTGTATCAAACTGCCGTAAATAACTTATAAAATCCTCTTCTATGTGAAAAAACTTCATAGTATCTCTGTAAAAAAATAAAAGGAGCCATTTCCGACTCCTTTATAAAAACTTGCGTTTTTTGGTTTTCACTTAATGGCAGAAACTCGCCGCTTTTTTGGTATCTCACTTACTGGTAGAGATTCACCGCTTTTTTAGGGCTTCATAAATATGGTAGAAGCTCACCAACATTTTTAATATATCAAAGGTAGCGCCTGTCGTCAAGCCAATAAAAAAAAACGGTGGTTTCGACACGCTCAACCACCATTTTTTTTATTTAGTTTAGAATGAACCTGCAACAAGTCCATTCTAATTGCAGTCATTCTTAAAAACTAGAAACTTCCTGCTACAGCTACGGCGCATGCTACTGTGCAGTCGCAACCTTCGGTTGCTTCACTAGTTTCCACTTGCTCGCAACGCTCGCATTTTCCGCAAGCGGAAAAACGTGGAAACTAGCCGGCTGCAACGATTTTAGTCTAATACAATTATTTCTAAGATTAAAAGCTTCCTGCTACAGCTACGGCGCATGCTACTGTGCAGCCGACCATTGGGTTGTTGCCCATTCCCATGAAGCCCATCATCTCAACGTGGGCAGGAACTGAAGAAGAACCTGCGAACTGAGCGTCTGAGTGCATGCGGCCCAAAGTATCTGTAAATCCGTAAGAAGCTGGACCTGCAGCCATGTTATCCGGGTGCAAAGTACGTCCTGTTCCGCCGCCACTAGCTACAGAGAAGTATTTTTTGCCTGCAAGCAAGCGTTCCTTCTTGTAAGTACCTGCAACTGGATGCTGGAAACGTGTTGGGTTTGTAGAGTTTCCTGTGATAGAAACATCAACATCCTCGTGCCACATGATTGCAACACCTTCGCGGACATCGTCTGCGCCATAGCACTTTACGATAAGGCGTTCAGGGTTATTTCCGTAAGGAACTTCTTTAACAACTTTAAGAGCCTTGTCTGTTCCTTCACCATTGAAGTAGTCAAACTTAGTCTGAACATAAGTAAAACCATTGATGCGGCTGATAATCTGGGCAGCGTCTTTTCCAAGACC
>CAKULY010000018.1 GCA_934667505.1 uncultured Treponema sp. | reverse complement strand
TACGTTCCATGTTCAACCTCACTTTGCAACAATGTAAAACTAAAATTTTTATTTTTCTTGTAAAAATTCGCATTGGAAATTTTTTTTCGGCAAATATAATGAATCAAGATTTTGAAAAATAATTTTCTGAACCACTTTGGAGGTTTTATATGAATGAAAACATTTTTCCTAATATTGACATTCTGTTTCTAAACGAAAAAGATTTGATTAAATGCGGCGTAAAAAACATGAAAAACTGCATCGACGTAATGGAAAAACATTTTTCGCTAATCGGAAACGGAGATTACCGAATGGGCGGCGCAAACGGCAATGAGCACGGACTAAAAATGTCGTTCCCGGAAAGTTCTCCTATAAAGAATTTTCCTATTAATGGACCAGACTATCGCTTTATGGCAATGCCTGCGTATCTTGGCGGAGAATTTCATACCTGCGGAATAAAAACTTACGGCTCAAACCAGAAAAACCGCTCAAAAGGATTGCCCCGCTCCGTTTTAATGCTTCAGCTTCTTGATGCGGAAACCGGCGCACCTTACGCATATATGTCCGCAAACCTTATAAGTTCAATGCGAACCGGCGCAGTTCCAGGACTTGGAATCCGCTATCTTTCAATAAAAGAGCCAAAAATTGCCACAATTGTAGGTCCTGGTGTTATGGGAAGAACAGCGGCCTTAGCAATCGCGACAGAAAAACCTTCTGTAACAACAATAAAAATCAAAGGCCGCTCAGAAAAAGGAATCAAGGAATTTATAGACTTTTGCAAGGAATACTGTCCTACATTCAAAGATTTTGTTGTCTGCGATTCAATCGAAAGCGCTGCAAAAGACAGCGACATTATTTATTTTGGAACAACAAATGCCGCAAAATACGAAGACAATCCTTTCCTAAAAGATGAATGGATAAAGCCAGGAGCCTTAGTCATCAGCACAAGCGCACTTTTAATGAACCACGAAGGCTGGAAAGACACAAAAAAATTCAAACTTGTAAGCGATGACTACAAAATGTACGTCGGCTGGGGAAAAGGAAAGCCCGCACCAACACAAAAGAACGTTTCAACCCTAATCGGAATGGGTTTTTACGACGCAGTTGTAGAAGGCATTGTAAAAGAATCAGACTTGGTAGAAATTGGCGATATTGTAAACAACAAAAAACAAGCTCGCGACAGTGATGAACAAATAATTGTTTACGCAGTCGGCGGAATGCCAACAGAAGACGTTGCCTGGGGAAAATTCTGTTACGACAGTGCAATAAAAAATAATATTGGCACAAAGCTGAACCTTTGGCATTCACCAGAATGGAGCTAAAAAAAGCTTTCTGCTTAGTAATCTAATTATTTTGGTACAAATCCAAAGTTGAACTTGAAATTTGTACCATTTTTTATATAATTTTACTATGCAAAACACAAAACGAGAAATCGAGCCTGAGCTAAAGCGTTGTGCCGAATATTTTCCTGTTGTTACAATCTTAGGTCCTCGTCAATCCGGCAAAACCACGCTTGCAAAAATGTTTTTTCCATCTTATCAATATGTGAACCTTGAAGATCCAGAAATTTTTGCGCTTGCACAAAACGATATAAATGAATTTTTCAATCTTTTTAAAGCACCCTTGATTATTGACGAAATTCAGCGAGTTCCTGCTCTGCTAAATAAAATCCAAGTTCTAGTCGATGAAAACAAGCAAAACGGACAGTTCATTCTTACAGGAAGCTTTCAGCAGGGATTGAAATCCGCAATCTCTCAGTCGCTTGCAGGACGAACTTCAGTCATAAATCTTCTTCCATATTCTATTTCTGAGCTTTCGCGGATTGGACAAAATCTTTCAAAAGATGAATATTTGTACCAGGGATTTATGCCTCGCCATTATTCGGAAAATCAGCCTGTTGATTTGCTTTACCGCTCTTATTTTCAGACCTATGTGGAACGGGACGTGCAGTCGCTTTTGAACGTGAAGCACAAAAATCTGTTTGAAAAATTTCTTCGACTTGTGGCAGGAAGAATCGGGCAAGTTGTGAATTATGAATCGCTTGCAAATGACACTGGAGTTTCATCAACTACAATTTCTGAATGGATTTCAATTCTTGAGTCATCGTTTATCATTTTCCGCCTTGAGCCTTACTTTGAAAATTTTACCAAGCGGCTTGTAAAGTCTCCGAAAATTTATTTTTATGACACAGGCCTCGCCTGCTATCTTTTGGGAATAAAAAACGCTGAGCAAGTTTCACGCGATCCGCTTATGGGAAATCTTTTTGAGAACATGACAGTTCTTGAAATATTAAAGTCGCAGTACAACAAAGGCGAGGAAAAATCCCTGTATTATTTCAGGGACAGCAAAGGATTTGAAATTGACCTAATAATCCAAAATGGGCGGAGCATTGTTCCAGTTGAAATAAAGGCTGCCTCAACTTTCAACGCGGAATTCGCTAAAAATCTGAAAAAATTTACAGGATTTGCAAAAAACGCCGTGAATCCTACTGTCATCTACAGCGGAAACCTTGAATGTGAAAGCGATGGAGTAAAATACCTGAATTTCAAGAACTGCGGAAATTTGGTGGAATAATAATGGCATATCTCGTATTTTTAACTCTTTACAAAAACATACACATATAATGCGGAATCGTGATTTTCTTTCCAAGCTGCCCCACATTGCCGTTTATTATCTTGTAGCCGTATTTTATTCCGTCTTTTTTAAGAAGAGAATCCAAAGATGAAGTACCGCCTTTTTTAGCCTTCACTTCAATCGGCACAACCGAACATTCTTTTTCAATCAAAAACTCAACCTCGCTAGAGCTGTCATCGCGCTTAAAATAATAAAGAGGATAATTTTTCTTAACTAAAAAATCGGCAATCAGATTCTCATAAATTCCGCCTTTCACAGTTCCCGAAAGCGAATCTGTAACAATAGCTTCTTTCATCTGATAGTTGTACATGCAGATTAAAAGTCCTATATCATTCAGGTAAATTCTGAACTGCTCATCCCGAACATAAGCCGCCAGCGGAAACTCAGGCGGAATACAGTTGTAGCAGTAACGCACAAGATTCGCATCGCGCAACCAGTCAAGAGAATTTGCGTACTTCCTAGCTGTTCCGCCTTTTTCAACCTCGCTATATTTGAATTTTGTATTTTCCTTTGCAAGCTGGCGCGGAATTGAAAGATAGCAGTTTCTTGCCTTTGGCTTGTCCGCCGTTGAAGCGTATTTTGCGATGTCGTTCAGATAATCATTCAGGATTTTCTGCTGCTCCTCATGAACAACATTGTAATTGCTTGTCTCAAGAAATTTGTTTACAACCTCTGGCATTCCGCCAACAGCCATAAATTCCCGCAGATACTTCTGCATAATTTCATTCGTGGATTTTTCAACAGGGATTTTCTTGTCAAAGTTTTCTTTCAAGCTTAAAATCGCGCTCTGCTCAATTCCCAAAGCCCAGAGAAATTCCTCAAAATCAAGGGAATGCATCTCATACTGCCGCTCATAGCCGACCGGAATAGAAGAGATTTCCCTGTAATTTATTCCAAGAAGAGAGCCTGTCGCAATCACATCAAAAGTTTCATCCTGCGCCAAAAATTTCAAAGCCGTTCTTGCCTGCGGACAAGACTGAATCTCGTCAAAAAAAAGAAGAGTTTTATGCGGAATAATTTTTATTCCAGGTTTGCGAAGGGAAATTTCCTTTATTATATTCGGAACATCAAGATTACCGTCAAACGCGGACTTAAGCTCAGGCTCTTTTTCAAAATTAAGCTCAACAAAACTTTCATAGTTTTCTTTCCCAAACTGGCGGACAAGAAAAGTTTTTCCAATCTGCCGCGCGCCTTTTATAAGCAGGCACTCGTTCTTTTTTGTCTTCCGCCACTCATCAAGAAAACTATAGGCTTTTCTCTTTAACATAACCAAATTATGCATATTTTTAGAACACTTTTCAAGATAGAATTGCATATTTTTGGAATACTTTTAAACCAAAAAATGCAGATTTTTAGATTTAGAAAAAAATACCTTAACTAGAGAGACACATTCTGCGCCTGAATCTCCACGAAATCCTTGAAAACGGCTACGAAAACTTTGCCAAAGACCGTCTGACCAAAAGCGCGCTTGCAAAAATGATTTTTCCATCTTATCAATATAATACCAATCATTTTTATCTTCGTTTTTTATTTGCAACCCAAGATTATCATGAAAAGAATATAATTGCCATTTATAAAGTGGCTGCAACTTTTTCATTCTTTTTTTTGAATTTATCATAATTTTCAATAAATTCTGCAAAGTTTTTACATTCAAGGCTGCGTTTCAAATTAATAAGCTCGTCTATTTTTTTTCCATAATTTGCATAAGAAAAAATATTTAAAAGGCAAACCTCATCGTAGCTTTCAGTGCTAACGGAAAAATCGCCAAAATCAGTTTTGAATTTTATATCATCACAACATCTTGAAGAAATTTCTATAAAAATAGGATTTTCTGCCTTTAGCCCACTGGAACTTTTTACAATCCAAAAGATTATGTCATTAACCGTAAATTCAAAATAAGACTTTGGAGAAGAAATCAGCTTCACAAAAATATTGTTTTCATTATTGAACAAGCCGTTTTCATCAAAAAAATCTCTGTATCCGTCAAGAAAGCACAATTCTGTTTCTAAAAAAAATCCTGCAAACATTTTTTTGCGTTTTTAAAATTATATCTTGAAAACTTAAAAGGCATCTTGAACTTTTTTACAGCTTTTCTTCCACTAATACGATAGGAAGGCTCATTATCCTGTGCATGGCAATACAGCAAATTTCGCTCTTTATTATACTCCAACATAAATTTACGCTCATTTTCTGCGGCACAATCTTTTTTGTTATATGCAAGAATCAAAATAAAATCATTATAAGCACGTTCCGCCCAATACTTTATTGAATAAGAAGCTCCCGTGCACCACTTTGCCCCTTGACCTCCGCAATCAAAAGAATTTACATAAACCGCACCATTGTACGTTAAAATTTGAACAAAAAGATATTCTTCGTTTTCTGCAATTATATAAAAGTCGCTGTTTTCAAACTGATATTTTATATCTTTTGATTTGTAGTAATCTGCATAAATTTTGTCAATTGGCTAAAAAATGTGGTCAATTTGATTTCTGCATTTTTAATTTTAAAACAAGTTTATACAATTAAAAGACAAAAATTACAAAACGCCGAAAAATTTCATTACAACTCGCCGAACAAAATCTTTACAAAACGCCGAAAAATATAAATAATATAGAACATGAAAGAATACAATAACAGAATTGTAGATTCGATTTTACAAGATAAACTAGAGGCAAAGGGTGCCGTTCTTATAGAAGGTCCAAAATGGTGCGGAAAAACAACTACAGCCACTCAAAAAGCGGCAAGTATTTTGCACATGGACAATCCAACAGAAAAAGACCAAAACTTAGCTCTTGCAAAATTAAATCCGCTAAGACTTCTAAAAGGAGCTGTTCCACGTCTTATAGATGAATGGCAAATTGCTCCAACATTGTGGGATTCAATCAGATACGAAGTAGACCAAAGAGGAGAGATGGGTCAGTTCATTCTTACCGGTTCTGCTGTTCCTGCTGACACAAAAGAAATAAATCATTCCGGTACAGGAAGATTTTCATGGCTTATGATGAGAACAATGTCATTATATGAATCAAAAGAATCAACTGGCGAAATCAGTTTAAAAGAACTTTTTGATGAAAATACAAATGTAGACGGAGAAAATCCCAATGATATTGAAAAACTTGCTTTTTTGATTTGCCGGGGAGGATGGCCAGGAGCAATAGACTTAAAAGAAAAACCTGCACTGCAACAAGCTTTTGATTATTTAGATGGTGTTGCAAAGTCAGATATAAACAGAGCAGATGGAATTGAAAAAAACGAGGAGCGCGTAAGACGAATTATGCGCTCTTTAGCCAGAAATCAAGGAAGCCAAACGCCAGCCACAGCCATAGCAAACGACATTTTGGCAAATGATTCATCAAGTGTAAACGAAGATACAGTTCAAACATACATAAAGGCACTAAAAAAAATCTTTGTTATTGAAGATATGCCTGCTTGGAATCCAAATCTCCGCTCAAAATCTGCAATCAGAACTTCTGACACACGATATTACGTAGACCCATCAATCGCGAGTGCAAGTCTAGGTCTTGGACCAGATGATTTGCTGAACGATTTAAACACATTTGGACTTCTTTTTGAAACCATGTGTGTGCGAGATTTACGGATTTTTGCAGAAAGTCTAAATGGCTCTGTATATCATTATAGGGACAATACAGGGTTAGAATGTGATGCCGTTATTCACCTTAAGAACGGAAAATATGGACTGATAGAAATAAAACTCGGTGGTGATGATTTAATAGAAGAAGGAGCAAAAACTCTTAAAAAACTAAAAGACTGTATTGATACAACCAAAATGAATAAACCCTCATTCCTTATGGTTTTAACAGGAATTGGAAAATACGCCTACAAACGAGAAGACGGAGTTTTAGTTGTTCCGATTGGAGTGCTTAAAAATTAAAATAGATTTTAATTTTTACATTAGACGATAAAATGCTTGTCAACATCATTATTCTATTATACCACATAAATTTTTGTATGTAAAATATCGCTTGAAGTCTTAAAATTAACAAAACAAACTTATTCAGGACTCTTCTTTTTTCAATCCGTCTGGCATGCCCCTGTTTGTTGCAACCACAAAATCTTCATGCAGAAACCGCTTCAACAAAAAAGTGCAGAAATACGGAATCGTGTAAAACCGTCCGTTAAATCCTACGTTTTTATTGCAAAGCTTTATTCCAAAGCACACATCTTCGTAGGACGGATATTTTATAAGATTGTTCAGAGATGCTGTCGCACCGTCTTTTGCCTTCACTTCAACAGGAACCAAAGATTCCGTTGTGCGTACAAAAAAGTCCATCTCAAGCTGAGAATTTTCTTTCTTATAATAATATAAATCAAAACCTGCAGCTTTTAGCATCTGTCCAACCAGATTTTCATAAATTGCGCCTTTAAAAATCCCTAGATTCTTATTTTTCCGTAAATCCTCAGAAGATTCCTCGTCAAGATTCGCCATTAAAAGACCTGTATCATGATAATAAATCTTATATTTTGACTCATCGTAGTTTCCTTTTAAAGGCAGGCACACATTGTTAAGACAGAAACAAAGGTTTATAACACCAGCATCTTTTAGCCATTCTGCACAGCCGACATAATCCCGAGACCTTGCGTTTTTCGCCACTTTTGTAATCTGGAATTTTTTGTTTTCCTGTGCCAAAAACACCGGAATATTTCTGTAAATGTTTTTTATTTTCGTCTTATCAAGCCCATCTGCATATTTTGTAATATCCTCCTCATAATCACGCACAAGCTGACTTTGAAGAGGAAGAATATTTGAGTAATTTCCATCAATCAAAAACTGTTTTACAACAGCCGGCATTCCGCCAATAACCGCATATTCCAAAAAATAATCATTCAGAAGATTCAATTCCTCTTTAGAAAACGGTTCAAGATTCTTTAAGTGAAAATACAGCTCTTCCGTAAAACTTTCGTCATAGCCTTTTGCCCAAAGATATTCCTCAAAATCAAGCGAGTACATTTGATAGTCAAGTTTATAGCCCACGCTGTTTGAAGAAATATGCCTGTAATTCAAGCCCATCATAGAGCCTGAGCAAATAACATCAAAGCGTCCGTCTTCGGCAAAAAATTTAAGGCTTGTAGAACAGTCTGGAAATTCCTGCAGCTCGTCAAAAAAAATAAGGGTTTCTTTAGGGATAAACTTAAACTTTGGATTATGAAAAGAAATGCGCTTTATAACCTCATCAGTCGAATAGCCCCTCAAAAAAATGTCTTTGTATTCAGGGCTGTCAACAAAATTGATTTCCACAAAAGATTTATAATTTTTTCCAAACTGCCGGACTGAGTAAGTTTTTCCAATCTGCCTTGCCCCGCGGATAATCAAAGGCAAATGATTTTCCGAACTTCTCCACTTCAATAGAAAATCCATTATTTTTCGCTTGATTACATTTTCCATACTTGCAGAATACACAAAATATGAACAAAATTCAAACAGTATACACACAAAATATGAAGAAAATTTAACCTCGTTATGCACAAAACATGAATACTTTCTCTATACTTAAAATATGTAACAACACTGTCTAATAAGTGCTTAAAATATGCAAATTATATATTCCAAAGGTGCTTAAAATATGCAATAATATATTTATGCAAAGAAAATTCTATAATATTCTTTTAAACTGGAAAAATACACCAAATAAATTATGTATGCTCGTTCGTGGCGCAAGGCAAATTGGAAAAACCTATATCATCGATTTGTTTGGTCGCACTGAATATGAAAACTACATCTACATCAATTTTGAAGAAAATCCTTCCTATAAAGATATATTTTCCGGCGACTTAGATGTGAATACACTCACAGCTGAAATTTCTCTCAGGGTAAAAGATGCCCATCTTGAAAATGGAAAAACTTTGATTTTTCTTGATGAAATACAAAGCTGCCCGCAGGCAAGAACTGCGCTGAAATTTTTTTCAATGGACAAAAGATATGATGTGATTGCAAGCGGTTCTCTTTTGGGGCTCAACTACAAAGATGTTTCTTCTTACCCGGTAGGTTATGTGCAGGAAGAAAAAATGCATTCAATGGACTTTGAGGAATTTCTTTGGGCATTGGGAATATCTCCTGAAACAGTCAGTTATATCCGCTCATTCTATAAAAGCGCAAAAAAGATTCCCGATGCCACACACAAAAAGATGATGGAATATTTTAGGCAATATGCGGTTATCGGCGGAATGCCGCAAGTTGTGCAAAGTTTTACGAATGAACACAATTATCAGACTGCATTGAAACTTCAAAGAAATATTCTGCTTAATTACCAGAATGACATTGCAAAATATGCCCCTGTTTCAGAAAAAACAAAGGCAAGGGAATGTTTTCTTTCTATTCCGCGCCAGCTTGCAAAAGAAAACCGTAAATTTCAATACGGCATTGTAGAAGAAAAAGGAACTGCCCGAAAGTTTGCAGGAAGCCTGATGTGGCTTTACGATGCAGGCATAATTGATTTTTGCTACAATATAAATCCGCCAGCTCTTCCGTTTGCAGGAAATGTTGGCTCTTCTTGCTTTAAGATTTATATGCATGACATTGGACTTTTGTGCGCAATGCTGGATGACGGAACCCAGAAAGATATTATCGATGACACATTGAAAATCTATAAAGGCGCTATTTACGAAAATCTTATTGCAGATGTTTTCTCAAAAATGCAAAAGCCGCTCTATTACTACAAAAAAGAAAACTCACAGGGCGAAATTGATTTCTTTATAAGATACAAAGACAATGCAACTCCAGTAGAAGTAAAAAGCGGAAACAAAGGAACTTCCAGTATGGACAACCTGCTGAAAAAAAGTGATTTTCCTTATGGAATAAAACTTTGCAATGGAAACATTGGTTTTGCAAACAAAAAAATTACACTTCCGCTTTACTGTGCCATGTTCTTGAATGAATGACTTTTTGCGTTTTCTAAGCGATTTGCTTAATCCTACATATTTTTAGAACGCCTCAACTCCTTAAGAATTCGCAATTTCATAGCCGGTCATTTCTTCGATAACTTTATCTGGATAGCCGAGTTTTTTTGCCTCAACGTATAATTCTTGTGTAAGTTCGGCAGCTCCGTTTTCTGAAAGCTCTGCGCCTTCTTTTATCATCTGGAACGTATCTTCCATTTCAACAAGATTCATAAGTTTGTTCAAGAACCATTCGTCAATCATTGTAACTTTATGGATTTCTTCCACAGTCATAATTCCGCGCTTCAAAGCCTGGAAAACTGCGAACAAACGCAAATCTGTACACTGACCAACGCGTTCAATAATTTTTTCGTTAGATTCTTCTTCAAAAACTTTAAAATTAAGCGAATTAACGCCAATTTCCGCGCCGCGTGCAGCCTTCATCAGCGCTTCTTCAAAAGTGCGGCCAATCGCCATAACTTCGCCAGTCGCCTTCATCTGGGTTCCCAGTTTTCTTGCCGCATAAACGAATTTGTCGAACGGAAACTTTGGCATTTTTACAACAACGTAATCTAAAACCGGCTCAAAACAAGCCGCCGTCTTTTTTGTAACGAAGTTTGGAATTTCATCAAGATTATAGCCGATGGCAATTAACGAAGCGACTTTCGCAATCGGATAGCCGGTAGCCTTAGAAGCCAATGCAGAAGAGCGAGAAACACGTGGATTTACTTCAATCACCGCATATTCAAAAGACTCCGGATTCAATGCGAACTGACAGTTGCAGCCGCCTTCAATTTTCAAAGCAGAAATTATGTTTAAGGCTGCAGAACGAAGCATCTGGTATTCTTTATCTGCAAGAGTTACCGTCGGAGCAATTACAATTGAATCGCCTGTATGAACGCCGACCGGATCAAAATTTTCCATAGAACAAATTGTCAGAACGTTTCCACTGTGGTCGCGCATAACTTCAAATTCAACTTCTTTCCAACCGGAAATACATTTTTCCACAAGAATCTGATGAATTGGCGAGCGGTGAAGTCCGTTGTGGGCGATTTCATCTAACTCTTCATCATTGTTTACAATGCCGCCACCAGTACCGCCAAGTGTAAAGGCTGGACGAATTATTGCAGGAAATCCAATTTCGTTGTGAACAAAATCAAAAGCATCTTCATAAGTTGTTACAACTTTAGAAGGAATACAAGGCTCGCCTATTTCAAGCATTGTATCTTTGAACATCTGACGGTCTTCCGCCTTGTCAATTGTTTCTGGTTTTGCGCCTAAAAGCTGAACTCCATGGCTTGCAAGAAAACCCGACTTTGCAAGTTCCATCGAAAGTGTAAGACCTGTCTGCCCACCCAAGGTTGAAAGCAAACTATCTGGCTTTTCTTTTTCAATTATTCGCTGAATTACTTCTGGAATAAGAGGCTCAATATAAATTGAATCCGCCATCGAATGGTCTGTCATAAGCGTAGCAGGATTTGAATTGACTAAAACAACTTCAAGTCCTTGTTCTTTTAATGCCTTGCAAGCCTGAGTTCCTGCGTAATCAAATTCTGCCGCCTGACCAATTACAATCGGACCAGAACCAATTACCATTACTTTGTGGATACTTTTATTTAAAGGCATAGCTTACTCCCGTTCGTTTCTTTTATTGTTGACTTAAAATAAGATATTGCATCAATGCGTTCAAAATTTGGCTTAAAATTCTTAAAATAATTTCTGTCGTTTATAAGATTGATAAAATCATCAAACAAAAAGTTTGTATCCAAAGGACCGCCGCTTGCTTCTGGATGGAACTGAACGCTAAAAGCAGGAATATCCGTATAAGTTATGCCTTCGCAAGTTCCATCGTTTGTGTTTACAAAACTTAAAAAAGCGCCCTTAGGAAGACTTTCATTGTTTACGGCATAACCGTGATTTTGAGAAGAAATATAAACTCTTCCTGTTGAAAGCTGCTTTACAGGCTGGTTGCCCCCGCGGTGACCATACTTCAGCTTGCTGGTTTTTGCTCCCCGTGCAAGCGCCAGCATCTGATGCCCCAAACAAATTCCAAAAACTGGAATTCCGCTTTCAGAAATCTTTTTGATATTTTCAATAATTTCAACGTTGTCGGCAGGATCTCCAGGTCCGTTGCTCAGCATAATTCCGTCTGGATTTCTTTTTAAAATATCTTCCGCTTTTGTGCCACAAGCAACAGTTTCAACTTCAACGCCTCGCTTTAGCAGCTCCCTGCGGATATTCGCCTTTGCACCAAAATCCCAAAGCACAACTTTTTTTCCTTTTCCATTTTTCATGGCAAGTTCAGGGTCATTTACTTTTAAGCCGTCTTTTGTAACAGGAACAGCGCGATATTCTGCGCTAGTTTTAAAAACAACATCTGCGCTTTGTTCAATCTTATCAGCATTTAAAGTTACTGCTTCTACTGCTTTTTCTATTTTGTATGCTTTTATTTTTTCTAAAAGTTTTTCTTTTTCTAAAGGATTTTCAAGGGCTTTAAAACACTCTAAAGCTTCTACACTGTCGCCAGAAATTATCATTCCGTTCATAACGCCAGCTTCGCGAAGAACTTTTGTAAGTTTTCTTGTATCTATTCCGCAAAGACCTATTACGTTGCTTTGAACTAAAAAATTATTTAAATTTCCTTTGCAGCGAAAATTAGAAGGTTCTTCGCAAAGATTGCGAACAATGTATCCGCGTACATGACTTTTTTCGCTTTCAAAATCTTCAGGGATTACACCATAATTTCCAATCAAAGGAAAAGTCTGCGTAACTATTTGACCGTAATAACTGGGATCTGTAAGAGTTTCAAGATAGCCAGTCATTCCTGTTGTAAATACTGCTTCACCGATAACAACACCGGAAGCACCAATACTGTTTCCATTAAATACAAGTCCGTTAGCCAGGACC
Organism: uncultured Treponema sp.; assembly: GCA_934667505.1. Classification (GTDB taxonomy): domain Bacteria; phylum Spirochaetota; class Spirochaetia; order Treponematales; family Treponemataceae; genus Treponema_D. The sequence goes on along the minus strand of CAKULY010000018.1, from coordinate 31,159 downwards.
AGGCAGGCTTTAGAGTTCATTCTAAAAGATAACTATACAGTTTTTATCACATTTTGAACAGTAGGAAGAATATTTATAACAGCATCAACGGATTCTGTTTTTATGCCTTTGTACAATCCAAAAAGGAAAAACCATATAAAAACTGCGACCGCAACCATTTTAAGCCCTGTTCCTAACAAAAATCCTTTGAACGCGCCAAAAGCAGCTTTTAGACATTTATTAAAATCAGAAGAATCGTTTATAAGCTCACCTACCAAAGCTCCGCAAAAAGGTCCTAAAATAATTCCCCAAGGGCCAATGAACATGCCAACTATAAGACCAATCGTAGAACCCCAAGTTCCGGCTTTAGAGCCTCCGCTTTTTTTTGTCATTGCGACAGGAAAAATATTATCTGCGACAGAAACAAAAATTGCCGCCACTGCGCAAATGATTAAAATCACAGGTTTTATAATTACATAATCAGAAAAATATGCTGCTAACAGTCCAAACCAAGCCAAGGGCGCTCCTGGCAAAACCGGCAAAAAGGTTCCTAAAAAACCTAAGAAAAGTAGAACTGCTCCAAGAATAACTAAAAATATATTCATATTTCAATGATACTATTTTTTAGGTTATAATCAAGATATGCTAAACACAATAATAATACAGCCGCCAATGGTTCAATTAAACACACCGTATCCAAGCGGAGCGTATTTACTTTCATTTTTTAACAGTCTTTATCAGGAAAAGAATATTAAAGGCTGCGTTCAATGGAAAGATTTAAGCATTGCATTATTTCATAAAATTTTTTGCAAAAACGGATTAAAAATCATCTTCGAAAAAAGTGCTAAAAAAGCTCTTGAAATTGCTCAGAATTTTGAAAAAAAAGGAGATGAAAATTCTGCTTTTCAACTTAGACGCTATATCTCTCAACAGGAAAGCTGGATAAACTGGATAGACACAATCGTCGCCATTGTTTGCGAAGGAAATAAAAAATCTGGGCGAGAACTGGTGCACGAATTTGTACGTTCCGCTTATGTCCCGCGCGGAAACCGAATGGAATCATACCTAACGTCTTTAGACCGCGATGTCGGCGCAGACGATTCACGCATTTTGGCAAGCCTTGCGCTAGCAGACCTTGCGGACTACATTGCCGTTGCCTACGACAAAAATTTTTCTCTTATTCGCTATGCGGAAAGCCTAGCCACAAGCAAGTCATCTTTTTTAAAAATTGAAAATGCGTTAAATTCCCCGGTTTTAGAAGACTTTTTAAAAAATCTTGTTCAAGAAATTTTAGTTCAAAATAAAGAAGAAAAGACTCTTTTCTGTATTTCTATTCCTTTTCCTGGAACCTTAGAAGCAGCAATTTTCATCGCCAAAGAAATAAAATCTTTTGACCCACAAAATTTTTCAGTTGCTTTTGGTGGCGGCTACGTAAACACAGAGCTTAGAAATCTTCAAGAACAAGGAATTTTCAAATACTGTGATTTTATAAGTTACGACAAAGGATACGGCAGTTTTCTTCACATTTTTGATAATCTAAATATTCAAAATCCAGACTTTAGTTCGATTTTTGCAGAAAAACCCTTCTACAATGTAAAACACTTTTACAGTAAAAAAATAGTCGACGGAACAAATTTAGAAGAAAACTTTTCAAAAGAGATTATAAACTTGTATGCAAAAAAAGAAATTGATTTCGTTCGTAAAATAGTTCCTGACTTTAGCGCTATTGATTTTTCGCTTTACCCTCGGCTTGCAGACGACACAAATCCAATGCACAGAATTTGGAACGATGGAGCATGGCTAAAAGCTTACATGGCTTATGGCTGCTACTGGCACAGATGTGCCTTTTGCGACACAACCTTGGACTACGTAAAAGGTTTTTGCAACACAAACATCGAAAATCTTTTTTGCGGGCTTGAAAAACAAAGCTCAATAACTGGAATAAACGGTATTCATTTTGTAGACGAAGCTTGTCCACCAGCATTAATGCAAAAATTTGCGCTTTTAAACCTAAGCAATCCTATTAAGAACGAAAGACTTTCTTGGTGGGGAAACATTCGCTTTGAAAAAACATTTTCTAAAGATTTAGCAGATTTGCTCGCCTACGGAGGACTCACCGCAGTTTCCGCAGGAATAGAAATCGCCACAGGAGAAGGCCTGTCCTCAGTAAACAAGGGAACTAGCATGGAACACATAGTTTCCGCATGCTGTGCATTCAAAGAAGCTGGAATCCTTGTCCATTCATACATGATTTTTGGATTTTGGAATCAAACAAAGCAAGACCTTATTAATTCAATGGAAACTTTAAGGCAAATGTTTAAGGCTGGTCTTTTAGACAGCGCGTTCTGGCACAAATTTTCGCTTACAGTTCATTCAACAGTTTTTAAGGAATGGCAACAAGGCCTTCACAAGGATCTAAAACCCATTTTTCCTAAAGAAAAAACTTTTGCAGAAAACGAAATTCGTTTTGAAGGCGAAGAAAAGAGCGAAATCTATTCACGTCCGCTAAATGAAGCTTTAGAGCTTTGGATGCACGCAGAAAAACTCAACAAAAATGTGGAATCTTTTTTTCCATTTAAAATGCCAAAACCTTCGATTGCACCAGACTTTGTTGAAAGTCTAATAAAAAAATACGAATCAAAATGCAAAAAAGATTTTTCTACTTATATTGCAACTAGTTATGTTTGGATTGGCGGAAAACCTATCGTTCTTCCTTCTTCAAATTTTTCCACAGTTCAAATCTGCTGGGCCTATATGGGAAATCTTTTATACGCCGATGTAGAAAAATCACGGGCAAACGAAATTGTTCTTTATCTCAACTCGATTAGCGCTTCAAAATACATCAGTTCTGACAAAAAACTTTTTTCAAAAAACGAAGCGTCGCAAATTTTAGGAAAAACCCTTTTCTTCCAATTAAGAGGAAAAGGGCTTTGCGCGCTTATTTAGATTTTTTTATTCCAAAAAGAACAAATCTTACCACAGGAATTCGGCTAAGAAGTTCCCATAGCAAACGGTTCGGGGGAAACAAGCGAAATACTATCGTCTTCCCCCGATAGTCGGCTCTACAAAAAATACAACCTTGACAAAGCCGGTATCGACTTCATCAAAAAAAACGTCAAGGCAATGGAGTAGTTGCATAAGTTGCGCAGCCTAATGGAAGTCGAAGCAAAAATTATGGAGAGTTCTTGCAAATAGTGATATATTATTACTAATCGAGATTCTGAAATAAATTCAGCATGATTGAAAACGAGTCAAGATGGAGATGAAAAGATGATTTATGAATATATGCGTTTACCAGATGACACAGAAATAACACACACAGATGTTCAAAAAGACGGAAGTGTTATTGTTTATATTGAAACTCCAGATAAAAAAGATGGTTTTCATCATGCCAAGTGCATTCTTCCGAAATACGAATGGTCAGACATTTTTGGTTATACAGATAAAGAAATGGCTCATTTTAAAGACATTGTTGAATCTGGAGCGCATTTGATTATTCGTTTTGCAGAATGCGGAGGCTTTAAAAATGCCTCAAATATTTAGAATTGGTTCATACATTATTTATCTATGGTCATTTGAAGGGGATCCATTAGAACCTGTTCATGTTCACATTGCAGAAGGTGCGCCACAAGAAAATGCAACAAAAATTTGGATTACACGAACAGGAAAAGCAATGCTTGCAAATAACAAATCGAAAATTCCAGACCATGAGCTTAATTCGCTTATGAGAATGATTGAAACCCGAAGTTTTGAAATAATCTCCAAATGGAAAGAAAGATTCGGAGAAACCAGTTTCTATTGTTAGTTAATTACTCAATTTTAATGTCATTACCGGGCACCGGGCTGTCCCGGTAATCTTTTTATATAGCCTGAAATTCGAGTTTTTAGGAAAATGAACAAAAGCGTAAGCGAATTTACAATTTGTGAAGATTTTGTGCGATAAGAACAATTAAAGTTGCGTAGCAGCCCAACTCCATTCAAACGAAGCGCGAGCACAACCATCTGAATAAATTGAAAATTCGCTGAAAACTTTTTTACAATTTATAAAAAAACTCGACATTTGGACTATTTAGATTTTTTTATTCCAAAAAGAACAAATCTTACCACAGGAATTCGGCTAAGAAGTTCCCATAGCAAAACGCTTCCTGCAAGGGCTGCAACAAGTTCGATTATGTAAATAACTGCAATCGGAAGATTTTGAGCAACAGGTTTTAAAAGCGTGTTCACAAGCAAAAGCACAAAAATGTGAAGCACAAAAATTCCAAAACTAGTTTTTGTCATGTAATCTGAAAACTTATTGTGAAAGTTCAAAATCGTTTGCGAAACTCCCAAAATTCCCAACGTTGTAAACCAGGCATGAAAAACACTGAGCCAGTTGTTCAAAACGGAATACTCCGCGTAGTAAGTTCCGTAATTTTTCTTAACGTAGAAAACGCCGGAAACAATTCCTGCTGCCAAAAACAGCCACCACAACTTCTTCAACTCATCAAGAACGCTTTTGTTTGAAAGCCAGTAATAGCCAATAAAAAACGCCATTGGATAATACAACATTCTGTAAGTTGTAATTTTTGGAACGTTTAAAATTTGAGCCGAGCCCAACATTACAAAAAACAAAGCTGCTAAAACAACAATATTCAGCCATTCAGATTTTTCGCTAAGATGAGTTACGCGGTCGTTTTTGTCAATGCATTTTAAAAGGGCAAGCACAAGACAGGCAAAAAACAAAACCTGACAGAACCACAGTGCACCTGTTCCTGTCGCAACATAAATTATGTATTTCACAAAACCTGGAATATTTTGACTTTCCGGGCTGTTCATATAATTAAAACTGATTAGCCAGCCGCATACCCACTGAACGCACAAAATTCCAAGAGTAGAAGGAACTAAAAGTTTACAAGCGCGACTTTTCAAAAAATCTTTTACACTCTTTTTCTTTAGGGAAATGTTCGCACAAATTCCGCTTACGGCAAAAAGAAGAACCATAAACCACTGGTAAACGCTGTATTGAAAAATTCCTGCAAAAGAAACTTTTCCATCTTCATAATCAGGCAGCCTTTGAAACATCGCCGTTGTTCCAATATTGTTGTAATAGAAAAATATGTGAAACACAACAACGACTAAAATTGTTATCCAGCGAATGTTATCCAAAAAAAACAATCGTTCTTGCGAAGTGCCATTTTCTTGAGCAACATTTTTTTTCACAATTAGATTTTCATTTTCCATAAATATCACCTCATATAATTAATTTTTCTTGTCAAATATTTTTGCAAAAATTTCATTAAAAGAATTTTTAGGGGGAATGGCTATTCCTTTTTTTATATCTGCAAGAAGAAGCAAAGAGTCGCCGCTTTCAATGCCGAACATTTCGCGCATTTCCTTAGGAATTACAATCTGACCTTTTGTTCCAACCGTAACGGAACAAGCAAATTTCTTTTTTACATTTTTTTCTTCCACAAAAACCTCCTATACAAAAGCTGTTGTTATACAAATCATACTTTTCATACTTGGTTAAGTCAAGATTTTTTTTAGCAAATCGAGTTTTTATAAATTGTGAAAAAACGCTTTCAGCGAATTTGTAAGGCTAGTTTACTAACCCTTGCTCAGACGGCTGTACTCAAACGAGGTTTGAATTGGTTTTGGGGATGTCCCAAAAGTATCTTTTCTGTCATTTTCGGGCTTGACCCGAAAATCTAAATGCATATATTGCAATCATTTAGAGATTGTCGTATCAAGTACGACAATGACATTTAGAACTTATTAGACATCCCCTTAATTGTTCTTATCGCACAAAATCTTCACAAATTACAAATTCGCTTACGCTTTAATCCATTTCCTAAAAACTCGATTTTCTAAATATCAATAATAACTCGACAAAACTAACCTTTAATGATAGTTTTACGATGTGTATTTCAATGGAATCAGGTAAGATTTTCAAAGCCTGAACTGGATGCGCAACTGTAGCAGCTGTAAAAAATTCAATGCAAAATTTGCAAAATCCACTGCAAACTCTATTTGTGGGAAGGAAGAATTTTTGGCTGAAGTCAGGAAACTTTGGTACACGTCGAATGGAATTCCCCAATAAGTAAAAATCTTTGTACTCAAACGATTCATACTTTTTTTAGAAATCCATCGTGCATTCCGTATGGAAGGCAAACTTTATTTGGAATCTACGCAACTCTGGATTCTGGAGAACATTATGAAAAGCTCAAGCTTTATTAAACGCACTGCAAGCGTATTCAGTGCAATTTTGGTTTTATTCCTTTCATTTAATCTGATGTCTTGTAAAACAGATGATGCTTCACAAAATGACATTATCCAAACTGAAAGACTTTCTTCAGATAGCCATTTAATTGGCAAATGGAAAGATGATTCTTATTCCTATTATGAAATATCAGAAACTGAATTCAAAAACTATGGAGAAACCTTTGAATCTTACGAAGGTAACAGTCTTTTAATTGCAAAAACTTCAAGTAATTCTGGCTACATTTACATAAAATACACAAAAGCAATGAATCCAGATTATTCTTATTCGGAAACAGCTCCAGACGTTGGAAAATGGTACGCAATCGCTTTTAAAGATTTAACTTCAAATTCTGTAAAACTTTCCGGAGCTTATAAAAAAAGTGGAAAAACTTCTACAGAAACATTAGAAGAAGCAATAAAAGAATTCACTATCGAAAACGGATATTTTGGAACATTCTCTGAATGTAGAAAGTAAATTAAAAACAAATTAATCGAAAGTCGAGTTTTTTATAAATTGTGAAAAAAACGCTTTCAGCGAATTTGTAAGGTTAGTTTACTAACCCATGCTCAGCGGTTGTACTCAAACGAAGTTTGAATTGGTTTGGGTTGCTGTGCAACCTTAACTGTTCTTATAGCACAAAATCTTCACAAATTGTAAATTCGCTTACGCTTTTATTCCTTTTCCTAAAAACTCGACATTTGGACTAATAAAAAAACATAACCAATTTTTAAATTACTATGAATAGAAACAAAATTGTTTTTTACCTATTTCCACTTTTTTTTAATCAATATATTTTTTGCCAGGACGCACAACCTATTTCAAAAATTACAACTTATATTGACATTCCAATTGTAGAACAACGGCAAGTTTTTACTAACGAAGAAATAAAATCCATGAACATACAAGATGTTCCTTCTTTAATACAGAGTGCAGGTATTCAGTTACTTTCCTATGGAACTTATGGTTTAGAGCAAAAGCCTTCTATCAGAGGATTCACTGATGAAACTGTAAGAGTTGTTATCGACGGAATTTGTGTTAATAATCCTCAGTATGGAACTTTTGACTTTTCCAGCATAAACATAAACAGCGTAGAAAAAATTGAAATTGTAAAAGGAGGATTTACAGAAGGTGTTAGCGAAGAAGGCTCTGTTGGTGGAACAATTTATATTACAACAAAAAAGCAAAGCCTTAGAAACAGTTTTTTTTCAGATTCAATGATAAAATCTTTTTTCAATAAAAATCCTCTTATCGACACTTTTTCTCAAATGCTAGGAATGAACTATCAATTTGGAGAAAACACGTTTTTTAAGGCCTCCGCAAAAGGAACTTATGCAAAAAATGAATTTCTATACAAAAACTATAAAAATCAAATTGATATAAGAAAAAATTCTGCCGTGCATGACATTTGTGCTGATTTTAATCTTTCGCATTTTTTTGGAAACGGAAATTCGTGGACATTGAACGATATTTCTTACAATGGATATAAACATATTCCGGGTTCTGAAACTTCTTTTCAAAGCGGAATCCAACAGGATTATAACAACACGGTTTTATTTTCAATGAATTTTCCAATGCTAAACAATTTAAAAACAAGTTTTTCTTGGATTACCACAAATAGATTTTACGATGAACAAAATTCAAAAAGTATTCACCATGTAAATTCTTTTAAGATTTCTGCTAGCGGATTTGTTTTTAAGAATAAAAACTATACTCAAAATCTAGGATTTTATTTTGACTTTACAAACCTTGATTCCACAGACGATGGAGTTCACCAATCATTTTCTGGAACCATAAAAGAAACTTCAAAAATAAAAGTTAATAATTTAATTTCAATAAGCGCCCCCTTTGCCCTTTCTTTTGATAACAAAAATTTTGCAGCAATTCCGAAACTTGGACTGAAAATGTCTTTTTCAAAAACAGACTTTCTTTTTAATATCTACAGAATGGTACAGTTTCCTAACCTAGATGATTTGTATTGGAATTCAGCAGGTTTTCACGGAAATATAAACTTAAAGCCAGAAAGCGGATGGGGAACGGAATTCACTCTGAATAATGCAAATTCTTTTTTGCCTTTTTCAGTATGTATTTTTTCAAACTATTACAAAAATAAAATCCAATGGTCTTCTATTTCTGGAACTTGGCAGCCAGAAAATATTGCGTCCGCATTTTATTTGGGAATAGATGTTTCATGTGAAAAAAGATTTCTAAAATATTTTTCATTAAAAGCGAATTTCGAATATCTTTACAACAGGCTTTTAGACAAATCAAATTCGGCAACTTATGGAAATAAAATTATGTGGACTCCAGACATAGTGGGTTCATTAAGTTTTAATGCAAAAACAAAATATTTCAATATGGGAGCAGAACTTTCTTACACTGGAAAACAGTATATTTCAAACTTAAACAAAAGCATAAAAGATGATTACGTTCTTTTTAATATATACGGAACGTTTCTTTTATGGAAAAAAGTAACTCCTTATTTTAGATTAGACAATGTTCTAAACACAAGTTACGAATCAATTCCAGAATATCCTATGCCAGGAATTTCTTTGCAGATTGGAATAAAATGCAATTTTTAATGTGAAAGAAAAGTAAAAATAATTACGAAAGAAACTATAAGACATATTACATAAAATAACGCAAAATAAGCAAAGATTTGAGGAAAAATCTTTGCCATAATTCCACAAAAAACTGTAAGAGTTCCAATTGCCAGTGATATATAACCGCAAACCTTTGAAGAATTAACCGACTTTTTATTTTTATCTTCGTTTGTAAAAAGTTTTCCCATGGAATTTAAAAATTTTCCAGAAAGAAAAACCATTCCAAAAACAAAAAAAATTATTCCCACAAATATAAAAGAAATCATAATGACTAAAACTTTTGTGTTATTCATAAGTAAAGTATAGAACAAAAAGATTTGTTTGGTCAATTTTGAAGATAAATCTATTTAGTTAACTTACGGTCGTTCGTTAACTGTTTTTGAAATCAATGTTTCACGTGAAACATTGATTATCCCAAATCTCGTGTTTTTTATAACAGTTAAGGAAAGGCTTTCAGCGAATTTTCAATTTCTTCAGACGGTTGTACTCGCAGTTCGTTTGCATTGATTTAGGTTGCTACGCAAGCTTAGTTGTTCTCGCACAAAATCTTCACAAGATTATATTTCTCAAATATACGAAGTTTGAACTACACAAATATTTTCTATTTTTTCAATTAAAACATCTTGCTTATCCACATTTTGTTAACTAAATGTGGATAAGTAACCTTTTTTATAAAAGTTATCCACAAAACAATTGTTTCACGTGAAACTTTTTTATAAACAAAATTTTCTAACTTGAATATTAATTTTAGAAATAGAAAAAAATCTCAAAAAAATTATAAGATTTTTTTCACTACTAAAAAGTTCTGCTTTTATTTCGTTTGAATTGTTTTAAATTATTATATAATCTTAGTCGTTATTATCATATAAAATATTCACGATATATTTCAATTTTATTCAATCATTGAAATTCCTTTCACTTATTTTTTGATTTTACAAAACAGACTGATAGTTCCTATAGCTTTCATTTGAAAATAACAAAAATCAAAAAATTTTAACGTACATACAATTGTTTCACGTGAAACAATTATTAATAAGTTCAATTACAAGCATTTATATGTAAAAATCATTCAAATAGTTTATAGCATTTTTATAAATTTACTAAAATATGTAATTTTAAATTCTAAAAAGTTTCACGTGAAACTTTTTAAACACTGTTTTACAACAAACTTATTGGTAATCTGTAAAAATAAAGTTTTATAAACTTAAACTGCTTTAATTAAAAACAAATCAAGTCCAAGAAAACGTCTGGTTAAAGTTCACTTACCCTCAAAACCTTGAGTCAACCATATTTAAGATTTATACAAAGCTTAAATAAAAACTGCACTTCCCTAAAATGGCTTAAACTAAACAACTTGCCTTAATTACTTCTACAATTCAATTCTGTCAACTCTTAAATAGTCCAAATTTAATTTTTTTATAAATTATGAACAAAAACACTTTCAGCTCTTTTGTTTATTTTTCCAAAAACTCCAAGTTTGGTCTAACTAAATATGTTTCACGTGAAACATATTTTATTGAATCATTTCTATAATCCAACTGAACTTTCCATAAAAAAACAACCTCGTTCTCTTGCTTATAAAATATGGAATATAAATTTTTATTTATAAAATCAAGACTTTTATTTGGAATGCAGTTCTTCTGAAATTTTATTTCAGATATTTTTTAGATTCATATAAGTCTGTAAAAATATAAAAGAGGAGCGAATATTTTTACGAGATTGAGAGATCATAAAACAACTTATCCACAAAAAGTTAACTTTTTGTGGATAAGTTTACTTAAACAATAAAATTACAGATTTTTCATAAATATGAAAAAACACTTTCAGCAACTTTCCAATTTGCTGCAGATGGTTGTGCTCACACTTCGTTTGAATTGGTTTGGGTTGCTATGCAACCTTAATCCTTCCTATCGCACAAAATCTTCACAAATTGTAAATTCGCTTACGCTTTTGTTCTTTTTCCTAAAAACTCGAAGCTCGGGCTATTTACACTCAATCTCTTATCCTCCCCCTCAAAAAAAAACGTTTCACGTGAAACACTTTTGAATAAATATATAAAAAAAACAAAAAGACCATCCAAAACAATTAGAATCAAATTCGTCCTAATATTTTTGAATGGTCTTTGCCTGATGTTATATTTCCCAGTTGAAAATCAACTACCCTAAGAACAATTATATATTATAAAAAATCTTTTGTCATTAAAGATTTTTCTTTTTTAACAGTATTTTATCTAATTCTTTATATTACAAATAATTAGATAAAATTAATCTTCATTTACAGGAACAGCATCTAATCCCACAAGATAGTCTGGAGCCGTAATTTTTACCACCTTTACACCTGTAGAGCTAGTACCTTGCTCATTTATAGTATTAACATTTACTCTTAAAGTTTTTCCTTGACTTGTCATACAAACAATTTCATCTTCATCTTTTACAGTAAGAACTCCTATAATTTCTCCACGTTCTTCTATATTACCAAATATTCGCTGCCCACCAGTGCCTCTTCCATGAGGATTAAAATCTTCAAAGCGAACTCGTTTGCCGTAGCCTTTTTCCGTTAGAAGCAAAACTTTTTTGCCATCAATTACTTTTACTACTCCAGCAATTTCATCGCCTTCTGAAAGTTTCATTCCTTTTATACCGCTGCTGGCTCTTCCCATAGAGCGAACATCTTTTTCACTAAATCTAAGAGCCTTTCCCCTTCTTGTAACAAGGAGAACTTCAGATTCTCCATCAGTAGAAATTGCGCTTATAAGTTTATCTCCATCGCGCAGTTTCAAACCGATAATACCTCGCGTTTTTGCATTAGAAAATTCAGAAGTCTGAACTTTCTTTACAATTCCGTTCGAAGTAGTCATAAACAAATACTGGTCTTCTCTAAATTCTCTTAAAGTTACAACAGTTGTAATTTCTTCATCGGCACCAATTTGAATCATTGAGCGAATGTGCGAACCACGACTATTTTTTGAAGATTCTTGAATTTCGTGAACTTTTATCCAGTAAGCCTTTCCTAAATTAGAAACAAATAAAATATTATCGTGCGTTGAACCAATAAAAAGCTGATTTACGTAATCATCTTCAACAAGAGAAGCGCTGTTACTTCCAGTTCCTCCCCTGCTCTGCTTTTTGTATTGAGTTACAGAAACTCGCTTCATATAACCAAGTTTAGAAATCATGACAACCATGTCTTCTTCCTTAATCATATCTTCAACATTTATTTGTTCAACTTCATCGGCAATAATGTCTGTCCGGCGGTCATCACCATATTTCTCTGCAAGTTTATTAACATCTTCTTTTATAAGATTTAAAATCTTTTCATGATGTTCCAATAAATCCTGCAAATAATCTATCCAAGATTGAAGTTCCTTTATTTCTTTTTGCAAATCTTCAATCTGCAAATGAGTAAGGCGCTTAAGCTGCATGTCAACAATGGCTTGTGCTTGATCGTCATCAAAATTAAAACGTTTCTCAAGAGAAAGCTTTGCAATTTCTGTTGTTTCACTTCCACGTATGATTTTAATTACTTCATCAATATTATTGATTGCCGTAATCAATGCTTCCAAAATATGCATTCGATGCTTTGCAACTTTCAAATCATAAATTGTGCGACGAGTAATTACTTCATCACGATGAGAAACATAATGACCAATAAGTTGCTTTAAGTTTAGAACTTCTGGCTTTAAATAAATCGCAGGAAGAGTTAAATATCCAGGTTCATCATAACGAGGAGGAACTCCTTCTTTTTCCTTAGGAACGAGCGCAAGGTTTATTATGCCAAAATTTGACTGCAAGTCTGTTTTTGCAAAAAGCTGGTTCAGCACAAGTTTTGTGACTGTACCTTTTTTTAGTTCAACTACAAGACGCATTCCATCTGTGTCTGAAGATTCATCATTTGCATCTACAATACCGTCAATTATTTTATTTTCTTTTAAATCATTAATTTTTTTAATGATAGTTGTTGTATTTACACCATAAGGAACTTCTGTAAATACAATTTTTTCACGACCTTTTTTATCTGTTTCAATTGTAAACTTTGAACGAATTGTTACTCTTCCACGACCAGTTCTATAAGCTTTTTTAATACCATCTCGACCATAAATGATTCCGCCTGTTGGAAAGTCAGGACCTTTTATGTATTTCATCAATTCGTCAATTGAAATTTCAGGATTGTCGATATAAGCACAAATTGCAGCCGCTACTTCCCGAAGGTTATGAGTAGGCATATTTGTTGCCATGCCGACTGCAATTCCTGTTGTACCGTTACAAAGCAAGAAAGGAAATGAGCCTGGAAGAACAGCAGGTTCTTTTGTTGTGTCGTCAAAGTTTGGAACCATATCAACGGTATTTTTAGAAATGTCGGAAACCATTTCTTCCGTGATTTTAGACATTTTTGCTTCGGTATAACGGTATGCAGCCGGGGGGTCTCCTCCAATTGAACCAAAGTTTCCTTGAGGAATTACTGTTGTGTAACGCTGTGCGAAATTTTGTCCAAGCCTAACAAGAGCATCGTAAACAGAAGCATCTCCATGTGGATGGTAATGACCAAGAACTTCACCAACAATTGTGGCGCATTTTTTTGTTTTTCCGCCAGAATCAAGATGAAGAGTATCCATCGCATACATAATTCTTCGGTGAACAGGTTTTAATCCGTCACGAACATCCGGCAATGCTCGCTGTACAATTACCGACATTGAATAATCGATATATGCTTTTTTTACTTCTTCTTCAATTGGAATTTTTATTAAAGTTCCGCCTTCCGCGGTTTTTATCTGTTCTAACATTTATGATTTCCGTTTATTGGTCATTGAGCTTGTCAAAATGACCTTTTTAATTTTTAAGAAGTGGTTTTAACAAGCTCAACCACCAAAATATCTTAAGATTTTTCAGAGATTCCCTTAAATATCCAAATTAGCATAGCTTGAATTTGTTTCTATAAACTCACGGCGAGGCTCTACTTCTTCACCCATGCAGACGCTAAAAATCTTGTCAGCAGCTTCTGCATCTGGAATTGTAACAACCCTCATGTGACGGTGGGCTGGATCCATTGTTGTTTCTCGAAGCTGTTTTCCATCCATTTCACCAAGACCTTTATAGCGTTGAACATCTGCTTTGTTACGGTTTTCACCAAGCTCCATAAGAGCATTATCTCTTTCCTGATCTGAATAACAATAAACAGGATCTTTTTTACCAAGCTGAACTTTAAATAGTGGAGGCATCGCAAGATATACATATCCGTTTTCAATAAGCTGCGGCATATACCTAAAGAAAAACGTTAAAAGCAAAGTTCTGATGTGAGAACCGTCAACATCGGCATCCGCCATGATTATAATTTTATGGTATCGAAGTTTTTCTATATTAAAGTCTTTTCCAAAACCTGTTCCAAGAGTATTGATTATAGGTTCAAGTTTTTCATTGCTCATAACTTTATCTGCAGTAACTTTTTCTACATTCAACATTTTTCCCCAAAGAGGCAAAATCGCTTGAGTTTTTGCATCACGTCCCGCTTTTGCAGAACCGCCGGCAGAATCTCCTTCGACAATATAAACTTCACAAATTTCAGGGTTATCTTTTATTGAACAGTCTGAAAGTTTTTCAGGTTTTTTAAAACCGCTCAAACCAGATTTTTTACGGCTTGCGTCCTTTGCTTTTCTAGCTGCAATTCTTGCAGTTGCTTCTCCAACAGCTTTTTCAAGAACTTTTTCTACAACGTGCGGATTTTGTTCAAAGAAGATTGTAAGTTTTTCTTTTACAAGAGAATCAACTATTCCTCTAACTTCAGGATTTCCAAGTTTATCTTTTGTTTGGCCTACAAATTCCGGTTCAGGAACTTTCATTGAAAGAACTGCAACAAGTCCGGCTTTTACGTCATCTCCATTTATTTTTTCGTAAGGGTCTTCTTTGGAATCTAATTTACCTTCTTTTTTAGGCATTTTTTTCTTAATTTTTTCATTTGAATCAAGGAACTTAGATATAACAAAAAGAAGAGCCGATTTAAATCCATCAAGATGAGTTCCACCGTCTGTTGTTCTAATGTCGTTTACATAAGTGTGAATGTTTTCAGAATAAGTTTCGTTGTATTGAAAAGAAAGTTCTGTAATCACATCATCTTTTTCACCAGTAATATAAATTGGTTCGTCTGGATATTTAAATTTTGCCTTAGAATTAATTTCATTTACGTAATGAACAATTCCACCTTCGTATTTAAGAACTTCTTCTTTTGGATTTTCAAGGCGTTCATCGCGAAAAACAATTGTTATTCCGCTGTTCAAAAAAGCAAGTTCTTTTAAACGCTGAATAAGAATGTCCCAATCATAAGTTGTTGTCACAGTAAAAATTGTTGAATCTGGCTTCCAGCGAATCATTGTTCCATGAATTGAAGAATCAATATCCCCAATTATTTCAACTTTTGTTGTTGGAACACCACGCTCATATTTTTGCTGATAAATATGACCGTCGCGTTTTACAGTTGCTTCCATCCAAACAGAAAGTGCATTTACGCAGGAAACTCCGACGCCATGCAAACCGCCGGAAACTTTATAAGAACCTTTATCAAATTTTCCGCCAGCATGAAGACGGGTAAGAACAAGCTCCAATGCAGAAATATGTTCCGTAGGATGAATATCAACAGGAATTCCACGTCCATTGTCTTCTACTCGAACTACATCATCTTTTTCAAGAGCAACAACAATTTTATCGCAATAACCAGCCATTGCTTCATCAATAGAATTGTCAACAGTTTCATAAACAAGATGATGAAGTCCTTTTGGACCTGTAGAACCAATGTACATTCCAGGACGTTTTCTTACAGCTTCAAGTCCTTTTAAAACTTGAATATTACTTGCACCATATTCTGCAGCCATTATTTTTCCCTGATTTTAATAAATTTAGAAAAGTTCAGAACAAAAAAATTATTTGAAATTCTTTCGCCTATTATAGAAAATAAGCGACTATTTCAGAGTATACTTATATTGAAAAAAAAAGTAAAGGCAGTTTATAATCTGTGAATATGAGTGATAATAATTTAAAAGAGATTTGGAATATTTCCATGTCTCAAATTGAAAAAGAATACAAAGAAAAAGGTCAAGAAGATCAATTTAAACTTTGGTTTAATGTAGAATACGTTGAAGATAATATAAAAGAAATTACCGTTAATGTTCCTTCATCTTTTATGTGGCAAACCATGCTTTCAAAAGGAAATATAGGAATCATAAAAGAAAAAATTAAGCAAATATCAGGACTTCCTCAAATAGAAATAAAACCTTTAATAAAAGAAGAATCTGTTATAAAAGAATCTGAAAAAGAAGAATTTCAAAAAAATGAAGTTTCAACTCAAAAAATAGCTTCAAATGAAACAAACATTAAAAAAGAACAAAAAAATCAGAATTCAATGCATTCAAGTTTAAAGACATCTCAGACATTTGAAAATTTTGTCACACGAGAAGGAAGCGCAAGCAATTTTGCTTACAAGGTTTCACTTTCTATTGCAAATAATCCTGGAGAAAAAGCAAATCCTTTATTCATATATGGAGGAGTAGGACTTGGAAAAACTCACCTTATGAATGCAATTGGAAATAAAATAAACGAAATAAGCAATTTTTCAAAAAAAATATATTATATTCAGGCAGAATCTTTTTTAAATGAGTTTACGGCATCCATAACAACAGGTACTCAAGAAAAGTTTAAAAAAAAGTACAGGCACTTAGATGCTCTTTTAATAGACGATATTCAATTTTTACAAGGAAAAACAAGTACACAAGAAGAACTTTTTTACACATTCGAAGAGCTTCACAAAAATCATGCTCAAATGGTATTTACGTGTGACCGCCCCATAAGCGAAGTTGAAAACATGACTGACAGACTTGTAAGTCGCTTAGGTTCTGGAATGTGTCTTGACCTTCAGCCACCTGATTTTGAAACTAGAAAAGCTATTATTTACAAAAAACTAGAAAATTCTAACAAATCTCTTCCCGAAGAAGTAATTGATTTCATAGCTCAGAATATTGATACAAACATAAGAGATTTGGAATCCGCTCTCAACAAAATTCTTGCATACACAGAATTCGTAAATCCTTCTATAACTATAGAAATTGCGCAAGAACAGCTTTCGGGATTATACAACTCTCCAGATGCAGGAAATGTTTCTGTACCAAATATTCAAAAAATAGTTGCCGAAAAGTATGGAATTTCTGTTTCTGACTTAAAAAGCAAAAACAGATCAAAGAAGTTTTATGTTCCACGTTCTATAGCTATTTATATTTCAAAAGAAATGACAGAATACACTTACACCGAAATAGGCTATGAATTTGGTGGAAAAGACCATTCTACAGTAATGCACGCATATAATGATGTATGTGAAAAAGTAAAAATAGATTCTTCTTTAAAATCTAAAATAAAACACATAATGGAAGAAGTCAAAAAATTTAAAAATTAATAAAAACTCGACTTTAGAGTTGATAATATGATAAAATATTGTGGATAAGTTGTTTATATTCTTGATTTTATGAAAAAAATGTTCATTTGTTTATAAAATGTTAATAAAAGACATGTTTTTATAAACACTGTAAATCATTATAAAACAAGAATTTATATATCTTTTCCACTTTAAACACTATACTATTACTATCATTACTAAATTTATAAATTTAATAAATTTAAGTAAGAAGTTATCTTTGGAGGAATACATGAAATTTTCATTTGACAGAGATGCTATGATAAAAGAAATCTGTATAGCTCAGGAAATTATATCCAATAAAAATCCTGTTTCTATTCTTTCTAATGTTCTTTTAATAGCAGAAAATAATACTTTGACTATAAAAGCTACAGATACTTCTGTAAATTTTATAACTCAAATACCTGTAGAAGTCATAGAAGAAGGAAGTGTTACTATTTTTTGCGATAAATTCATGAGCATTCTTTCTTCATCTCCTGCAGGTGAAATAGAATTTTCCAATGAAGATATAAATGTAACCATAAAGCCGGTTGCTAAAAAAATAAAATTTCAGTTAAAAAGCATTTCAAGTGAAAAATTCGTTGAAATTCCTAAAGCCATAGATGTTCCATTCTTTGAAGTTCCTTCAAAAGAATTCAAAGAAATGATAAAACAAACTATTTTCTCTGTTTCTGATGATCCTAATCGCTATTTTATGACGGGCGTTTATTTTACAAAAAAAGATGACAAATTTGTAATGGTTTCTACAGATGCAAAAAGACTTTCTTATTGTGAAAAACCAATTTCCACAAGTTTAGATTTTTCTTCTTCAATAGTTCCTACTAAAATTTTAAAATGTATTTTAAAAAATGCTCCAGATGAAGGTAATATTTTTCTTTCTATTGTAGAAAAACTTATATTCGTAAAGTTTGGAAATTACGAATTTTCTTCTAAGCTTCTTGAAGGACAGTTTCCTAATTATCAAAAGGTTATTCCAGAAAATCAAGCTTTTAATTTTGCAGTAAACAAAATTGATTTGGAATCTGCCTTAAAAAGAATTGACATAATGGTTGATAAAAAAGCAAGCAGAATTATATTCAACATAGTTCCGGGAACTCTTACTCTTTATTCACCTGAATCAGAATTAGGAAAAGCTGATGAAGAAATTCCTTGCAGATACGATGACAAAGAAATCACAATAGCGCTTAATAGTCGCTACGTTTCTGAACCTCTTAAAACCATCGACACAGAATATGTAGTATTTGAATTTACAGAAGCTATGAAGGCTATTACTATAAGACCTGAACCAGCAGAAGATTTCTTTCACATTGTAATGCCAATGAATCTTGTAAACTAAATTATGCCTTTTCTTAATTTATCTCTTTGCAATTTTCGCAATTTAAAAAATGACAAAATAGATCTTTTTTCAAAAGAGATTTATTTTGTTGGCGAAAATGGTCAAGGAAAAAGCAATCTTTTAGAATCTCTTTACTACACTGCTTATGGTTCTTCTTTTAGAACTCATTTAGATTCTCAGTTAATAAAAAAAGGAGAAGAAGGTTTTTCTTTATTCAGTTTTTATAAAAATGATGAAAGTGAAAATTCTCAGCAAATAAGAATTTTTTATGATAAAGGAAAAAAAACAATAGAAAAAAATGGTAAAAAAGTTCATGACAGAAAAGAAATTATAAATACAATACCGTGTGTTCTTTTTTGCCATAGCGATTTAAAATTTGCCACAGGAGAACCAGAATTTAGGCGTTTTTTTTTAGATCAATCCCTTACAATGTATGATTCTTTGTATATAGATGATTTAAGAAATTATAGAAAAATATTAAAAAGCAGAAATCTGATTTTAAAAGAATGTAAATATGAAATGTTAGATATTTACGATATGCAATTAGCCCAGAAAGGAATTGAAATTCAAAAAAAAAGAAAAAATGCAATTTTCCAGTTCAATGAAGTTTTTGGAAAAATTTATGAAAATGTTTCTGGAATTGAAGGTGTTCAAATAAAGTATTGTCCTTCATGGAAAAAAAAATCAGCAGAACAAAATATTGTCCCGTCGGTAGATGAAGTTGTTCAATTTCTGAATGAAAAAAGAGATCAAGATAAAATAATGAACACTACACTTTCTGGACCTCATAGGGATAAAATAATATTTGTAAAAGATGGAAACCAATTTATAAATACAGCTTCTACAGGCCAGTGCAGGCTTATTTCTCTTGTTTTAAGAGTTTGTCAGGCTATTTATTACAACAGAATAACAAGAACAAAGCCAGTTCTTCTTATGGACGATGTAATGCTTGAATTAGATCCTGAAAAAAGACAAAGATTTACGGAAGTTCTTCCGGAATATGATCAACTTTTTTGTACTTTTTTGCCAGGAGAACCCTATGAAAGATATAAAAAAGAATCTACAAGGATTTATAGTTTAAAATCTGGGGAATGGAATGAACTTTAATGAAATAATTTCTTGTCAAAATATGATTTTAAAAACTTTTTCAAATATAGAAAAAAGTACTTATGAAAAAAATAATAAACTTTTAAGTGTTTGGAAAAAAGTTGTTACTAAAGTTAATGGATGTGGTCAAAATCTTTATGAACACACTTCAATTTTAGACGTGAAAAATGGAATTCTTATTGTGGAAACAGATCATCCAGGTTGGAGTCAGCTTCTTCAAATGAATTCTAAATTTATTTTAAAAGGACTTCAAATGTATCTTCCAGAAATAAAAATAAATTCGCTTGCTTATAGAATAAAAAAAGCGAACGATATTTCTTGTCCCGTAGATTATGATTCTATTATTAAAAAAGAAAAAATCCTCATGGAAGAAAAAATGAAGAAAGAATCTGAAAAAATTGAAAAATTTGAGGAAAATTCAAAAAAAGAAGAAAAAATAATTGAATTGCCTCCTGAATTAAAAGATAAATTTGATAGTATAAGAAAAAGTCTGTTGACCAAAAATCAAAATAAATGATATATTTTTTTACTACAATTTGATATTTTATAAACTGTTTAAAATATAAGAAATTAATTTAAAGGAGTATTGTACCTATGTTACGTACATATCAACCAAGTAAAGTTAAAAGAAATAGAAAATTTGGTTTTAGAGCTAGAATGGCTACAAAAGGTGGAAGAAAAGTTCTTGCGCGCAGACGTGCTAAAGGAAGAGCTAAACTTTCTGTATCTGATGAAAAGAAACCTTATTGATATTAACTAGGGATGGAAACAGATTTTAAAACAGGATTTTTTAAACGCAAAGAACACATTAAAAATCCTGTAGATTTTAAGAAACTGTTTAAGAACGGAAAAAAGGCAAGTGTTTCGGGTGCAAAAATTTTCTATTTGGAAAATGGCACTGAAATAAATAGAGTTGGTTTTCCTTTGCCACACGGATACGGTAACGCTGTGCAGAGGAACTTGTCAAAACGTTACAGCCGTGAAGTCTATCGTTTATTAAAAGCACATCTGAACATAGGATATGATATTCTTTTATTAGTATATCCTAAAAATGACTCGTTCCACACGCGATGTGTTCAATTTCGTACATTGTTTAAAAAGGCAGGATTAATTAAAGAATGAAAAATTTTATCACAAAATTTTTCTGTTTTATTATCCGATTTTATCAAAGATATATTTCTCCTCTGTTTCCTTCTTGTTGTAGATTTACGCCTTCATGTTCTCAATACGCTTTGGAAGCAGTAAAAAAATATGGTCCAGTAAAAGGATTTTTTTTATCTCTAAAAAGAATTTTAAAATGTAATCCTTACTGTAAAGGCGGATATGATCCAGTTCCTTAAATTTTGTACAAATTGTAAAAATTATATTTTTAAATTAAGTAGAATTAATTTTTATTAATTTTATAAGATTCGGAAAAATTATTTTTTTAATATCTTATTTTGGAGAAAATATGAATAAAAATACTATTTGGGCAATAGTTCTTTCTTCTGCAGTTGTTATAGTCAGTATGGCAATTCAGACAAGACTTTTTCCTTCTAACAGAGTGGAAACAGAAAATTTTTCAGAAACTGTTCAATCAGATGATGAAAATATAGTTCAAAAAGAAGAAAAGAAAATTCTTATAGCTGAAAATGAAATTAATAATTCTTTAAAAGAAGAAAATTTCACTATAAACACTAATAAAGCTGAAATTATTTTTACAAACAAAGGTGGAGATATTATCAGCTACAAGCTAAAAGATGAAAAATTAAAAGATTTTGACACTGGAGAAGGTGTTCAAATGGTTGATAACGTTTCTGAATTAAATAGAGCTTGCTCTTTATCTTTTGGAGGCGTAGAAGAGCCAATTATTAATGACTTGTTTAATTATAAAAAAATTGATGAAAATACGGTTTTATTTACTAAAAAGTTTAAGTATGAAAATAAAGATGGAACAGAAAGAGAGCTTATATTAGGAAAAAAATATACTTTCAGTCCTGATGAGTATATGTTCAAATTAGAAGTGCTTGTTCATGGAAGCGATTTAAAAAATGTGGTTTATACATTGAGAACTTCTCCTCAAATAGGACCTCATTTTGATTCAAAACTTAACAGGTATGAAAACAGACAGTTTGTTTCTTTTAATGGCAGCAAAACTAAAAAAATAATAATAAGCTCTAAAGCGAATCAGTTAAAAAGCTATGAAAAAGAATATGAATGGAACGGTATCGCAGGAAAATATTTTATAGAGCTTGTAAGACCTGAAAATCCTTCTTCAATGGATAGCTCTTACTATTCAACTCAGATTACAGCAAACAGTTATGCAGATGCGCAAGCCATTCTTGTAAGAAAGCCTTTTAGCAAAGAAGATATAAATGATACATATTATGTTTACTACGGTCCTAGAAATGAAAAAGAACTTAAAATATATAATGTAGAAGAACATAACGATTGGAAAGTTAGTAATTATAAACTTAACTATTCAATGCAGAACAGCAGCTGGCTTGGCTGGCTTGAAACTATCTTAAAATGGATTCTTGAACTTCTTAATAAGTTTATAAGAAACTGGGGTGTTTCTATTATTGTAATGACAATTCTTATAAAGGCACTTCTTTTTCCTCTTACAAAAAAGCAGAGTCTTTCTACGTTAAAAATGCAGGATATTCAGCCAAAGATGCAGGATATTCAAAAAAAATATGCTGATAATCCTAAAAAACAACAAGAAGAAATGGCAAAACTTTACAAAACAGCAGGTTACAATCCTATGAGCGGTTGTTTGCCTCTGATTTTGCAATTTTTGCTTTTGTGGGCAATGTACAACCTATTTAACAACTATTTTGAATTTAGAGGTGCAAGTTTTATTCCTGGTTGGATTCCTGACCTTTCCGTTGGTGACAGTCTACACACATTCAGAAAAAACATTCCATTTTTTGGAAACCAATTAAGAATACTTCCTTTTATTTATCTTATAGTTCAGCTTGTAAGTGGAAAAGTTACGGGAAGCAATGGTGCTGCAACAAGCGCTCAAACAAAAACTCAGATGAACCTGATGATGTACGGAATGCCAATTATGTTCTTCTTTATATTTTATAATGCGCCATCTGGACTTCTTCTTTATTGGACTGTAAGTTCTTTGTTCCAGATTTTCCAACAGATTTTTATAAATAATATGATGAAGAAAAAGAGAGCAGAAAAGTCTTTAAAAAAATAGATTATTTATTAATAAGAGGTATAAAATGACTTACGAATTTGAAGGTAAAACAGAAAAAGAAGCGATTGAAATTGCAGCAAGAGAACTTGGTCTTGAAAGAGATCAATTCGATGTAGAAATTCTTGAAACTCAGAAAAAATCGCTTTTTAAAAATGGATATGTAAAAATTTGCGTGCATACCATTGATGATACAAAAAAGATTAATTCTTCTTTTGATGTTTCTGCAAAAAATAAAATAAATCCTATTCCTCAAGATGAATTTGAAGAAAAACTTTTGGATTTTATTAAAAATGTTATTGAAAAAATGAACTATGAGGTAAAAGTAAGCATAGTTTTTAGAGAAGAAAATAAAATTGGAATAAAACTTGAATCGCCAAGTTCTTCTATACTTATTGGAAGAAAAGGAAAAAATCTTGATGCGCTTCAGCTTCTTGCAAATATCTATGCTGGAAGACTTGGACATGAAGATGTTCGCGTAATTCTTGATACAGAAAACTACAGAATACGCCGCGAAGAATCTTTAGTTAGATTAGCTTATACAACAGCCGATAAAGTTCAGCAGAGCCACAAATCAATTTTGCTTGAACCTATGAATCCTTTTGAAAGAAGACTTATTCATACAACTTTGAACGATATTCCTGATATTGAAACAAAATCAGAAGGCGAAGGTCTTTACAAACAGGTAAGAATAATTTACAAAGGTTTTGGAAGATAATAAAATTTTTATTGAATGGGAGCAGAAATGAAAAAAATACAAAAGAAACTAATAATATCTTTTTTAGTCTTTATTGCTTTTTCTTATTCATTGGTGGCTCAAGTCGCAAATATTGAGAATCTTTTAAGTGCTGAATATATCGATGAACTTAAAAATAAGGGAACTATACAAGTTATTCATGCACAAGAGGATAAAAGTTTAACTCTTATACCAAAAAATGATTATGAAGAAAAATTAAGAAGTGAATCGATTTATAAAGAGCCAAAAATGATTCCTTTCGTTGCAGAATTTCTTTATCTAATTCCAAAATCTGAATTACTGAAGAATAGTTCAAAAGAAAATATAACTGTAGACGATGTTGCTGTTGTAATGCGTTCCATAAGTAAAATGAAGGGAATGACATACGTTCACGGTTCAAGAAATAAAGTAGACTTGCTTTATTCTGATGCTTACATGATTGAAAGTCCTGATTCTGATGAACCAATTGCAGATATAAATCAAGGCAATGCAGATGGTCAAGTTTCTTATTGTTATCAACATGATCATACTTATGGAGATACAAAATATGTTTTGAACTATTACCAAAAAGATTCCGCTGTTTTAGGAACTTTTGTAAATACTTTGCCATTACAAGCTTTAGGTGTAAAAGCAATTATGCCAAACAACATGAAGATTTGTATAGAAGCCATTGATTGCGGAGACAGTCTTTTGTTATATCTTTCTACGGATTGTAATGCAAAAAATATCGCGATTGTAAATGTCAGAAAACAGATACAAGATTCTATGATGAGCAGAATGAATGCAATTTATAGTTGGTTTTTAAATCAATTCTAAATATAAGTTGGAGAAAAAATGAGTGTAAAAAAAATATTAACATCAACTCTTTTAGGAGTTTTTCTTATAATAAATGGAGCTTGCGCTTCAAAAGGAAAAAATATGGAATCTATAAAAAATAAAGATGGTTTATTTGCTGTAATGGAAACTTCAAAAGGTCCTATCGTTCTTGAATTGTATTATAAAGATGCTCCTTTAACTGTTTGCAATTTTGTTGGACTTGCAGAAGGTACTTTGGATGCAACTTCTGGAAAGAAATTTTATGATGGATTAAAATTTCATCGCGTTATAAAAGATTTTATGATTCAGGGTGGAGACCCTCGTGGAAACGGAACTGGTGGTCCTGGCTATAAATTTGCAGATGAAGAAGTTTCTTATAAGTTCGATGAGCCAGGTTACCTTGCAATGGCTAATGCTGGCGCAAATACAAATGGAAGTCAATTTTTTATAACTCACGTTCCTACTGAATGGCTTAATGGAAAACACACTATATTTGGTCATGTAGTCGATTCAAAAAGTCAAGAAGTGGTAAACGCAGTTGAACAAGGTGATTTAATTAAATCTGTTGAAATAATCAGAAATGGTGAAGAAGCGCAGAATTTTAAATGTACTCAAGCTGACTGGGATAATTTTTCAAAGGAAGCTACAGAAAAGGCCGTAGCTGCAAAAAAAGCAAAGTTCAAGGAAACAATTAATTTAATTGAAAAAAAGTTCCCTAATTTTGAACAAACTGTTGACGGAATTTATTTTAAAATCACAAAAGAAGGAAAAGGAAATAAAGCTGGAAAAGGAGTAAAAGTTTCTACAGATTATAAAGGATATTTTCTTGATGATACTGTATTCGACCAGTCAAAAGGAAGAGGTCCGCTTGATTTTACAACTGCTATAGGACAAATGATTCCAGGTTTTGACATTATGGTTCAAGATATGAAAGTTGGCGAAAGCAGAACTTGTGTGCTTCCTCCAGATATGGCTTACGGAGAAAGAGGAATTCCTGGTGCAATTCCAGAAAATTGTTACTTAGTTTTTGATATAACATTAAATTCTGCAAACTAGTTTTCGTTTAATTTTAATCTTAGGACTTTCGAATTTCTTTTGGAAGTCCAGATTGCTTTTCTTTCTTGCGGAATGGAATCTACTGAATCTGGTTTGAAACCAAGTTTTTCAAACCAGTCAGAAGTTCTTGTTGTTAGCAGGAAAATATTAAAAAAGTTGTTTTTTTGAGCTTTGTTTATAAGAAACTGAATAAGTTTTGGACCTATTCCAAGTTTACTAAAAGATTCATCAACCGCAACCGCATATATTTCTGATTGTTTTTCAATTGAATAGAAATGAATTGCTGCACAGGCTCTTATGTTGTTGTCAATTTCATAAACGATATAATCATTTATATTGTTTGAAAGCTCATCTTCTGTTCTAGAAAGAAGAATTTTTTCTTTTACAAAAGGTCTCATCAAACTTAAAACGGAAGGTATGTCTTGTTGAACCATTGAGCGGATATTTTCATAGTTTGAACTATAAATCATAGTGCCGGAACCTAGTTCACTAAAAATTTCGCAAGGAATTGCGCCATCAAACTTTCCGTTTATTATATGGATTCTAGAAACGCCTTTTTTACAAGCATTTACGGAAGTCTGCAAAAGTTTTAAAATCTTTTTATGTTCGCTAAAAGAATTTGAATT
Source organism: uncultured Treponema sp. (assembly GCA_934667505.1). Classification (GTDB taxonomy): domain Bacteria; phylum Spirochaetota; class Spirochaetia; order Treponematales; family Treponemataceae; genus Treponema_D. The sequence goes on along the minus strand of CAKULY010000018.1, from coordinate 5,024 downwards.
AATAAAATGCTCTACTTCTTCAAGATTCATAGCAGGAACTTTTTCCTCTTCAGAAAGTCCTATTTCGGCAGGTATTTTAAAGTACTTTGAGGAAATTTCTTCATCGTTCATTAAAAAAAATAGCTTATCGGCTTTTAAAGCTATGGCAACTTCCTGCGCAAGCGTAATAGAAGATATATTATAAGGCTTTCCGGTTGAGCTCCAACCTATACAAGGAAATATAGGAATAAATCCGTTTTGTAAAATGTTTTTTATAGAATCCGTTTGAAGTTTGTCTATTTCGCCAGCAGTTCCAAAGTCAATTCCTTCTATTACCCCTTTTGCACGCGCTCTAACCCAGTTTCCTATTGTTGCCGTTATTTGATTTGCGGCTAAAGACGTCATTACAATGTTTGATGTGTCAAATGCTGCCATTTTTATTAGAGGAATAGCTTCTTCGCAAGTTATGCGTATATCGTTTTCGTATTTCCATTGAATTTTTGAGTTTGAAAGGATTTGGTCAATTCTTTTTCTACAACCAGGGACGATTGCAACTTTTATTCCTGCTTGATGAATAAGGCTTATATCTCGAATATGGCTTGAAAAAAGTGGAGAATATATTATTTCATCGTCAATATATATTACAATTATTGCATTTTTGAACTGTTGAATATATTTTATTACAGAACGAATATTTTGAGCCTTTGAAATTAAAATCTGTTCTTGCATAAAAACTATTATACGTTGTTTTTATTATTTTTTGAATATATGCAGCCGCAATACTGTTGGCGATAAAGGTCGTATTCTTTTGAAAGTTCTAGACTTCGTTTGAATCCTCCCTTTTTTTTAAAGTCTGAAGGAAGCCACTTTGTATTTTTTACGCAGATTTCTTTTCCAAGTATGTTTATTTTTTTTGAATCCTTAAACGGACTTATGCTTAAGGTTGTGCAAAAGTAGTCAAAGTCGTTTTCACATGCGTAGTTGTAGGCTTTTTTCATGCGAAATTCGTAGCATCTTCGGCAACGCTCACCTTTTTCGGCTTCAAGCGCTAAATGCGGTTCTTGTTTTATTTTTATGGAGTCGTAAAAATCCTGAGGGTCGTAATTTTGTTCAACGAGTTTGACCTTGTTTTGAAGAGCAGGCGGAAAATCTGGCAAAAAATTTTTAAGTTCTGCAAGACGTCTAAAATATTCTTCTTGTGGATAGATATTTGGATTGTAATAAAAAAGTGTAATTCCAAAAAAAGAGGATAAATATTCTATTACGTAAGATGAACAAGGAGCACAGCAGGCATGTAAAAGTAAAGAAGGCCGTTCTGCCTTTACAGACAGAATGACCTCTTCTAGTTCTTTTTGATAATTGAGTTTTTGACCCATCTTATTTTTTAGATTCTATTTTGGATTCTGCTAAAAGAACTTCTTCTAGGTCAAGTTCTCCACCAATAGCTGGAACAGTAATATTCCAATTTTCCAAAACTTGAGGATGAACTTCTCCAAAAACGCCAATTTGTTTGCCTTTGTAGCAGATAGCTGCTTGTCTTCCGATAATAAAGCGTGGATCAGCAGATTCTTTTACTTCGTAAGGCAAATCCAAGAAATAAAGCAAAGAAGAAACTTCTGAAGCTGCTGTATTAAAGTTTGAATTAGCGCCAGCTGTTAAAAATCCTAAGCATTGGCGAGTGCGAGTTCCTGTGTTTTCTTCTTCGCACAAATAGGCAACTTTACCAATTTCAAATATTTTATGCGGATAAATTGCGTTTGCAGATTTGCTTTCAGCACGTAAAAGAGAAGAAAGAATATCTGAACGAACAAATTGATAGTTTTCGCTCATAGGATTTGCAATTTCTATTACTTTTGAAGCGTCAATAAGCATATTGTCTATAAAATCTTTTTTAGAACCAACATAGTTAAAAATCATTTCTTGATAGCCAAGACCTACCATAAGGTTTTTTGCTTTGCGGCTCAAATATGTTATAGGAAGAAGGCGGCCAATTGTAAAATCTTTTGGAGTTTCTGGCTGATATGTTTCAAGACAGGTTCCAATCATTACGTCTTCTATAATGTCAACTTCGTGCAAAAAGTCATTTCTGTAAGGGGCTGGACTAAGAGTGTATTCATAATCGTCATCTTGTTTTTCAGAAACAACGGAACTGCCCATTCTTGTAAGAGCGTCTACAACTGTTTTGTTATCAAAGTTTGTTCCAAGAAGTTTATTTATATGGCTCAATTTTGCTTTTGTTGTAGGTTGGAAATAATATGGGGCAACAACATCTTTTCCAAAGCAGGTTTCGTAAGGATGTTTAACCATTATAGGTTCTATTGAATAACCGCAGTCTGCAAAGTCGCAAGCAACAATATTTGCCGCTAGCATAATGTTTTCCATGTTGTCGCCGGTTATTTCTACCATAAGACCTTTATCGCCAACTTGAACAGCCCCTAAAGTTGCGCTGTTCGTAATAGGTGCCATTGAAAGAATTTCGCCTTTAGAATCTTGAAGAATTGGAAATTTCTTAAAATTATTTAGAATCCAGCCAAAATCTTTTCCTTTTGGATGTTCAGAAAGAATTTGCCTACAAGTCATAGGTTGCTCAAATCCAAGAGGAACAAAACTTACTTTGTCTGGATCTACAGCTTTGTATTCTACAGGAAATTGGATATCTGCAATTCGGTAAACGCCCATTGAAAGAGATTTTCGTTTTCTGCCAAAGTTCCAAGCAAGTTTTTCCTGCGTTTGAATAATATCTTTAAGCATACAGTCATCAATCGGTTTTCCTGAAATTACAAAGGCAATCATGTAAGGGCGAATGTCTTTAAGTTCAGGGTCAACATTTACAATTCTGCTTTTATAATCTTTTATGTCTCCTTTTTTTGAAAGGAACTTAAAATAATCAACAGTTTTGCCGCCTTGATGAATTTTTAGCTGGCGAGCAACTCCGTTTGTAGACCACAAGTCTGGGCGGTTTGTGTCGTTTAGTTCTATTTTTATAACCCTTTCGTTTTCAGGTTGACTCATGTCAGGCTTTTCATCAAGTTCTGCTTTTGCATAAGTCAATTTTTTTTCGAGCGTATCGTAATCGTATTTTGTTCCCAAAAGATTGAAGAACAAGTTTTCATTTACTTCTATTTTTGGCATTTTTGTCCTCTAATTTATTTTTTCATTATATTTCAATAATCACTTTTTTTCAATTAAATGCACATCTTGTTCGTTTGTTTTATTTTCCAAGATTTACAGATTTTTTAAAGGCTGATGTAACAGCTTCTATGATTCCATTTCTAAAGTTGTTTTTTTCCAATGTGGCGACTCCTTCAATTGTTGTTCCAGAAGGAGAACAAACGGAATCTTTTAGAACTGCTGGATGTTTTTCTGTTTCTAAGACCATAGAGGCGGAACCTTTTACAGTTTGCGCAGCATAAATATATGCTTGTTTTCTAGGCATTCCGCAGCGGACTGCGGCATCTGCAAGGGCTTCAATAAACATAAATACAAATGCCGGACCTGAGCCGCTAACAGCTGTAACGCAATCCATTAAGTTTTCGGGAACGGCTTCAACTTTTCCTGCAGATTTTAAAATTTCTTGTGCAGTAGTAAATTCTTCCTCTGTTATTTCTTGGTTTTTTGTTACGGCAATCATGGCTTGTCCGACTTGGGCGCAAACGTTTGGCATCATTCTAATAAAGCGAGCGTTTTCGCAAGACAAGGATTTTAGTTTTTCAATTTTTATGCCTGCTGCCATTGAAATAAAAATTTGTTCTTTTGTTATGTAAGGGTTTATTTCATCAAAAACGTCTTTTAGAAATTGAGGTTTTACTGCTAAAAAAACAAAATCAGAATCTTTTATGGCTTCGATGTTTGACGGAACAAAAATGCTTTTTGTTTCTTTTGCAAATTGTTTTGCCATTTCGGAATTTTTGTCGGTAACCTTGATTTTTGAACAGTCGTATTTTTTACATACGGCTTTCATAATAGCTGTGCCCATAGCACCTGTTCCAATGCAAGAAATTTTCATATATTTTCACCTTTATTCTGCAAGAAAAAGTGTTCCTACAGAAGTTCCTTTTATTAAGTTGTCAAGAATATTTTTAGTGCTTCCGTTTGCTAAAAGCAAAGGAATTCCATAAACTGTTGTTTTTTCTGCAGCCTGAATTTTTGTTTCTATTCCGCCAGTTCCAAAAGAATTTGTTTCGCCGAATTTTATAGATTTTCGCAGCTGAGAGATATTTTCTACAGTTTCAATAAGTTTTGCGTCTTTGTTTGTTTTTGGGTTATCAGTATAAATGCCATCAATATCGCTAAAAAGAATAAGTAAATCTGCATTCCAAAGAATTGCGGTAAGGGCACTTAGGTTATCATTATCGCCAATGCTAAATTCATCGATTGCGACGGAGTCATTTTCGTTTACAATAGGCACAACACCTTCGTCAACGAGCGTAAAAATCGTGTTTCGAATATTTAAAGAGCGATGGGAATTTTCAAAGTCGTCTTTTGTAAGCAATAATTGACCAATATGGATTCCGTAGTTGGAAAAAGCCTTTCTCCATTGAGACATTAGTTCAACTTGTCCTATAGCACAAAGGGCTTGCCTAAAGTGAACGTCTTTTTTTCTAGCCCATTCGTTAAGTGTTGAAACTCCGCTGACTTGCGCCCCTGAGGAAACTATGATGATTTGTTTGCCTTCTTTTATTAGATTATTGCATTGGCGGGCTAAATCTTCCATAAATTCAGTGTTTTGTGTGCCGTCAGGTTTTGCAAGTGTGTTGCTGCCAATTTTTATGACGATTTTATGAGCATTTTGCATAGCATTTGAAATTTGCTGATTCATAAAAAAATAATACCTTTTATGGAAGTTTTTGTAAATTGGAAGTGAATTTTAGCGAGGTTGGGTATAAAGTCGAGTTTTTATAAAAATAAACAAAAGCGTAAGCGAAGTTGTAATTTGTGAAGACTTTGTGCGATAAAAACAATTAAGATTGAACGGATACTATAAAAGTACAGTCGAAAAATACCCGAGAATAAAGAGGGTATGAAAATGAGGTACAGCAAAGAAT
>CAKULY010000017.1 GCA_934667505.1 uncultured Treponema sp. | reverse complement strand
GGATATGTAATTGCAAGACGGCAACCACGGTGTCCAAGCATAGGGTTGTGTTCGTTCAATTCAGAGTATTTCTTTTCAATGAAGTCAACTTTTACGCCAAGTTTCTTAGCCAAAGCTTTTGCCAATGCTGGTGTTTCAGCCTGAACGAATTCGTTCAACGGTGGGTCCAAAAGACGGATTGTTACAGCGCGTCCTTCCATTGTCTTGATGATGTTATAGAAGTCTTTCTTCTGAAGTGGAAGAATTGCAGCAAGGTTAGCTTTTCTTTCTTCTGTTGAATCAGAAATAATCATCTTCTGGAAAGAAGTAAGTTTTGGTTCTTCAAAGAACATGTGTTCTGTACGGCAAAGACCAATACCAGCTGCGCCAAAGCGGAATGCCTGTGGAGCTTCGTTCTGTTCAGCGTTAGCAAGAACTTCGAATCCCTTTACAGTTTTTCCAGATGGAGTTGTGCGAACTGAAGCAGCGCGAACTTCATCAGCCCAGCCAAGGAATGTTTCAAGATCGCCAGAAACAGCAGCTGGAGTTACAGGAATTACTTCACCATATACGTTACCTGTTGAACCATCGATAGAAATAAAGTCACCTTTCTTGAATTTCTTTCCGCCGATTGTAACAGAATCTTTTCCATTGAATACAACATCTGAACAACCGCAAACACAAGGAGTTCCCATACCACGAGCTACAACGGCAGCGTGTGATGTTCGTCCACCTGTAGAAGTCAAGATACCCTGAGCAACGTACATACCTGCGATGTCATCTGGAGAAGTTTCCTTGCGAACAAGCATAACTTTCTTGCCAGCTTTGTCCCATTCAACAGCTTCTTCTGCTGTGAATACAATCTGACCACAGCCAGCTCCAGGAGAAGCGTTAAGCGCAGATGCCAAAGGTTTTGCAGCTTTAAGAGCCTTTGAATCAAACTGTGGGTGGAGCAACTGGTCAAGCTGATCTGGCTTTACGCGAAGAAGAGCTTCTTCTTTTGTAATCATTCCTTCGCCAACCATGTCTACAGCCATTTTTACAGCTGCTGGACCTGTTCGTTTACCGTTGCGGCACTGAAGCATGAAGAGTTTTCCTTCCTGAACAGTGAATTCCATGTCCTGCATATCGCGGTAATGAGCTTCAAGTCGGTCGCGGATTGTAGAAATTTCCTTGAAGATTTCTGGCTGCTGTTTTTCAAGGGCAGAGATATCCATTGGAGTGCGGATACCAGCTACAACGTCTTCACCCTGAGCATTGATAAGATATTCAGCCATGAAGTGGTTTTCACCAGTAGAAGGGTCGCGAGAGAATGCAACACCAGTTCCAGAAGTTTCGCCCATGTTACCGAATACCATTGCCATAACAGTTACGGCTGTTCCCTTGATAACATTTTCGTCAATGTTGTTAAGCTTGCGGTAAATGATAGCGCGTTCGTTCATCCAAGAACCAAATACAGCGCCAATAGCAGCCCACATCTGGTCTTTTGGATTCTGAGGGAAATCTTCGCCCTTTTCTTTTTTGTACATATCTTTGTACTTAGCAACAATTGTCTGAAGTTCTTCGGTTGTAAGTTCTGTGTCTTCTTTAATACCGCGAACTGCTTTTACTTCATCAATGATTGCTTCAAATTTGTCGTGGTCAACGCCCATTGCAACGTTTCCGAACATCTGGATAAAGCGGCGGTAAGCGTCCCATGCAAAGCGAGGGTTATTTGTTTTGTTGGCAAGACCAACAACTGATTTATCGTTAAGGCCAAGGTTGAGGATTGTATCCATCATACCAGGCATAGATTCAGCGGCACCAGAACGAACTGATACGAGAAGAGGGTCATTTTCATCGCCAAGTTTCTTGCCGAATACAGTTTCGAGTTTGTTAAGATATTCATCAACCTGAGCAGCAAGTTCAGCAGGATATTTTCTTCCCAACTTGTAGTATTCCTGACAAACGTCGATAGAAATTGTGAATCCAGGTGGAACTGGAAGACTTAAAGGAGCCTTTGCCATCTGAGCAAGGTTAGCGCCTTTACCACCAAGGATTGGACGCATTGATTCATCACCTTCAGCGTCGCCGTTACCGAAAAAGTAAACATACTTTGTAGCCATTGATTTTTACTCCAAAAGAGATAGATATTTTGACATTTTTAGAATAAAAATGCCGTCGAGTTCTAAGTTATTTTTAAATGGCACAACCTAAAACATCGCATTTTTTGTATCTAAAATACTACATTTTATACGATTAACTGTCAATTAGCGGAAAATAAACAATTATAAGCGAGTTTTTTATAAATTGTGAAAAATTCTTTTACTCTTTTATTCTTCTTTTTAAAAACTTGTTTCTTATTTAGAATTCTTTTTTTGCGCCATTTTTGCTTTGTGTTCTTCCACAGAGTCTTTTATTTTTTGTTTGATTAAAGCAAGGGAATCTTTATAAGTTCCACTTTTCATTGTAGGAAAGTGCTTCATAAATGATTCTGCAACACGGTGATGACGACTTGCGTAATCTAGATTTTCAAGGAAGTTTGAACTGTATTTTTCGCGATGAAGAGCAACATTTTCTTTTACAGAATTAATCATGTCTGAAAGGCTGGCGCTTTTAAACCATGATTCGTTTTGAAACCTTTCTTTTAGATTTTCTTCAAAATCCTTGATTCTGGCAATGTAAACGCTGAAGTCAACAAGCTTGTGAACAGAAGCGACTAAATCAACTATTAAGATAGCTCCAAAAATGTCTCTTGCAAGGTTCAGGTACAAATCTGGAATCATGGAAAGTGCTTTTTGAATTAAAGGCTGTACAAAGTAGATTACAATAACTGCAAGAATTCCAAACATTGTAGAATTTAGCAAGCAAACGCGGCCTTTTATATTCAAAGGAATTGTATGATTTTTTATAGTAATTTTATGGTTTGAATAATCCCACCAGGTTGTGTGGAACATTTTTTCAAGTGCCCAGCCGCCAATGTATTCTACGACGGTGCAAAAAAACATTCCGCTTAAAAAAAGAACCCACAAAGGACTTTGCAGGCATTTTGGCAAAGAAAGCATTACAATTCCGCCAAAGCCGTAAATTGGGCAAAGGGGCCCGTGTAAAAATCCGCGATTTACAAATTTATGCTCGTGAAAAATGCCAACGTACAGAACTTCTGAAATCCAGCCGATTACGCTGAAAGCTAAAAAAACTAAAAAAGCTTTTGATAATTCAACAGATTGATAAGGAACTTTTGTGTTGCTTAGCCATTGTGTAAGATTTTCTATCATACCCTATAGTTTAAACATAAAATGTCAGTATTGCAAATAAAAAGTATATAAGGTATTTTTATAATCGGTTTAGTATGCTGCAATTCTTGGCTTTGTTACGAAATTGCGTTAAAAACTTAAATCGGAAATCGAATTTTTCGATTTAACTTTTTTTTATGGGAGATTTTATGACCCTTGAAGAAAAAGAAGAGATTCACAAAAAGTATAATCATGATGAACTTCCTGCAATAAAAAATATTTTGTTTTATTTTTACGCTTGTTTTATGAAACTATTTCTTTTTATCTTTTTTGGGACAGGAAGCGTTATTTTGGCGATTCTTGTTTTTCCTTGGATAAAAATATTTGTTCACCCAAAGCGAAAGTTTCAAACAGAGGCAAGAAAGTTTGTATCTGCGACATTTAGAATGTTCATAAACATGATGCGCGCAATAGGGGTCGTTGTTTTAAAAACAGAAGATAAGGAAGCCTTAAAAAATCTTCATTCAAAAGTAATCGTTGCGAATCACCCTTCGCTTTTGGATTTTGTTTTTATAATGTCCATGGTTCCTAACGCAAATTGCATTGTTCGCGGAGGTCTTACAAAAACTGTCCTTGCAGGTGTAATAAATCAGTGCTACATAGTTAACTCCCTTGATTTTGATGAGCTTTGCAAACTGTGTAGTCAAACTTTGCAAGATGGAAATAACGTTATAATTTTTCCAGAAGGAACTCGCACGCCTAGACACGGTCATAACAATTATAAAAAAGGGGCTGCACGCATTGCGTATAATGCAAAGTGTGCAATTCAGCCGATTTTTATTGGTGGCAATGACAAATACGGTCTTGGCAAACACGACCCTTTTTGGTCTTACAATCACACTGAGCGATATATTTACGATATAAAACTTTTGCCAGAAATTGATGTGAATGAATACCTTGAACTTTCAGAACCTATTGCGGCAAAGCGTTTAACTGAAAGAATGGAAAAGATTTTAACAGAATATATAGAAGAAAATAGCAAAAAATATGTAACAAATATAGATTAAAGAGCTTTTTAGTCTTTAAGACATTATTTGTGGGTTGATTTTGCTTTTTTATTTTTATATGATATAAATATTCTTATTACTTATATAAAGTATTTTATATTGAGGAAGGTTTAGAAATGTCAAAAGACGAAATTTTTGCAAAACTTAAAGAAATTCTTGTTTCAGAATTTGAAATTGATGAAGGAACAGTAACTCCAGAAGCAACCCTTTTTGATGACTTGGAACTTGATTCTATTGATTCTATCGATTTGATTCAGAAAATGAAGGAATTTATGCCTGCTGGTACAAAATTTGATCCAGCAATTTTCAAGACAGTAAAGACCGTTCAAGATGTTGTTGATGCTCTTGTTCCATACATGGGATAATTAAGGCTGTTTAGATTTCAGATTATTGCTGATTTAAGTCAGGAAAAGCGTCGAAAAGGTCTTTGGACTAAAACGACGCTTTTTTTTCGACTAGAATTTTAAACAGTTTTTAAAATTGGAGAAATTATGAAAATAAATTTTCATAGCATAGAAAATGAAAAAATTCTTGAACAAGAAGACAATAAAATCGCATTGGAATTTATAATTCCAGAAGAAAGCGATTTTTTTGACGGACATTTTCCAGAATTCAAATTGCTTCCTGCCGTTGCGCAGTTTGAAGTTATAACAAGGTTTTCAAGAAAATATTTTGGAACTCAAAGATATATTCCTTCCATAAAAAGAATAAAGTTTTCAGCGCCTATTAGACCTGATTCAAATATCAGATTGGATTTAGCAAAAAATGTTGCAAAAGGAACTGTTTCTTTCAATATGGCAGATGCCCAAAATGCAGAGCACGTGTATTCTTCAGGTTCTTTTAGTATAATAGACGAATAGGGCATTGAGAATGGAAAAAGTATTTGTTAGCGAAATAACTCCTATCAAAGTGGAATTTTACGATGTTGATGCAATGAACGTTGTTTGGCATGGAAATTACGTAAAATTTTTGGAAGCTGCGCGTTGCGCTCTTCTTGATAAAATAGGTTATGGCTATAAAGAAATGGTTCGCGACGGTTATGCTTTTCCGATTACAACAATGAACTTAAAATATATAAGGTCTTTACTATTTGCAGAAAAGGCTGTTGTAAAAACATATTTGGTGGAATATGAAAATCGTATAAAAATCAAGTATGAAATTTATAATGAAAAAGGGGAGCTTTCTACAAAAGCGGAAACAACTCAAATGGCGCTTAACTTAAAGACTCACGAGTCCGAATTTGAATGTCCAAAAAAGTTTGTTGAACTTGTTAAAAAGTTTTCTGATGAATAAAAAGGGTAAAAAATGGCAACTGTAGAACCTAAAAATGTGGCTCAGTTCATTGACCACGACGAGCTTATAAATTATCTTCCGCACAAAGGAAAGATGTTTTTGCTGAGCCGTGTTACTCAGCATGATGTTGAAAAGCACACAATCACAAGCGAATACGATATTACAAAAGATTGTATTTTCTACGAGGAAGAATTTGATGGAGTTCCGACTTGGGCAGGATTTGAGCTTATGGCTCAGGGAATTTCTGCTCTTACAGGAATTACAAATAAAATCAAGGGGCGCACACCGCTTCCAGGAATGATTCTGAGCGTTGTTGATTTTAAGGCTTCTGTTGGATTTTTAAAGAATGGCTCGACTTGCCAGATGAAAATCGCAGAAGATTACCGTGATGAAGAAACTCATACTTATCGCTATTTATGCAGTCTTTTTGCTGCGGTGGGCGACACAGAACCTGCCGCAACGGCAAAAATTACCGTAATGGAAACAGAAGATATGCTTGCAATGTTTAAAGGTAAGGCTGAATAGGCTGATGCGCTAGGCGAAAGTTTTATAATTTTTGGGGGAAATATGAGCGAAAACGAAAATAAGAAAGTTTTGGTAACCGGAGCTTCAGGTGGAATTGGCCGTGCCTGTGCAGTTGAAGCCGCAAAAGCCGGATATTATGTTATTTGTCATTACAATGGAAATAAGGCGCGCGCGGAAGAAACTTTTGCGGAAATAAAAGCTGCCGGCGGAAATGGCGAATTGATTCAGTTCAATGTTGCCGACCGCGAGGATTGCAAAGCAAAACTTGGAGAACTTGTTTCTAAACTTGCAGAAAATGGCGAAATCCTTTGGGGAATTATTAACAATGCAGGAATTACCCGCGACAACACTTTTGTTGGTCTTGAGGACAGCGACTGGGATTCTGTAATCCACACAAATCTGGACAGTTTTTATAATGTCCTAAAGCCGCTTGTTATGACTATGGCTAGCCGAAAAAACAAGCGCGGCGGAAGAATTATTACAATGGCTTCTGTAAGCGGAATAATTGGAAACCGCGGACAGTCAAATTATTCTGCTTCAAAAGCTGGAATTATTGGCGCGACAAAAGCGTTGGCTGTTGAGCTTGCCGGAAGAAATATTACCTGCAACGTAATTGCTCCTGGTGCAATTGAAACTGAAATGACTGCAAACATCATTCCAGAGGCAAAAGAAATAATGCTCAGCACAATTCCGATGAAGCGCATGGGCAAACCGGAAGAAATTGCCGCTGCGGCAGTTTTTCTTCTGAGCGAAGGAGCTTCGTACATAACTCGCCAAGTAATCACAGTTGACGGCGGAATGGTTGGATAAGGCGGAGCGAGCCTTGACTAGATGTATTAAAAATACGAATGAAGTGACCGTATGAATTATTCAGCGGTCACTTTTTTATTTGAGGTTAAATTTTTGTTTTTGAGTAATAAAATCATTTTCTATTACTCAAAATTAAATTTTTATTGATTTTGAGTAATGGCCATGCTAAAATTGCAGTATGGAATATATAGAACGGCATGAATATCTTGAAAAACTTGCAGGTACAATAAAAACAGAAGACATAAAGGTAATAACAGGGATTCGCCGTTGTGGTAAATCCAGCCTCATGGAATCCTTTATTGACTATATAAAAAAAAATATTCCACGGACAAACATAATTCATATCAATTTTAACGACATCAGTTGGGAAAATCTTTCTGAATATCATGAATTGAATAAATATGTTCTTGAGCATTATGAAGGCGAATCAGAAAATTTTTTGCTTGTTGATGAGATTCAGCTTTGCAAAGGTTTTGAAAAGGCAATAAACTCTCTTCATAATTCAAAGAAATTTCATATTTACATTACTGGTTCAAATGCTTTTCTTTTATCAAGTGATTTGGCAACCCTTTTTACAGGCCGGACTTTTGAGATTCCTGTTTTTCCATTCTCTTTTGCAGAGTATAAATCATATTTTGGCGGAGCTGATAATGAAGCGTTGCTATCTGATTACGTTAAGCAGGGCGGAATGGCGGGTTCTTTCACTTATTCCACAGAACAACAGAAATATGGCTACATAAAAGATGTATTTTCGGCTTTGATTGTCCGGGATATTAAGCAGAAATATAAAATTCGAAATACATCTTTACTTGAAAAACTTAATGATTTCTTGCTGGATAATATTTCAACAGAAGTTTCTACCCAAAAACTTGCAAATACATTGGTTTCAAATCAACAGAAAGCGAATAATAAAACTATAGGCTCATATCTGAATTATCTTTGCAATGCCTTTGCCTTTTATAAAGTGCGCCGCTATGACATCCGCGGAAAAAAGTATCTTGCAAGCCAGGATAAATATTATCTTGCTGACCATTCTTTTCGTTATGCTATTCTTGGAACAAAAAATATGGACTATGGCAGAATTTATGAAAACATGGTTTGCATTGAATTGCTGCGAAGAGGTTATGAAGTTTATACCGGAGTTCTCTACAAAAAGGAAATTGACTTTGTTGCGATTAAACAGAGTGAAAAAATCTATATTCAGGTTAGCGATGATATTGCTTCTCCAGAGACCTTTGAAAGGGAAGTATATCCATTGCTAAGCATAAAAGATGCCTACCCCAAGGTTTTAATTGCAAGAACAAGACATGAAAAATACTTACATGAAGGCATCAGCATAATAAATATTGCAGATTTTCTTTTGAATGACAGTATTTGATATTTCTGCATCTGTGTGCAAAAATATCAATAGAGTTCAACATCTCATACGGGAAAGGAGGCAAGATAAAAACAGCCGAAAATGGCGTCTGTTTTTATCTTAAAAACTTTGCGTTGCAAACTTTTTTTCAACTGTTGTTTCTCACTTCGTTGCGAAACAACTTAAAAAGTCAATTCTAAAACTGAAGCTTTAATCTTGGCTTTTTAATAGGAGCAAATATATGTTTATTAAAGAGAAGAAGTAAATGATGAAGATAAGTTACAATAACATGAAGAAAATATACATATTTTTCTATCTATTAATTTTTATAGTTTCAGATTATTTCCTTTTCTCGCAGACAAAAATAATTTCAAATACGAAATTAGAAAAAGTTATTGAGCCAAAATTATATTCAGAAAAAACACTCTTCAAAAAAGTTTCAAAGAAGCAGTTCTTGGAAGATTTTGAAGCTTTTGTTTATTTTTTTTTCTACTTCATATATTGCTTATGACGAAATGGTTGAAAGTGGATTTATTTTAAATGATTTTATTTTTAGTATAGGAAACAAAATTGAGAAAAATTTAATAAAAACATCTGATGAGTTAATAAAAAATATTTATGAAGATTTAAAAAGATATATTTGTGATTCTCATTTTGCGATTGCAAATCAGGATTGTGTATATAATTTTAATACAAACCTGTTGGAACAAAAAACTAATTTATCAAATGGTTTTGAAATGACAATAAACTCAAATTCTATTTATTTAAATTTGCCTATTTTTTTACCAGAGTTTTTTTCAGAAAACCTAATGGCTAAAGAATATTTTGAAAAAGTATATGCGGAATTTAAGAATATTCAGAAAAAAAATATTTAATTATTGATTTACGAAATTGTCCTGGTGGTGTAACAGATTATCCTTTGCTTCTTTTGTATTCTCTATATATGGGAACGGACCTTGTTATTCCCAGTAAAATATATGATGCATGGCAATTAGAATCTGAAACAATTTATAGAACTTCAAAATCAATTGAAACACCTGTTACAGAAAGTCTTAGATACCAAAGAGCGATTTATGTTGGGGATAATAAATTTGAAGAAAATTTCCGAACTTCATTGGTCATGCAAATAAAAAAATCCAAAAAGAATTGTTAGGAGCTATAATTCAAAATATGCAAAAAAAATACATAAGCCAGTTTATAAAGGAAAAATAATTTTTCTTACTAATAACAAAACTGCAAGTGCCGCAGAAAGCTTAATTCTTCTTGGTAAAAGTTTATTTTCTAAGAATGTAAAAACTATTGGTGAAAATACAATGGGCTGTTTAACTTATATAGATGTTTTTCAGTTTATTATGCCAAATAATAGTTTTGCTGTATCGATGGCATTCAAATCAATTGAGGAAAGCTTGAAAGTCTTTGATTGTTGGAAAGGAGAATGTGTAGGAATACAGCCAGATATAATTTGTTCTGATGAAGATGTTCTTCCAGTTTTAAAAAAAATTACTAAAGATAAAAATTTGCGATTTGAAAATATTGATTTTATAGATAAACGAAATAAAAATACAATAAGTCTAGTTCCAGGAATGACAGCGACCGCAAGAATTAAAGTTCGTACAGAACCATTATATATGGTATTTATTGAAGCAAATTTTATAAGCCCTGCACAAATTATCCGTTATATAGATTTTTTTTGTTTATTACATTAAACTTTAATAACTCTTGCTGAAAGATTTTAGCAGGGCGTTACGGGGCGGCGATTGAGCCCCGTTAGAAGGGGTCGGCGGCAACGAAGTGCCGCCGAGGGGAAGACTTTCCCCGGCTGTCGAAAAGAAAAAGGAAAATTATATGAATTTTACAAAACCAAACGGAAAGCGTCGTGTTGTGATTACAGGCGCAGGAATGATGAGCGGACTTGGTCAGACTTGGGAAGAAGCGTTTGCTCAACTTAAGTCTTATAAGAATTGCATTAAAAATATGGAAGAATGGCACGATATTCAGGGGATGAATACTCACCTTGCGTGTCCGGCTAAGGGCGAAATTCCAAAATATCCGCGCAAATTGGTTCGTGGAATGGGACGAGTTGCGCTTCTTTCTTATCATACTTCGCAGCTGGCTTTGCAGATGGCAGGTCTTTTGAACGAAGACGGCACAATCGTTGATGAGTGCAAAAACGGCAGAACAGGTGTCGCTTACGGTTCTTCAATGGGTTCTTTTGATTCGATTCAGGAACTTACTAGCGTTATGGAAGACCGCTGCACTGCGAAAGTGAATTCTTCGACTTATATAAAATGTATGCCGCACACTTGCGCCGCAAATATCGAAGTAACTTACCAGCTTAAAGGCCGTATGATTGTAACAAGCGAGGCTTGCACTTCTGGCTCGCAGTCGATTGGTTATGCGTATGAGACAATTGAAAACGGCTTGCAGGATATGATGATTGCCGGCGGTGCGGAAGAGCTTTGTCCGCCAGATGCTGCAATTTTTGACCAGCTTGGTTCAACTTCAATCCGCAATGAGCATCCAGAAACAGCTCCTAGTCCTTTTGACAAAGACCGCGACGGACTTGTTATTGGTGAAGGCGCCGGAACTTTGATTTTGGAAGATTTGGAACACGCTGTAAAACGTGGCGCAAAAATCTATGCGGAAATTGTTGGCTTTGGAACAAACACGGACGGAACTCATATTACTTCGCCAAACAGCGAGACTATGGGAATTTGTATGCAGCTTGCGCTTGATTCGGCAAATCTTAAGGCTGATGATATTGCTTACGTAAATGCGCACGGAACTTCAACTCACCACGGAGATATTGCGGAAACTACAGCGACTGCCCGCGTTTTTGGTCGCAAAGTTCCGATTTCTTCAACAAAATCATACATCGGTCACACTTTGGGTGCGTGCGGTGCGGTTGAGGCTTGGCTTACAATCAACATGATGAACGAAGGCTGGTTCCATCCAACATTGAACTTGAAGAACGTTGACCCTGAATGTGGCGATTTGGACTACATCAAGGACGAAGGCCGCAAAATCGATGCGGAATACGTAATGAGCAACAACTTTGCGTTTGCTGGAATCAATACATCTTTGATTTTTAAGAAGTGGCACGAATGAAATACGGATTTGACAACGAAAAATATCTAAAGATTCAGTCGGAACACATAAAAGAGCGAATCGCAAAGTTTGGGAATAAACTTTATTTGGAGTTTGGCGGAAAGCTCTTTGATGACTACCATGCTTCTCGCGTTTTACCGGGATTTCAGCCAGACAGCAAATTGCGTATGCTTATGCAGCTTGCGGATTGTGCAGAAATCGTAATTGTAATTAGTGCGGTTGATATTGAAAAAAACAAAGTTCGCGGCGATTTAGGCATTACTTATGACATGGACGTTCTTCGCCTTCGCGATGAATTTCAAAGCCGTGGTCTTATGGTGGGCAGCGTTGTTATAACGCATTACCAAGGGCAAGCCGCTGCCGATATTTTTCGTAAAAAGTTGAAAAAACTTAAGATAAAAACGTATGTTCACTATACGATTCCCGGTTATCCTTCAAATGTTGCTCTTATAAACAGCGATGAAGGATACGGAAAAAACGATTATATAGAAACAACGCGTCCTTTGGTTGTTGTTACAGCCCCTGGTCCTGGAAGCGGAAAAATGGCAACTTGTCTTAGCCAGCTTTATCACGATAACAAGCGTGGTATAAAGTCTGGCTATGCGAAGTTTGAAACGTTTCCGATTTGGAATCTTCCTTTAAAGCATCCTGTAAATATTGCCTACGAAGCCGCAACGGCAGACTTAAACGATGTGAACATGATAGATCCGTGGCATTTAGAGGCTTATGGCAAGACAACAGTAAATTATAACCGCGACATAGAAATTTATCCTGTTCTAAATGCAATTTTTGAAGGCATTTACGGCGAAAATCCTTACAAGTCGCCTACAGACATGGGCGTTAATATGGCTGGGTACTGCATTTTTGACGATGAAGTTTGCTGCGAGGCAAGCCGTCAAGAAATAATTCGCCGCTATTACGATGCCCTTAATCGCTTGGCAGAAGGAAAAGGAAGTGAAGAAGAGGTTAATAAAATAGAACTTCTTATGCAGCAGGCAAAAATTTCCACATCAGACAGAAAAGTTACAGTTGCCGCCGTTGAAAGAGGTTCTAAGTCTGGCGTTCCTACCGCAGCGATTGAACTTTTTGACGGAACAATAATCACTTCTGAAACAACAGACTTGCTTGGCGCAAGCGCGGCTTTAATTTTGAATGCGACAAAGCACCTTGCAGGAATTGACCACAAGGTAAAACTTATCCCAGCAAGCATGATTGAGCCTATTCAGAATATGAAGGTTACATATCTTAGGGGAAACAATCCTCGTTTGCATACGGACGAGGTTTTAGTCGCTCTTGCAATGCTTTCAAAGGAAGATGAAAACTGCAAAAAAGCTCTTGAAAAACTTTCGGAATTTGACAGTTGCCAAGTTCATACAACGGTCATGCTTAGCGAAGTTGACAGAAAGATTTTTAAGAAGCTTGGCGTTGAGTTGACTTGCGAACCTGTTATGAAGAAGATAAAAAGTCTTTAAACCACAGAACTTATGACAGAAAATTTAAAGCTAGAACTTAAGGAATTGGCTGAGCGTTATGAAAATTCTTCTTTTTTAGATGAAGATCCAAGTCAATTCCTTAGGTGGTATTCTGAAATAAATGATATAGAAGCAGCCAGTTTTATTGCCGCAATGTTGAGCTTTGGCAGCCGCAAACAGTTTATTCCCAAAATAAAAGTTATCTTTGAAAC
This sequence comes from uncultured Treponema sp., assembly GCA_934667505.1. Classification (GTDB taxonomy): domain Bacteria; phylum Spirochaetota; class Spirochaetia; order Treponematales; family Treponemataceae; genus Treponema_D. The sequence continues at coordinate 31,809 of CAKULY010000017.1, read as the reverse complement.
GGCCGATAAATCTGGCGGAATTTGCCAGTGGCTGAAATCTAAAGATTATAAGAAGTTTGATGGGCAAGGCAAGTTTTATCGTTTTTATTCTTATTCCGATATGAGGGATTTGTTTTGCGCACTTTCAAAAATCTTGCTAGAAGCAAAAACTCTTGGCGATTTTTTACATTCCAAATGGGATGAAAAAAAATTCTTTTCTTTGGACTTGGCGGACATAATTGGTGAAACTTTTTGCGATGCAAGAATAGTTCCCAAAGGAAAAACTTCTGCAAACAAGCGTGTTTATATGTTCTTGCGCTGGATGGTTCGCACAAATTCCCCTGTGGATTTAGGATTGTGGACTTGGTACAATCCAGAAAAACTTGTAATTCCGCTTGATGTTCATGTTTTGCAAGAAAGCATAAGGTTAGGCTTGATTGCAGAAAATTCAAAGCCAAACAGGAAAACCGCCATGGAACTTACAGAAAAAATGAAAGAGATTTGGCCAAATGATCCTTGCCGTGCCGATTTTGCTCTTTTTGGGCTTGGAGTTGATTCTTTGAAATCTGATTAGCCCAAGTGTCGAATTTTTACAAATTTTGAAAAACGCTATCGTCGAATTTACAATTTGTTCAGACGGTTGTGCTCGCGTTTCACTTGGGCTAATTAGATTTCAAGAAGTTTCTTCAAGGTCGGCGTAATTTGCAATTCATCTTCTAGTTTAAAATTTTGTTCAAGCATATTTTTTTCAAAGTTGCTGTTCTTTTTTACGGCGCGAATTAAAAGATTTTTTGGAGTGTGTCCTTCGTCGATAAATTCAAGAATTTGAACTGAATAACCGCAGCGTTCAAGGTATTGCGCCCTAAGCGCATCGGTTACAAGCGAACTGAATTTTTCTTTTATAAGACCGTATTTTAAAAGCGGAAAAAATGTCGATTCTTCCCCTAATTTTTTTTCTTTTAGATTAACAGAAATCTGCTCATTTATTTCGTGCTGGCAACAAGGCACGCTTAAAATTGCTTTGCAATTGTGCTTTACCGCGTAGTTTAATGCGTAGTCGGTAGCTGTGTTGCAAGCATGGAGTGTAATTACAATGTCTGGCGCGCTTTTGTTGTATTCGGCAATGTCGCCTTTTTTAAATGAAAGCCCTTTGCAGTCAAGTTTCTTGGCAATTTCGTTGCAGTATTCAATTACGTCTTCTTTTAAGTCAAGACCAATAATTTCTGTTTCGATGTGCTTTATCTGTGTTAAAAAATAGTGAGCGGCAAAAGTCAAGTACGATTTTCCGCATCCAAAATCAACAATTTTGAGCAAGTCATTTTTTTCTATTTTATTTTGTAAAATTTCTGGCAAAATATCGTCTATAAATTCAAGAAATCTGTTTATCTGCCTGAATTTGTCGTTTTTGGAATTAATAATTTTGCCTTCTGGGGTCATTATTCCCAAAAGGATTAAGAAAGAAATAGGCGTGCCTTCTTGCAGAATATAGTTTTTTTTGTTGAAAGCTGTTTTTTGCGGAATTAAAGAATTTTTTTGCGATTCTGCAAGGTTTTTTACAAGTTTTGAGATTTTGCCTTTTTTGTTTGCAAGATAAGTTATTTCTTCATTTTGAGTTTTTACAACGCAATTTTTAAAAGTGTGTCCAGCATTTTTTTCAATAAACTCGTTCAATTCGTTTTTTGAAAACTGTTTGTGAAAAACTTGCTTTTCTGTAAAAAATTCCGCAAAAAAAGAAGTTTTGCCTGCTGTGTTTACGGCTTTTATCTTAATTCTTTGGAAAGGATGGTCAAAAAAATCCTTTATATTTTTTACAGGTTTTGAAAAAGTTGCAGAAATAATCATAACTTAATAACTATATACTTAAACTAAAAAAAATGATACATTGAAGTTTATGGGAAAGTGTATCGTTTTCGTTAATCAAAAAGGCGGAGTTGGTAAAACAACATCCTGCATAAACATCGGTGCATATATTGCCTTAGCTGGCAAAAAAGTGCTGTTAGTGGATTTCGACTCACAGGGGAATATGTCTAGCGGTGTAGGCGTGTCTAAAGACAAGCCTACTATATATGAATTGCTTGCTGGTCAAGTAAGCGCTCAAGATGCTGTAAAAAAGTCTAGCGTTCAAGGGCTTGATGTTATAAGCGCGTCTATAGACCTTTCTGGTGCGGCAATTGAACTTGTAGATCAAGAAAACCGTGAATTTTTTCTTAAAAATGCGTTGGCTCCGCTTAAGCCATTGTATGATTACATCCTTATAGATTGTCCTCCTAGTTTGGGGCTTCTTACGTTAAATGGTCTTGCAGCTGCAGATTCAGTTCTTGTTCCTATGCAGTGTGAATATTTTGCTCTTGAAGGAATAACTCTCCTTTTAAAATCTGTTGATAAAGTTCAGAAAAGCATAAATCCAAATCTTGTGATAGGCGGAATATTTTTCACCATGTATGACAGTCGAACAAGACTTGCGCAGGATGTTGTTATGCAAGTTAAGTCTTATTTTAAAGATGTTGTTTTCAGTACCATAATTCCGCGTAATGTTAGACTTTCAGAAGCTCCTTCTCGTGGTCTGCCTATTTGTTCATACGATCCTGAATGTAATGGTGCTAAAAGTTATGCAAAACTTGCGGAAGAGGTGATGAAACGTGGCTAAAATTGGTGGATTAGGACTAGGAAGAGGGCTTGATGCCCTTATTGGAAATAAAAACCCTTCAAAAGAAGAAAATAATTCTCTTGAAAACACTGAAGTTCAAGGCAATGCTTCTCAAACATCCTTGCAAAATGCAGTTATTCCGTCTGGCATAGAAGTAGATGAAAATGGCGGACTTTGGGCTAATCCAGTTTTGCTTGTTCCTAATCCGCATCAGCCACGAAAAGAGTTCAATCAAAAAGACCTTGAAGAACTTGCTGATTCTGTAAGGGAAAACGGTGTTATCGAGCCAATTCTTATAGAAAAAGCTGATGATGGAAAATTCTTTATAATTGCAGGTGAACGCCGTACTCGCGCTGCAAAAATTGCTGGTCTTGAAAAAGTTCCGGTTCAGATTCGAAAATACGACGAAGTAAAAAAACTTGAAGTCGCCTTGATCGAAAATATTCAACGAGCAGATTTAAATCCTATAGAAGAAGCTCAGGCTTATTACAACCTTATGCAGCTTGGAGATTTTGGTCAGGAAGAAGTGGCGCGAAGAGTCGGCAAAAAGCGTCCTACTGTTGCAAATGCCATAAGACTTTTAAAACTTCCAGAAGATATGCAAAAGTCTTTAATCGACGGTCAAATTTCTGCGGGGCATGCAAGGGCCTTGCTGCAAGTTGCTAATTCTGCTGACCAGAGAATTCTTTTTGGTAAGATTATTGGCAGCGGAATGAGCGTTCGCGATGCTGAAGAGCTTGCTAAGACCTACAATAATGGTGGCAGAGCCGCTGGCAAAAAAGAAAAAAAGAAAACCGAAAAAAAAGATCCTGACGTTGTCGCAATTGAACAGAAGTTTATAGAAGTGTTTGGCACAAAAGTTACTTTAAAAGGAACTTTAGAAAAGGGTTCCATTCAGATTGATTATTTTAGCAAAGAGGATTTAGACCGCTTGTACAACGTCGTTGTAAAATCTACAGAGAACTAATTTTGGATAATTTGACGTCCTGCAAAAATCAAAATTTTTGCAAGAATTAAACTTTTAAAGAGCTGAAGGCGTTGCCCAATTTGTCGTGAATGGCAAGTTCCGCTTTTGCATCGTCTGGAACAGGCGTTTTGTTTATAATTACAAGGTGATTTCCTGAAAAATAGCGCACAAGCCCCGCCGCTGGATAAACTGTCAAGCTTGTTCCCCCGATTATTAGTGTATCTGCCTGAGAGATGGCATTTATTGCTCCGTTTATGCATTTTTCGTCAAGGCTTTCCTCGTAAAGAACAACATCTGGTTTTACAAGTCCCCCGCACTTTGTGCAATGAGGCAGACCGTCTTTAGAATGTTCGCTTTCTGCTATAAAATCTACATCGTAAAATGCGTGGCAGTCCATGCAATAATTTCTTAGAGTGCTTCCGTGCAGCTCAAAAACAACCTTGCTTCCCGCTTTTTGGTGAAGACCATCAATATTCTGTGTAACTATGGCTTTTAGTTTTCCTGCTTGCTCCATTTTTGCAAGAACTTTGTGCGTTATGTTCGGTTCAACGTCTTTTATAATTAGTTTTTCACGGTAAAATCTATAAAATTCTTTTGGGTTTGAATCAAAAAAACTTCTGCTGATAATAGTTTCTGGCGGATACTTCCATTTTTGATTGTAAAGACCGTCCTGGCTCCTAAAATCAGGAATTCCGCTTTCTGTAGAAACTCCTGCCCCTCCAAAAAAAACTATATTTGAAGATTCGTCATAAATTTTTTGCAAATGCTCTATTTGATTCATACTTAATACCTGGTTTGAAGATTGAGTTTTTTACAAATAATATAGAAAAACGCTTACGCTTTTGTTCTTTTTTTTAACTCAATTTTCAATACCGATTTTTATTATAACACAAAAATTTCAGTATTTCAAAAAATATGCCGATAAACAAAGATATAAGTTTGTAAACTTGATAATTGTGGGTTACAATAAATTTATATAAAAAAAATAGGGAGTTATTTTATGGTAGCAAATTCCAAAAAATCAAAATTTTTGCTGGCTTTAGGTCTTTTTCTTTTTGTAACAACTGCATTACCAGCGCACGGAAAAAAGGATGTGGATGAAAAAGATGTTTCCAATTTGCAGAGTTGGCAAGAATCTTTTGATATTGCAGGAAAAAAGAAGGGAAAATATAACATTTATGTAACCGCTTCGGATCTTGGAGGAAATAAAACTACCATTGGTCCGTACAATATTTACGTAGATCCAAATTCAGACCTTCCTGTAAGTGGAATAACAAATCCTCACCAGGGGATGAGAATTGTTGGAAATCTTAACATTGTTGGAACGTGTATAGATGATGATGCTGTAGATTATGTTGAATTAATTCTCGATGACGATGAAGAAAATCCAATAAGAGCAGAAGGAAAGGAGTTCTGGTCGCATTACCTTGTTACAACGGATTTGGAAGAAGGTCCGCATAAAATAAAAGTTACTGGTGTCGACATAAATGGGCTGCGGGGAAATTCAACGGAACTTACTTGGAATCTTGACCGCCGCCAGCCGGTTACAAATGTCACAAATACACCGATGGGAACTCTTGTTTCTGGAAAGGTAAACTTAAAGGGAACTGTTGAAGATGGAAACGGCATAAAAAGTTTGTCATATTCCTTAGATAACGGAAAAACCTTTCTAGATGCGAAACTTTCAAAAAAAGGAAACCAAAAAGATTTTTCTATTTCTGTTGATACGAAAAAGTATAATGATGGCGCTTCTGTAATCTGGTTCAAGGCGACAGACAATGCAGGTTCAATTGGTTATTATTCATTTCTTTACTTTATAGACAATACAAAACCTGATGTGGCAATAATTCAGCCGCAAGAAAAGGAAACTCAATTTGGAAAGATTGGAATTTCTGGATATGCAAAAGATACGATGGGCATTTCTGAACTTTTGTGGCAATTCGGAACGGAAACTGGCAAATTTGAATTAGTTCCTGGAAATCCTTACTGGGGAATAGAATTTGACCTTGCAGGAACAAAAGAAAAATCAAAGAAATTCACGATTACGGCAAAGGATATTGCAGGCAACGTTGTAAATGTTTCAAGAAATATTTTAATCGACCAAGAGCTTGATAAGCCAATTGTACAAATTGCCGACCCTGTCGCAGATTCTGTGATTCAAATGAACGATTTTGTTTTTGTCCGCGGAATTGCGACTGATATTGATGGCATTGCTTCTGTAAAGTACCGTCTTGATGAAGGCGAATGGATAGAAGAGCAGACAAAAGGTGTTTTTTGTGCAAAACTAGCAGATGAATCTTCGCTTTCGCCAGGAAAACACACTGTAACTGTCGTAGCTACAGATAGACGCGGCATTGTTGGCAATCCATTTGTGCGGGATTTTTATGCAAAGGGCGCTGTTCCAGAATTCGTCAATGCAGTTATTTCTGGTGGAAGGAATGCAGGTCCGTTTGTAAATGGAGTTTCAGTTCATCCTGAAGAAGGAGCGTCTTTTCAAGTTACAGTAAACAGCAGCGTAGGGCTTTCAAATGTTCATACGGCTGTAACTGGCGGAAAAAATGTTTCTATAGAAAACGATTTAATCATAAAAGAGGGTTCAACTTCAGCTTTAGTAAGTATACCTTTAAACACGTCTATTGCTGTTGGCATTGTAAAAATTTCGGTTTCCGCAACGGATACTGCAGGAAGAACTGTTTATTATAAGGCTTTGGTTGATGTTGAAAATGTCTCTAAGGTTTCTTTGGTAGAACCGGCGGTTTTGTTTGATGACAGCACTGTAAGCGAAAACGGTTTAATTATAAACAATCAGGAATTTCCTGCCAGCGGATATTTTGTTGGAGGCATCGCAAAGAGTGTTGAGCTAGTTCCAGCAACACCGTTTGCAAAGGCGGTTCTTAAGGGCAATTCTATTTCGCTAGTTCCTGGCAAAGTTCAAGGAATTTCTGATCCAGTTGTTGTTCGGGTTACTACAGACCAGGGATTAAGCTACGATTCAAAAAAGATTGTTTTTAAATACGACGAATCTGTTCCTGTGCTAAAAATGAATGGAAATTCTGTAATTGATGGCGGCAGCGGAAAAGTTGATATTTCAGGTTCTGTTCAATTCGATGTAGGGCTTTCTTCGCTTTATTATAGAATTTTTTCTTCAAAGGCGGTTGTCGCTTCCAATATGCTTTCTGGAATGGAAGGAGTTGTTGCAGGAGAAAAAGTTGATTTAGAAAAAAGCCGTTCTTTTAGTATTCCATTTGATGCTCAGCAGATGGGCTATGGAATTTATATAATTGAGGTTACAGCAGAATCAATCGGCGGCAAAAAAGCAAGTTCTGCCGTAATGGTAAAGAATCTGCCTAATCTTCCAGAAGTCGATGAAAAAGGAAAACCTGTTTCGCCAAAAACACCTATCATAGTTTGGGCGGACGGAGATGACGTTCACTATGCAGCGGCTTATCAAGGGGAACTTGAAACAGCGTTTGGCTCGTTCCCGCGTGCGCAAATGAAGGCTGAATTAAATCCTCTTTCAATTTCTGTCCCTTATGGTGAAGGAAAAACGGTTTCTTCAAAGTATAATGCTGCAAAAGTTCCTGACCTGGAAGCGTATATAGCTTCTGTTAATGGCGAGCAATATGTTAGCGGAATGCCTGTTCAGGTTGCGCCTGGTTCAACTGCTGTTATGCAGGTTTACATAGACACAGATGTTTCTGTTGGCTCGGTTTTGTTTGAGGTAACTGGAACTTCTGTGCCTGGCGGTGTAGAAAAACAGACTGGAACTGTAAAGGCTGTAAAAGTCGAAGGAGCGGAAACAAGATGGCTTGCAGAAATACCTCTTTCATCTTTGCCAGTTCGAGTAAACAATGTGAAGGTTTCTATAAAGGCAGGCTCGGTTTCAAAAGAGCTTAAAGGTTCTGTAGAAATTGTTCGTCCTCTTGAAGATTCTATTATTGATGACGAAAGAAAAATTTACACAATGGAAAGTTCTGATGCATTCTTTGACAACGCTACTGGAAATTATGTAATGAATGCATCTTCAAAATTTTATATGTATGCAAATGTTGCCGCATTAAAAAAAGCTGAAATCATTTCCGGTGGAGATGGTCTTGCCTTAGAAACCGTCGGCAACTGCATTGTGCTTTCTCCTACAAAGGACGGTTTCTTTAATGGGGTTGTCGTTAGGGCGACAGATTCTAATGGAATTACATATAAATCGCCTGCGGTAAACTTTTTAGTAGACAGAGGAAGTCCGGATTTAAATATTTCTACTCCAGCGCTTCACGCCTGGGTAAAAAAATCTTTAAAAATTTCAGGAACGGCTGCTGATCCAAGCGGAATAAAATCTGTGGAATATTCCATAGACGGCGGTGCGACTTGGAAGCCGATGACGCTTTCCGGACCTAAAATGGGAGTCACATTTAGCGCGGTTGAAGATATTTCTGCCTTTGAAGACGGGCTTATTAGTGTAGATTTGCGTTCTTATGACGCTGCTGGCAATGTAGCGTATGCAAGAAGTGCAGCCTATAAGGATGTAACTCCGCCAGAAGTTAGCGTAATTGTTCCTTTTGAAGAAGCCGTTGTTAATGGTGACAACTACATTGCGTTTAGTGTTTCTGACAACGGAAGTTTTGAAAGGGCTTGTTATGTTGCTCCTCCTGTCAAATCGGAAAAGAAACGCATTGACTTAAAAGATTCTAATGGAATTCTTATGAATGGAAAGTACGTTTCAACGCATATAGGAACTGCAGAGCAGCCAATTGATGAGGCAATGTCTTTTGAATTCTATGATGACGCAGGTAACTGTACGGTTGTTGAATCTTGGAAGTTCTTTATTGATACTCAGTCTGATTTACCAATCGTTGAAATTCACTTGCCTTCTGATAATGAAGTTATTACAAGAGACTTTACAATTTCAGGCGTTGTTTACGATGATGACGGGGCTTGCGATATTTACTACAAAATAGACAAAGGTGAATACGCAAAACTTCCAGAAAAAAGCACAAGTTTTGCAATAGATGTTCCATTTTCTATTATGACAGATAATGAACACGTTGTTTCGGTTTATGCAATTGACCTTAATGGCGTAAAAGGTCCAGTGTGTGAACGAAAATTCAGAGTTTCAACCGCTGAGCCTAAGGGAGCGGTTACTTCGCCTTCAATTGATAAATCTGTAAAAGGCGCAATAACTTTAAAAGGCGTAGCATCTGACAAAAACGGCATAGAAAAAGTTCTGGTATCGCTGGATAACGGAAATTCTTACAACAATGCTGTAGGTACAGAAGATTGGAGCTATACGGTTGATTCAAGAGCAATTCCAAACGGAACAAATGTTGTTTTCATCAGGATTTTTGACAAATACGGAATTGAAGGTCTTTATTCAAGCTTGATAAACATTGACAATCAAAAGCCAGAAATGATTCTTGATTATCCGCTTGATGATTCTGCAACATCAGGTTCTTTGTTCTTTAGCGGCTATGCATTTGATAATGTTGATATAACAGAGCTGTTCGTTCAGGTTCGTAGCTTAGAAGGAAAAGAAATACCTGCAAAGATGAAAAAAATACCATTCAAGCTTGAAAGAATTATTTCTAATACGTTGGATATTTCATCTTTAGCGAACGGCACCTACAATATTGAGCTTACAGCTTTGGACAAAGCAGGAAATGCAACTAATGTTAGCCGCAATATAACTTTGGATAAGAATAAGCCAGTTGCGAATGTAAGTGTTTTATATCCTCTGAACGGGGAACACAAGCAAGGCATCTTTAATATTTATGGCGAGGCTGTTTCTGAAAAGAATATAGAAAAGCTTTCCCTCTATATTGATAATAAATTTGCAGCGGAAACTCAGCTTACTTCAAGCGGCTATTTTGTATTCAAAGTTGGACCTGAAAATATTTCTTCTGGAATACATGAATATCGGGTAGATGCCATTGTTGAAGGTGGCAGTGCTGTCCGTTCAATGGTTCAAACTGTTGAATACAATCCTGTAGGTCCTTGGGTAACAATAGAAAACTTTACTTACGGTGATTTTGCTGTGAACAGACCGTATATCCAAGGTCACGCAGGTTATTCTTTGGATGAAGAAGAACTCCTTCGCTCAAAGATGAAGCAGGCGACAAAAGAAGAAAAGGCAATTATTGCTGCTAAAAAAGTGGAAAAGGTTGAAGTAAGTTTTGATAACGGCAAGACTTTTGCTCAGGTTTCCGCAGCAGAAAAATGGATGTACCGCGTTGAAAATCAAGATATTGAGCCTGGTTATCATTTTATGTTAGTTAGAGCAACAATGCGCAACGGCGAAACCGCAATAGAACGTGTTATTATTCAAATCGACAATACAGCTCCTGAAATTAGGCTTATAAGTCCTGGCGCGGGCGGAAGATACAACCAGGAACTTGCATTTAGCGGTCTTTCAAGCGACGATGTTGGTCTTGAAAGCGTAAAAATTGGTCTTAGAAAAGGAGACAAAGCAAGTTACGAAGTTCCTTCGTTCATACAAGGTCTTTATTTGGACTGGCATTTCTGGGGAGCATCTTTATTTGACATCGGTGCGGGGCTTACGTTCTTTGACGATGCTGTAAAGCTTCAAGTTCAATGGGGTCAATTCACAGATGCGCAGCGCGATGCGGTAAATTCTTTCTTAGGAAAAGAAATTTCGCCTATGCGCTACGGCGGAGACAATATACTTGGTATAAAAATTCTTGCAAATGTTGGACAAGTTCCATTCAGTTATTTCTTTGGTCATGACTTAGAATGGTTAAGCGCAGCTTTTGCAGTAGGCGCTAACTTCTCTCTGTTTAATCAGACAAACAGTGGAAAGCCTCAGATTCTTTCGGCGCTTATTGGACAAGTAGAATTCCCTAGAGTTCACTTTGCAAACATGAAGATGTTCAGTACATTCTCATTGTATTACGAAGCTTCTTTGTGGTTCATCCCTACAGACGTTGCTGGAAACGAAAACGTTGACATAAAGAATATGGTATTCCAAAATTCTATTGGAATTCGAATGAATGTGTTCTAATAAAAGGTGTTTAAGAGGTGTTGGATGATTAGAAAGTCTTTCTTTATATCAATTTTGTTTTCGTTATTTTTGCTGACGGCAATTCCTCTGTATTCAGTTGATACTTATGTCATGTTAGTTTATAAACAGGTGGATGTCGCTTTTATTAATAAATCTGAAGCAGAGTTGAACGAAGTTCTTGGCGAAAATCATGAAGATAATAATTACTATCTGATTGAAAATTATACGATGAAGAAAATTCGGCGCTTAGTTGTTGAAAAAGATTACAATTTCGCTATGAAGGCAAATCTTATCGTAATAGATAACAATCTTGACAACGAAGAAGCGGTTGAACTTTATGCGACAATAGCAAATGCCTTGGAACAACAGAAAGAACAAGAGCGAATTCAAAAGGAAAAGGATGCCGCTATCCTTGCAAAATATGAGGCAGAAAAACAGAAGCAAAAAGCCATTGCGGAAAAAGACTTTAATATTGTAAAAACAACTTCTGGAGAAGACGTTTTCCTAAAAGACAAGGTCGAAAAATATACGGCAACTTTCTGGGATTTTTACTTTGGATTTGCTAACGTAGGATTCGTAAACGAAACCGCCGCTGGCTACAGTTCAATTAGATACGGCATTAGCGGAGACTTTAATTACGAGTACACATTTGATAATCTTTTAATTGGTGGAGAAGTTGACGCAAGCATGTATATGCTTCCGTTTACTAATAACGACGGAACAATCCTTTCTAATATAGATTTAGTTCCAAAAATTGGCTTTGGTAAATTAGGCCGATATTTAACTTTCAGGGCAGGTTTTAGCGCTATTCTTGATATAAAAGATAATGAAAGCCAGTCATCTTTAAGCGATTCTTTTTATACTCCAGTTTTTGGAGTTGGAGTTAATCACTTAAGTTTGGGAGCGTCTACTTTTAGCGCTAGCGCAGATTACTATCTTGGAAGTTTAGCTGTTAAAGATATGCTTTTCGCCGCAGGAATGAAGGCAGGATTTACTATTCCTGTTGCAGTAATGGAAAAAGTGCAGTTAAATTTCAATATCGGACTTAAAGATACTATATTTGTAAAATCGGAAAGTATTGAAAATAAACTTGGTGTTGTTCTTGCTATAGGAGTTCAGAATGTTGCGAATTAAAAAAATTATAACAACTTTTCTTGCAGGATTATTGTTCGTTTCATTAGGAGTTTCGCAGAGTTCGGCTAATGCAGAGCTTGCTGAAAAATTTTTACTTCAAGCTAGTGACGCTTTTGAAAATGGCGATATTGAAACTGCGTACAAAAGGGTTAATCAGAGCATGACGCTTTGCATTGCGGGGGATGGTGTCATTCCTCCGAATATTATTATTACGGCAAGACAAGTGTACAAGCAAAAACTTTTACGGTTGCAAAAAGCGTTTGATGAAAAAACGTATATTGAAGTAAAAACAAATCTTGAAAAATTTCAGCCGGTGGTTAATTCAGAAATAACCAAACTGCAACGCCAAATTGAAGCTGATGTCGTTGCAAAAGACAAAGCAGAAACTCAAAGGCAGACAAGAGAATTTGTTGATACCATAAAAAATTCTCAGGAAGAATTAAAAGACAGCATTATAAAACAGGGAGAACAGCAAATTCAGCAGACTGAAAAACTTGGTACGCTTTTGCACGAGCAAAGTGAAAACACTAATAAAAAGTTTAATCAGATTTTAATTTTGGTCGTTGTTATTGTAGCAATCATTTTGCTTGTTGTGTTCCTTATTGTAATAGTTGTACGTGCGGCTGCAAAGCAAAGTAGAATTCAGCAGGCGCAGTACGTAGAGGCTTTTAGACTTCTTGCTGCAAACCAAAGCCAGACCAATCAGCTTATGATTGGCGGCATAACGGATATTTATGGCAATGGCGGACTAAAAGCCTTGAAATCTGCTGGAAGTTCTCGCTGGGGAATGGACGCTTTGCCAGAACCAGAAGAAACCGAAGAAGAAAAGGCGGAAATAAAGGAACTTGCCGTAAAATGTGAAGACCTTGGGGCAAAGATTGACCAAATTACAAAGCGTAAAAACAATTCCAAAAACGTAAGCGAACTGGTCTATAAACTTGCTCTAAAGCTTGGAATGAATCAGCGGGATGCAATGATTTATTTTTGCGCGGCAATGGTTTATGACGCAGGCTTTCTTGGAATAGATCCTGAAATCTTAAGCTCAGAATCGCTTACAGATGAACAGCGGGCGCAAATAAACAATCACGTTTCTCTTGCGGAATCGCACTTGCAATTTGTTCCAAAAAGATATTGGGAAATCTTTGACAATGCGGCTCGTTTCCACCATGAGAATATGGACGGTTCTGGTTTGCCAAACGGATTAAAGGGCGACAAAATTCCTGCAATCGCAAGAATTATTAGAGTAGCGGACAGTTTTGTTGCGCTTTCTAGCAAACGCTCTTACCGCGGGGGAACAGACAAGGACACCGCTGTTGAAAAAATGATGGAAATGTCAAATATCTATGATTCTGAGGTTATAGAAGCATTGAAGGACATCATATAGGTCGAATGTCGAGTTTTCAGAAAAATAAACAGAAGCGTAAGCGAAGTTACAATTTGTGAAGACTTTGTGCGATTAGAACAATTAAAGTTGCGTAGCAACTCAATTTCATTCAAACGAAGTGCGAACACAACCGTCTGAACAAATTGTAAACTCGCTGAAAGTTTTTTTCTAACTGTTATAAAAAACTTGAAGATTGGGTTATATAGGTCAAACAATCAACAATTTAAACTTTTTGCAAGAACTTGCCGATAAAGGAACTATGATTAAGTTGGTTTTTTCTTTATTACTAGTTCTTTTGTCATCGGATTTGGTTTTTGCAAAAAGTGTAAAACCTTTATACAAACTTTCAGATAAAAAGTCAGAAACTGTACAAGCAAATTCTCTGTCAAAAAGCTATATCATAGGCACCGACAAAGGTCTTTTTAGGGTTCTTTCGCCTAATAATGTAGTTCCTATCTGGGCTGGCGGTTCAGTTGAACAAATTTTGCGAATAGAGATTCCTAGTGAAGAAGGAAAAACCATTGAGAATTGGTATTTTCGCACAAATAAAGGAATTCTTTTTAGTTCGGACCTGCAAATTTTTGAACTGCGGAACGAAGGGCTACCTTTTCTTACCCTAAAAGATTACGACGGGCAAAATGTTGCCTTTGAAAAACAGGTTCACACTTTAAAAGATTTAGGTGTAAATCCTTCTAATCCAAAGGAAATGGTGACGGCAACTAAAGATAACGTGTTTTTTAGCCGCGACGGCGGCCTGTCTTGGAAAAACATGGGTTCAATGAGCCGCCTTACAAGCGGTATAAAAGCGGTCGCAATTGCTAATATGGATATAGCTCTTGAAGATGGAACAAAGTCTTCAGAACTTGTAATTTTTATGAGCCATCCGATTTTTGGACTTTCCTATATAAAACCAAATGCTAATAAGCCTGCTTGGTATGACATAACAAAGGGATTTGAAATGATGCCGACGATGACATCTCCCGATGAAATTGCTGATATTTTGCCTGTAAGAAAATTTGCAGATGATGGCTCTGCATTTACAGAAGTATATCTTACGCAGACATACATTCCTCGCTTATACAGGCTTAATTGGAGCACAAGAAGCGGTGAATGTCTTTACAAGGGAACAGAGCCTTGCGAAACGTATGACGGTCTTACAGTTCTAAATGAGAATTTAATTTTTTCCAAAAATGAAGGAATTGGCGCAATTAGCATGGACACATTTGAAAGCCCTGGAGTTCCAGAAAAATTCGATGAATGGAAGAAAAATTTTGCCGCAGTGCCAGGAATTGTTTCTTGTGCCTGGGTTCCTAAAGAAAGAAGCGGTTTTGACAAGGGGCTGGCTCTGAATGAATTGTGGCTTTTATATCCGGGTACTATTAATTCTGAATATGCAGAAAAAGCTGACGGCAGAAAGAGTCTTTATGTTTCGGCATATCAGTGTCGTCTTCAAAGTGGAATTGATAAATTTAAGAACATAGTAAAAGAAAACAAGCTTAACAGCATTGTAATCGACATGAAAGATGATTATGGACTTTTGCGCTATGAAACAAATGATCCGCTTGTAAAATCAAAAGCGAAAATCACGCAGTATCATGTAGACTTGGATTTGCTGGTAGAAGAGTTCAAAAAAGAAGATGTCTATCTAATTGCAAGGATTGTAACATTTAAAGACAAAAATCTTGTAAATTACGGCGGAAATAAATATGCAGTTTGGAATAAGAATATAAATTCGCCTTGGCTCGGCATAAGAGAATATGAAGATGTTTTAGATCCGGAAACTGGAGAAGTTACAGGCAGAAATGCCATTTATTACGATGAAGCCTGGGTAGACCCCTACTGTCACGAAGTTTGGGAATACAATGTTGCAATTGCAAAAGAACTTGTTGCCCGCGGATTTGACGAAATTCAGTTTGATTATATAAGGTTTCCTACAGACGGAACAAATTTGCGCCAGGCATCTTACCGCTGGAAAGACGAAGGAATGGACAAAGAAAGCGCGCTTGTTTCTTTTTTGCGTTATGCGCGCGAAAACATAAAAGCCCCAATCGGAATTGATATATACGGGGCAAACGGCTGGTATAGAAGTGGAACTCGCACGGGTCAAGACGTAGAAATGATGGAGCCCTACGTTGATGTAATTGCGCCAATGTTTTATCCAAGCCATTTTGAAAATTCTTTTTTAAATTATGCTCCGATAGAGGACCGGCCATACAGAATTTATTTTTATGGAACATATAGAAATACAATTATGGGACGCAACAGAATAATTGTTCGTCCTTGGGTACAGGCTTTTTATTTGAATGTTGCCTATGACAGACAGTTCTATAATGAAAGTTATGTTCAAAAAGAAATTTTTGGCTGTAGAGATGCCGCAAACCATGGTTATATGTATTGGAATAATTCTGGAAACTATACAACCATTCAGCCAGATATAGAAGATAATGCTCCGTTTACAGGAACTGCACCTGAGGCGTCTTTAGAATTTAGAAAACCCGCTGTAGGAACTAATAAAAAGCCTGAAATAGCAGAAATCTTAGAACCTGTTGAAGAAAAAAGTTCGTTTTTTTCAAGGTTTTTTAAAATGACAAAGAATGATGAAAACGAAAGCGATAAAAAATCATGTCTTCCGAATTCGGAATATGTTTATACGCAGTTTTTGCAAGTTCCGCACATAAATCAAAAATAACGAGGGAAGATAAAACATCCGAAAATGACGTTTGTTTTTATCTTAAAAGTTTGCGTGTAAACTTATTTATGGGAGGAATAATGTCAAATATAAAATATAGTCCAGAGGAGCCAATTTGCGCGGTAGCAACGGCTCTTGCTCCTGCCGCGCTTGGAATTATTCGTTGTTCTGGAAAAAACTGCATAGAACTTGTGGCAAAATTGTTTTCCCGTCCAAAGGCATTGCGCCAATCTTTAGGAAATACTGTTGTGTATGGCTGGCTTTGCGACGGCGATGTAAAAATTGACGAAGTTATGATTGCCGTTTACAGGGCGCCAAAAAGTTTTACTGGTGAAAACATGGTGGAAATTTTTTGCCACGGTGGACCTGGAGTTGTAATGGCGATTCTTGCATTGCTTATAAAAAATGGTTTTAAGCAGGCAGAGCGTGGAGAATTCACCTTTAGAGCATTTATAAACGGCAAAGCAGACCTTACAAAGGCAGAAGCGGTTCGCGAAATTATAGATAGCAAGACTTTTGAAGGAAGAAGTAGAGCTGCTGGCAGATTGGCTGGAAATCTTTACCAGGAAATAAACGAAATTAAAAAATTAATAACAGATACAATCGCATCCATAGAAGTTGAAATAGAATATCCAGAAGATGAAGAAACCATAGCAGAAAGCTTCAATCATTCTGATTTAGAAACTGCTGTGCAGAGATTAGAAAGCCTGGCAAAAAGTTGGCAGGGCGAAAAGTTGTATCAGGACGGAGCAAGAGTTGTGCTTTGCGGCAGAACAAATGCTGGAAAATCTAGCCTTTTTAATGCAATTTTAAAAGAAGACAGGGCGATTGTCAGCGATATTGAAGGAACAACGCGAGATTGGCTAGAAAGCTTTGTAGATTTTGGCGGAATTCCTATTCGTCTTTTTGATACGGCCGGTCTTCGCCAGACTGACGACGTAATTGAAGCGCATGGAGTAACACTCACACATTCTCTTTCTGAAGATGCAGATGTTGTGGTTTATCTTTGCGACAGTGCAAATTCCATATCACAAGATGATTTTGATTTTTTGGAATCTTGCAAGGAGCCTATTGTTTTTGCTTGGAATAAGTGCGATGTTATTAAAGATTTTCCGAATCTTTCGGAGCAGGAAAAAAAGCGTATTCCACTTTTAAAATCTGAAATTCATTTAAGCGCAAAAAATGGCAGCGGATTAAATCTTTTATATGATTCTGTAAAAAAAATCCTGATGAATGGAACTGTGGAAGAACACGCTCATGCAGGGTTGGGCTCTGCAAGACAAAAAGCGGCTGTTGAAGAGGCTCTTGAAAGTGTTCGCCATTCATTGCTGGTCGCCCAGGATTTTACGCTAGATGCAGTTGTTCAAGACTTAGAAGATGCCCTCAACAGTTTGGGCGAAATCACTGGGGAAGTTACCTCTGATGACGTGCTTGAAAGCATCTTTAGTCGTTTTTGCGTGGGCAAGTAAAATCTATTTTAAGAATGATTTTAGGGCGTTTGCAAAAGAAGTTCTTGTGGATTCGTTTACAAAAAGCTCTGAAAAACCGTAAACAGGAGTGCCAGAAGAAGCAACCCAATAGCGGACGTCGTCGGCTTGTTTGTCAGGAACTCTGCTAGAGCGGGCAACCGGAGAAAGACCTGTTTTCATAGAAAGTTCGCCTTGAAGAGAAGTCGCCATTTTTTGTACGGAATTTTTTACAGTTTTATTTTTCCTTAGTTGTATTGCAAGGATTACTGGAGCGCAAAGCCTTCTATTTGAATTCATAGAAATATCTGCTGGCGGAATAAATATCGAAGAAAATTTTGAAATAGTTTCTCGTTCAAAAGTTCTGTGTTGACTTAAATTCATAAACGAAATTGCAGTTAAATTTGAGGACATAAAATTTTTTATATCATCGTTTGAAAGCTGCAATAAATTTTTAGGCAAAATTTCTATTGTAATCCATTTTTTTAATAAAGATAAGGCAGTGTATAATTCAGAACCTTGCGAATTCATTTCTGAGATTAACTTTTGGAATTCGGCTTGAGATATTTTTCCTTGAGATATGTTGTTTCTGATTTTAGAAGCGGCATTTAAATATGCCTGCGTTCCAGAAGTGGCTTCTACCAAAGCGCCAAAAATGTTTACAAAATCATAAGTGCTGCTTACAGGAATTACAATTGGAGCCATTGTAGAAGACTTTGTTTTTGTTGCAAGCAGTTCTAAGTCGCTTAGAGTTTCTATTGCAGGAATTCCGCTTGAAGTAAATTTGGAAAAATCCACATCAACTTCATAGTGGTCAATCAATAATGGCACACAGCTGACTTTTCCGTCTGAAACTAAAACGCTGCTTCTTATTGAAGAACTCATTTCATCTAAAATGGTTGCGTCGAATCCAAGATGACGTTTTTTGTTTAATGAAGCAGCATATTCCGCATTTGCTCCATTATACATAAAAA
Source organism: uncultured Treponema sp. (assembly GCA_934667505.1). Taxonomy (GTDB): domain Bacteria; phylum Spirochaetota; class Spirochaetia; order Treponematales; family Treponemataceae; genus Treponema_D. The sequence continues at coordinate 13,560 of CAKULY010000017.1, read as the reverse complement.
GAAGTTCTGCTTTTTTTGCCTTTTTTAAAGCAGTTTCAAGAGATTCTTTGCTATTTAGAACAATGATGTTGTATGGCAGTTTTTTATTCTTTCTGGAATAAGTTGATTGCAAAACTTTTGTGATTTCTGAAACGTTTCTTTCAGAAATTCCGTAGAAAACAGCGGTCGGCTTTTTGTTTGTAATTCCCAAAATTGTAATAGCAATAAGGATTGTAATAACTATAAGCGCAGTAACTGAAAGAACGATATTTTTTAGAGAGAGTTTTATTTTCATATTCAAAGCAATAGTATCATATTTTTTTAATTGCTGATACCCCGCAATTAGAGATTAAGCGATTAAGCGATTAGTGCGACAATCCTTTTATTTGCGATAAAGAAGAATAGCCTTTTCTTATCATAAAGGATTTTAATCCTTCTATACATTCTACCATTGTCATAGGATTTGCAAATGTATTTGTTCCTACTTCAACAGCATCTGCGCCTGCCATTATGAATTCCACTACATCGTTCCAACTTGAAATTCCACCGATTGCAATTATTGGAACTTGTTTTTCTTTTGGAAGTTTTTTGATTTCTTCAAAAAGCTCATAAATCAATCTCACCGCAATAGGTTTTACTGCAGGTCCTCCAAAGCCTGCTTTTATTTTTTCAAAAACTGGCCGCCCTGTTTCAATATCTATTGCAACTCCTTGAAATGAATTGCAAAGGCTTATTCCGTCTGCGCCGGCTTCAATGCAACTAATGGCAACGGAATTTAGTTCTGGCGATTGCGGAGTTAATTTTACAATCAAAGGTTTGGAAGTTTCCTTGCGGACTGCAGAAACAACCGTGTTTGCGCTAGAGCAGCTCATTCCAAAAGCTGCGCCACCAGCGCTTACGTTTGGACAACTTATATTTAATTCAATAACAGGAACTTCTGTTTTGTCTAAAAGTTTTGCCCCCTCTACATAGCTTTCCAAATCTGAGCCAGAAAGATTTGCAATTGTTACAGGTTTTAGAGCAAGCATTTGAGGAAGTTCATTTTGAATAAAGTGCGGAATCCCTGGATTTTGCAGACCTATAGAATTCATTAGACCGGAAGGTGTTTCCCATAGGCGAATTCCGCCATTTCCTTGTCTAGGTTCTAAAGTTAGCCCTTTTGAAGCAATTCCGCCCAGTTTGTTCACGTCAAAAACCGATGCGTATTCCGTGCCAAAACCGAAAGTTCCAGAGCTTGCAATTATTGGATTGTCGAACCTTATATTTTTAATAGAAAAACTCATGTCGGGTTCGCTAGTTAATGGAGGATTTGCAGTTTTCTTTTTCGGCTTAGGAAAAGAAAGAATTTTGGAATCGAAAACAGGACCGTCTTTGCAGCAGCGAAGATTTCCTATGGTTGTGGGAATTACGCAGCCAAGGCAAACTCCTACGCCGCATGCCATTCTTGCTTCCATGCTCAGCCAGCATTGAATGCCGGCTTTTTCGCAAATGTCTTTTATGTAAGCGAGCATTGGACCTGGACCGCACGCATAAACGGCGGAGTAGATTTCTTTTTTCAAAGTTTTTTCATCAATTGCAGCTGGTAACATTCCGCAAATGCCAACGCTTCCGTCGTCTGTGGTTATGGTTAGTTTCCGGGGCTTTATGTTTTCAAGGCCGTAACAGCCGCTTTTGAAACTTGCAAAAAAATCGTAAGAAAGTGGTGGCAGCGATTCTGCAAAACCTGCTACAGGAGCTACACCAATTCCTCCTCCAATTATGCAGACTTTTTGTCCTTCTTTTGGGGAAGGAAAAACGTTTCCTAAGGGACCTAAAACAGTAATTTTATCGCCTTGCTCAAGACTGCAAAGTTCAGAAGTTCCTTTTCCTTTTTGAAGAATTAAAAAAGATAGTTCAATGCAATCAGAAAATTTTTCAGCATGAAAAACGCTGATTGGTCTTGCAAGAAGGCAGCCAGATTTTTCGCTGCGAAGCATAAAAAATTGACCGGGAAGAGGCATTTGCGCTGATTCTGCGCAAACTTTTATTTTCAATTTGTAAACAGACTTTTCAGGTTTTGAGCCTTTTGCCTGCTCGCAACTAGATACAGTTCCCATTGAATAAACAGGATAAGGAATTCCATTACAGTCAGTTGCAGAAGTCATAAACACCTCTTATAAAAAGTTATTTATTCTAATTTAAAGAATTTTTTGCGTTGAGCAAATCTTTTTTCGCTTCGATTGCTGCTTTTGCTGCGGAATCTGCAATGTCTGCAAGGCTAAGGCTATGATTTTCTCGTTTTGAAGCTAAATCTTCGTCTTTTTTCCAGGCGCATAAAATTCCTCTGCTAGAATTTACAGTTCCTCCAGCTTTATTTAGAAGAGTTGCTGCAATTCGAGCATCTCCGCCTTGCGCTCCATATCCTGGAATCAAGAAGAACATCTCTGGGTAAGCGTTTCGCAGTGTTTTAGCATCGCTTTCTTCTGTGCAGCCTACAACCGCGCCAAAAGGAAGAGTTTTTTGCTCTGGAAAAAACGATTTATACTCATTTCCTAAGGTGGCAATGGCTTTTCCAACCTTGTCTAGGACTCTTTCGCCTGATTTTAATTCTTGCTGTTCAATATCCACCATTCCGGGATTTGAAGTTCGCAGAAGCACAAACATTCCTTTTGAACCCTTTGCAGGCTCTGCATATTTTGCAAAAGGAACTAGCGTGTCAAATCCCATGTATGGATTTATAGTTATAATATCAGTTTCAAAATCTCCAGAAAAATGGGCTTTTGCGTAAGCATCGGCGGTCGCCGCAATATCTCCGCGCTTTATGTCAGAAATTGCAATTAGTCCTGCCTCTTTTACCATTTTTAAGGTTTTTGCATAGACTTCAAGGCCTTTTAGACCCATTGCCTCGTAATAAGCAATTTGAACTTTGCAGCAGCACGCGCTTTTGTCTGCGCAAATTCTGTGAATGATTTCTCTATTGTAAGTTAAAACTGCTTCCTCTTTTGAGCCTATGTTTTTTATAATAGGTTCTGGAATATAAGAAGGGTCGGTATCAAGTCCTACACATAAAGGTCCTGATTTTGTAGAAAGTTCTTGCAATTCTTGCATCTTATGTTTTTCTGTCATAAAATTTCCTATCGATAAATTGTTGATAAATCGGGCAGATTTTTTATCTATTTTTTTAGAAGAGCGGCAAAAGGATTGTATGTTTCGCCGTCATCTTGAGAATTCAAATATTTAGAAGCAGAATTGTCCTGCTCTACGCTCGTTGCTGGAACAAGCGAAATTCTCTTGTTCTTTGCATCGATTTCTTTTATTACAACAGACATTGTTTGCCCCACCGAAAACTTTTTCTTCAGATTTGTGTTTTTGTCAACGTCGTTTAAAGTTGAAACGTGAACAAGACCGTCAATTCCTTTGCCAATTTCAACAAAAAGACCGAAATCTGCAATTCTTGAAATTTTTCCGTCGAATTTTTCGCCTATTTTATATTTTTGAGCAGCTTCGTCCCACGGATTTTTTTCAAGGGCCTTTATGCTGATTGAAACTTTGCGGTTTTTCCAGTCGGCATTTATAACTTTCGCAGTAATTTTTTGTCCAACAGAAAGCGTGTCCGCAAGGTTGTTTATTCTTTCAAAACTAACTTCGCTTATTGGAAGAAGAGTCTGAAATCCGTCTACATCAACAAAAGCTCCAAAGCTCTGCAAAGATTTTACAGTTCCTTCAACAATAGCTCCTTGCGAAATCTTTTTGCTTAAAGTAACTATTTTTTGTTCGCGTTCGGCTTCAATGACTTTTCTATTTGAAACAAGGACATTTTTTCCGCCTTCTTTAAATTCTGTTACAATAAATGGAAGAACTTTTCCTATGTAGGCAGATGGCTCTTCTTTTTCTCGGCCACCCATTTGTGAATACGGGCAGAATGCTCTGGTTGCGCCAACTTTTACCTCGAATCCGCCTTTTATTTCTTTTTCAACATGGCCTTCAACAGGAATTTCTGATTTATATGCGTTTTCTATCATTGAAGAATCTGCATTTTCGCTTTTAATTCTTGCGGCGAATTTCATCTCTCCATTTATTTCGCCTATAAAGAAGACCTTGATTTTGTCGCCTTCTTTTACAGTGCATTTTCCATTTTCATCCAGAAAATCTGCAATATTTACAACTCCTTCGCTCTTTGCGTTTAAGTCAATAAAAATTGTATCTGCATTTATTGCTACTACGGTTGTTTCGATTTCTTGTCCTGGTGTAATTTTTTCAAACATATATACCTCTGTTTTTATTTTTGATTTAAGGTTTATACGAACCTTAAAACGCTGAATCAAGACCTTGAGCGTGAGCGTACCTTGACCAGACGTATTTTAATCTAATTTAAGTTCGATTGGTGGCTCGCAAAATAGGCTTCTTGTGGCTTCGTTAATTTTTTTGGCTACATAAGGGTTGTTCATTGTGTACAAGTGAATTCCATCTACGCCATTTGTAACTAAGTCGCAAATTTGATCAACGGCATAAGCAATTCCTGCATCCCGGATTGCTTCTGGATTGTCGCCGTAGCGTTCCATCATTTTTGTAAACTTTTTAGGAAGAACGGCATTTGTCATTGAAACCATTCTTTCTATTGATTTTTTATTTGTAGCAGGCATGATTCCAGCTTCAATCGGGACATTAATTCCTGCAATCTGGCACCGTTCGCGGAATCTGTAAAATTTCTCGTTGTCAAAAAATAATTGGCTAAGAAGATGCTGAACTCCGCAGTCGGTTTTTACCTTTAAATTATGAATATCTTCTACAACCGATTTTGAATCAGGGTGGGTTTCCGGGTAGCATGCCGCGTAGATTTCAAAGGTTTTTCCGTCTTTTCTGGATAAATTAAATTCATTTATAAACCTGATAAGGTCGCTTGCGTATAAAAAATCTGTGCAAGGCATTCTGCCTTCAATTCTGTCTCCCCGCAGTGCAAGAATGTTTTCTATGCCAGCCTTTTGAAACTGCTCTAGCATAAAATGCGCGTCAGATTTTGTCATATTTATGCAAGGAAGGTGGACAACGCTTTTTACACCGCAAACATCTTTTATTCTTTTTGCAATTTCCAGAGTGTTTGAACAGTTTTCGCTGCCACCGGCGCCAAAAGTTACACTTATAAAATCGGGTTTTATATCGCTTAGTTCTGAAAGTGTCTTATAAACAGTTTCGATATTCATGTTCTTTTTGGGAGGAAATACTTCAAAAGAAAAAACTGTGCGACTAGAAGAAAATTTTTTATTCATGCCTTAAATATAACATTTTAAAAACAAGAGTTCTACACAAATTGTAAATTCGCTTAAAATGTTTTTTTACAAAAATGTTTTTTACATTTACAAAAAGGGGCTTTTAATCTATTAAAACCTATTGACTTAATAGGTAGAAGTGGTGTATAAATCTTTTAACCTAGTGTTTTTGTAGGGAGGTCTTCATGAAAGAGTTTTTTGAAAAACTTGTACGCGAAAATTTTAGAAATGGTGTCATGCGACCTTGCTGTTCTTTTTAGTTTTTTAAGCAAGAGAGTTTAATCAATTATATTTATTTTTTTAAGGAAATTACTATGGCTACAAAATATAAATTTGAAACATTGCAACTTCACGTAGGACAAGAAACAGCAGATCCAACTACAGATTCGCGGGCTGTTCCAATTTATCAAACAACATCTTATGTTTTTCATAACTCAAAGCATGCGGCAGATAGGTTTGGGCTTGCAGATGCAGGAAACATTTATGGCCGGCTTACAAACTCTACTCAAGACGTTTTTGAAAAGCGCATCGCAGCCTTGGAAGGCGGAGTGGCAGCTCTTGCAGTTGCTTCAGGTGCGGCAGCAATAACTTATACAATAGAAGCTTTAGCTCAGGCTGGTGACCACATAGTTGCTCAAAAGACAATTTACGGAGGAACTTACAATCTGCTTGCTCACACATTAAAACAGTTTGGAGTTGAAACAACTTTTGTAGATGCGCACAATCTTTCTGAAGTTGAAAATGCAATAAAACCGAATACAAAGGCAGTTTACTTAGAAACATTAGGAAATCCAAACAGCGATATTCCAAATATTGATGAAATTGCAAAAATAGCCCACAAACATGGGCTTCCTTTGGTTATTGACAACACATTTGGAACGCCTTATCTTATTTGTCCAATTGAACACGGGGCAGATATAGTTGTTCATTCTGCGACAAAATTTATTGGAGGACACGGAACAAGCCTTGGCGGGATTATAGTTGATTCCGGAAAATTCGATTGGAAAAAGTCTGGAAAGTACGCCCCAATCGCAGAGCCAAATCCAAGTTACCATGGGGTTTCGTTCGCAGATGCTGTAGGTCCTGCCGCTTTTGTTACTTATATCAGAGCGATACTTCTTAGAGACCAAGGTGCGGCAATAAGTCCTTTTAATGCGTTTCTTCTTTTGCAGGGTACGGAAACACTTTCTTTAAGAATTGAACGTCACATTGAAAACACAAAAAAGGTTGTGGAATTTCTAAAGAATCATCCGTTGGTTGAAAAAGTAAATCATCCGTCTTTGCCAGAGCATCCTGATCACAGTCTTTATGAAAAGTATTTTCCAAATGGCGGTGCAAGCATCTTTACGTTTGAAATTAAAGGCGGAAAAGAAGTCGCTTGGAAATTCATAGACAACCTTAAGATTTTTAGTTTGCTCGCAAACGTCGCTGACGTAAAATCTCTGGTAATTCATCCAGCGACAACAACCCATTCGCAGCTTAGCGATGCAGAACTTGAAGATCAGGGCATAACGCAGAGCACAATTAGGCTTTCAATTGGAACGGAACACATCGATGATATTATTGCTGACCTTCAGGCAGGATTCGATGCGGCATCCGCATAAGAAAGCTGAAAAAATATTGATTTTTCTAAATTTTTTCTATATTTTATCGGCATGACACGAGATTTAACAGAGGGCAATCCTTTTTCTTTGATACTCGGTTTTTCGATACCTGTTCTTTTTGGGTTCTTGTTTCAGCAGTTTTATAATGTTGTTGATACGGCGATAGTTGGAAAATTTTTAGGAAAAGAAGCTCTTGCGGCTGTAGGCGCTACCGGTTCGGTTAATTTCCTTGTAATAGGATTCTGCATGGGAATCTGCAATGGATTCGCCATTCCGGTAGCCCAAAAATTCGGGGCAAAAAATTTTACCCTTATGCGTCGCTATGTTATGGCGGCGACCTACCTTTCTATAATTTTTTCCGCAGTCTTAACCATTCTTACAGTAGTATTCTGTCGTCCGCTGCTCGTATTAATGAGAACTCCATCGAATATAATAGACGGTTCAGTAGGCTATATAAGTGTTATTTTTGCAGGAATTCCTGTAATCTTTTTATACAACCTAACGGCAGGAATTATTCGCTCTTTAGGCGATAGCAAAACACCGTTGTACTTTTTAGTATTTGCTTCTATTTTAAACATAGTTTTAGATATAGTTTTTATAACCTGCTTTTCTTGGGGAGTTGTGGGTGCTGCTGTTGCAACAGTTATTTCTCAAGGAATTTCTGGAATCCTTTGCCTTTTTTTTATGGCAAAAAAGTTTGAAATTTTAAAGATGTCTAAAGATGACAGAAAAATCCGTCCAGAGCTTTTTCCAGCTCTTTGCGGGCAAGGGGTTCCTATGGGATTGCAATATTCAATTACTGCAATAGGAAGTGTTATTTTGCAATCTTCTGTAAACACCTTAGGTTCAGATGCAGTTGCTTCTGTTACAGCTGGCAGCAAATTAAGCATGTTTTTTGCAACTCCCTTTGATGCCCTTGGAACAACAATGGCAACTTGGGGTGGACAAAATGCTGGCGCTGAAAAATATCCTCGTTTAAAACAGGGCTTGCTTGTTAGCTGCGTAATAGGACTCGTTTATTCACTGGTTGCTTTTGTCATCATGGTATTTTTTGGAAATGCGCTAGGAAGAATTTTTATAAAGGCTGACGAAGTATTGGTTCTGCAGCAAGCGCATCAATTTTTGCTAATGAACTCTGCGTTTTATTTTCCATTAGCACTTGTGAATACAGTCCGATTCTTAATCCAGGGAATGGGATTCAGCAGATTTGCTGTTCTTGCAGGAGTCTTTGAAATGGCGGCAAGAACGTTGGTCGGCGTAGTTTTTGTTCCTATGTTTGGATATTCAGCAGCCTGCCTTGCTTCGCCAGCAGCATGGATTTTTGCAGACTGCTTTTTAATACCAGCATTTTTTTCGTGCTACAAGAAACTTTCAAAAGGAATTAAGTTGGCACATGAATAATCTCTCGCGGTTTAGAACCGTTCGCAGGTCCGACAATTCCTCTTTCTTCCATTTCTTCTACAAGGCGGGCGGCACGGTTATAGCCAATTTTCAAGCGGCGTTGAATGTAACTTGCGCTGGCTTTTCCTGCTTGGATTACTATGTCTAAGGCCTGGTCGTATAAAGGGTCGTCTCCGTCGCTAAACATGCTAGGCCCAGTTTCAATTTCTTCATCGTCGTCAACAAAAATTTCGTCATCGATATATTCAGGACTTCCGAGCGTTTTTACGTAGTTTACAACTTTTTCAACATCGTTGTCGCTTTCAAAAGTGCCTTGAATCCTTATAGGATAAGGGTCAACTGCGCTTGCGTAAAGCATATCTCCTTTGCCTAAAAGTTTTTCTGCGCCAACTGCATCGATTATGATATTTGAATCGGTACGGCTTGCGACCATAAAAGCGATTCTGCTAGGGATATTTGCCTTTATAAGTCCTGTTATAACGTTTACGGAAGGTCTTTGAGTGGCAAGCACAAGGTGAATACCCACTGCACGGCTCATTGCAGCCAGTCTTGCAACGTTAGATTCAAGTTCCTTGCCAGAAGTTGCCATAAGGTCTGCAAATTCATCAATTATGATGACAATGTAAGGCAGTTTTTCTGTGCAAATATTTCGTTCTTCAATACGCTTGTTGTATTCCATTATGTTTCTAACGCCCATTCCGTCTAAAAGCGCGTAGCGGCGTTCCATTTCGCACAAACAATATTGAAGAGCCTGAAGAGCTCGTTTTGGTTCAGTTATTACTGGAGTAAGCAGATGAGGAATGTCGTTGTAAAGCTTTAATTCTACCACCTTTGGATCTACCAAGATAAGTTTTACTTCTTTAGGTGAACGCTTGTACAAAATTGAAAGAATAATTGAATTGACACAAACAGACTTTCCGGCTCCTGTTGCGCCTGCAATTAGAAGATGCGGAGTTTTTGCAATATCAATAATTTGAGATTTTCCTAAGATGTCTTTTCCTAAAATTACAGGAATTGACATCTTTTTAAATTCATCAAGGTCTTGTTCAATCATCTCGCGGAAAGAAACAATCGAGCGCTTTTTGTTTGGAACTTCAATGCCTACGGCAGCTTTTCCTGGAATTGGGGCAACAATTCTAACGGAACTTGCCGCAAGACTTAGCGCAATGTTGTCTTGCAGGCTTACAATTTTGCTAAGCTTTACGCCTGGGGCGGGAGCAAGCTCATACATTGTTACAACAGGTCCTTTTTTTATGCCGATTACTTCAGCTTCTATGCTAAACTGATTTAATGTTTCTTTTAATTTTAAAGCATCGCTTTTTGTCTGCTCGTCTATAATCCAGTACTGGTCGTCTTCGTACTTTTCAAGCAGGTCGGTGGGAACAGAATATGGTTTTTTAGGTGCCGCCCGATTTGAAACTTGAACACTTTCCGCAATGTTTTCCTTGTTAGAAGATGTTAAATTTTTGTCTGAGTTTAAAACTTCTTTTTGCTCAAGCGCTTCGCAGTTTTCTGTTTCTGCAGGATTTTCCTGATAAGAATTTTCAGAAGATTCAAATTCATTTTTTGCATCAAAAGCCATATCTGCAAAAACATCAGAAGCGACACCAAAATCTTGCGTTTTATCAAATCTGCTTGGCTTATAAATTTTTTCAGCTTCGTTGCTAGGCTCGTCATCCAAAGAACTGGCTGGCTCTTCTATTGGGTCAGAAAGAAAAGAATCCTGACGGGCATAAAAAGTTTCATCGTCATCATCAAAAACTTTTGCATCTTCATAAAGCGTTTCATCTTTATGTTCTTCAGCAGGAATATTTTCTTGCTCAAAATTGTCATCTTCTTCAGAAATTTCTGGCGAATTGATATCTATATCAAAAAAATCTGGCGAAAGGGAATCTTGCGGCTTTTCAGAATTTTCTACAGGTTCTTCAAGTTCGTTTGTTTCTTTTGGTTCTAAAGGTTCTTGAACGGCTTTATCTTCTTTGTTTTCAAAAAGCTCTTCGAAATAAGGGCTTTCTTCTTCAGAGTCGGTTTTGTCTGCATCTTCAGATTTTTTATTTTCGTTTTCTGATAAAGCTAAGCCTGCATAATAAGGAGAATCTTCGTCGCACGCTGGCGGAAGTTCATTGTCTTCTTCAGATTGATTTATTTCAGTTTGATTTATCTGTTTATTTCCTGCTTTAATTTTAATTTCTTCAGAATCAGGCCAAACAATTTCGTTTTCTTCAGGTTCTTCAGAAGACGTTTCTGCAGATTCAAGCTCGCTGCTGTCAAAAGCTAAGGCTTCGTATTCTTCCTGCGTAATAATTGAGGCTGGATTTTCGTCAAAAATCGAATTTTCTTCGCTTTCTGTGCTTTCGGCTTCGTCAAAAACGTCTGCAAAAGGGTCGTTTTTTTCTTTAGCATCGGAATTAGCATTTTCTGCTTCCGGCAGTGTAGATTTTTGAACAGGTGCCAATTCTGTTGTGTTTTCATCATGAAAGTTTAGACTTTCTTCCGCAGAGTCCGATTCATCTGAATTAGAACTGTCTTCTTTTTTGTATTCTTCAATTTGCGCTTCGTTAAATTCTGAAAGAGGTTTTAAAGATGGAGCTGTTTTCTTGTGGAACAGTTTGTTGTTTATTTTATCAGCAATTAGTCCCGCTGCAAGAATTTCAATTACAATCAGCATTGCGCCAATCGTGATTGTAGACCCGAGTTTTACACCTAAAAAGTTTTCGTAAGGATTTTCAAGCATTGCCCGGCATATTTTTTCAACGCCAACCGCTGTAAAAAATGGGACTACAGCAGTAAGCAGACGCATAGATTTTCTAGCGGTCCATTTTGAAGCAAAGCAAGAGATTGCAGCTATAAATAAAAAAAGCGGAATAATCGCGCTTGAAAAGCCGTATACGGAATAAAGAATATTTCCTATGACGTATAAAATATTGCCTTGAGAAGACCAAAGGCTGCCAAAGTTAAGAGGTTTTAAAATAAGTGATATAGAAAAAAAGGCTGCAAGTAAAAGCAGAACGATTCCTGCGCCTATGTTTGGTTTGTTCGAAAGTTTCATAGTTCTATTATCGGATTTTGAATGGGTTGGTATTAGATAAAAATTATGTTTTTACAAGCATCCTTATTTTTTCTTGCATTTTTTTTGTGCCGCCAAAGCATAACGATTGAATGAACGGTCTTGCGATAAGAGCTTTGCTTGCTCCTAAAAACAAAGCAACCTTTACATCAAGAGAATCTCTGATTCCTCCATCTACCCAAACCTCTTTGCAGCAAGATTTAAGGCGAGGAGCATATTCTTTTAAAAATTCCATAGAACTTTTTATTTTATTTTCTACTCTTCCGCCGTGATTTGAAACCACCGCAATTTGCGGACGGACTTTTTCGCAAAGGATAACATCTTCTTCAGTAAAAATTCCTTTAAGGGCAAGCGGCAATTTAGATTTTTCAGAAAAATCTTTTATTTGGCAAGAATGTTTTTTTTCAAGATTCACTTGATTTCGCATGGTTGCAATGTTGTACGCATCTATATCCATGCCGATTGCCAATGCGTATTCTTTTACTTTTTCTATGCGCTTAAAAAGAACTTGATTTGGATATGGTTTTAAAAAAAAGAAAGCTTTAGTTTCCAAAGATTTAACGGCTTCAATTCCCAAATCCAATTTTTCATCAGGAAAACCATCGCCAACACATATTTCTATTCCAGCGGTTTTTGCCGCATAAAAATAGGGAAGATAAAAATCTTGTTCGTTTTTAAAACCGATGTTTTGAACCGCTCCAGTAACAGGAGCAATTGCAATGTTTTTAGATAAGACTTTTATAGAATCAATTTCCGTCTGTACATTTTTAGAACAGCTTGTATAAAATTCTTTCCAGGCAAGGCAGTTTTTTATAAAAATTTCGTTATTAAAAACGCCTCCCATGCCGGGCAGTTCTCCAAGGCAACCTTTTCCAAGACAAATTTTACAGTTTTTGCACTTGAAATTTTCTTCAGAAAGGCTGAAGTTCCCCTGCACAGAAGGATTTAAAATATTAGTCGCCAAAGCATAAACCTACAGAACGGCCTGTTTGAATAAGCGGGTCGTCAAGAGTAATGTTTTTAACTTTGCCTGCGCACATTTCAAGCGGAATACCAACTATTTTGTTGTTGTTGATTGCAACAAGTTTTCCAAAATCTTCTTTAGCAAGCATATCGGCGGCAGCGGTTCCAAATCTTGTTGCAAGAACTCTGTCGTAAGGGCTAGGAGTTCCGCCTCTTTGCAAGTATCCCAAAACAGAAACTCTTGATTCTAGACCAGTCGCATTTTCAAGCTCTTTTGCAACTCTATAGCCAATAGACTGTTCCATGTTCATTCTTGCTTTTTTAAAGGCTTTTTTGTCAAGTTTTGCTTCTTCTTTTGAAAGAGCTCCTTCTGCAACGACTACAATCGAAAATTCTTTTCCATTATCGCGCCGTTGAAGTATGTTTTTAGAAACAGAATTTATGTCGTAAGGAATTTCAGGAATAAGACAAACGTCGCCGCCGCCTGCCATTGCAGAATACAAGCCTAACCAGCCGGCTTTGTGCCCCATAACCTCGACTATCATAACCCTGCTGTGGCTATGAGCAGTTGTGTGAATGCGGTCAATGGCTTCTGTGGCAACATCTACAGCGGTATGAAAACCAAAAGTTATATCTGTACCAACAATATCGTTGTCAATTGTTTTTGGAAGACCAATAACGTTCAGACCTTCTTTTGCAAGCAGGCTGCCAGTTGTATTTGTTCCGTTTCCGCCAAGCACAACAAGAGCGTCGAGCTTCCATTTTTTATAGTTCTTTTTTATGGCTTCAACAGGAAGAAGTCCTGTCTTTGGATCTGGCACGGGATTTTTAAAAGGCTTGTCTCTTGCCGTGCCCAAAATTGTTCCACCGCGAGTTAAAATGCCAGAAATATTTTCGGAAGTTATAGGAAAGGCATCTCCATTTACAAGCCCTCGATACCCATTTTTGATTCCGATAAATTTCATTCCATAATTTATCATTCCAGATCTGCAAACTCCGCGTATTGCGGCATTTAGTCCAGGGGCGTCTCCGCCAGAAGTAAGAATTCCTACTGTTTTTACCGATGTTTTACTCATATTTTGAATTATAGCACATTTTAAAAACAATGGTAGTTTTATTTTTAGGTAGAAAGCCGAGTTTTTTACAAATTGCACTTCGCTTACGCTTTATCCTTTTTATAAAAACTAGATAGCCCGAACTTCGAGTTTTTTATAAATTGTGAAAAAAAAACGCTCTCAACGAATTTACAATTTGTTACCGATGGTTGTGCTCGCACTTCGTTTGGGTTGATTTGGGGGAT
>CAKULY010000016.1 GCA_934667505.1 uncultured Treponema sp. | reverse complement strand
CATAGTCCTCAAGCTTTTCGTCGAACTTGCCCTGCTTGTTTCCGTTGAAGAAGTATGTAACGTGTCCGTACTTCTGTGTTTCAGAAATCGCCATAAGGTGAACGCCTGTCTTTGTAAGGTACTCGCCCATCGTGCGGTCAATGCTAGGAGGATTTACAAGGTACTGGCGAGGAACGTGCGCGTCTCCGTCGTATTCCATCATGCCGGCATATTCAACGGCTGGAACACGCTTTCTGTCGAACGGAAGCTCTCCGCCTGCCGGTGTCTCAAATGCGCGTGTCATCTCAAGGGCACGGTCTCCGCGGAAGTTGAAGTAGATTACACTGTCGCCGTCGTTGATTGTTCCGACCGGCTTTCCGTCCTTTGCGATTACGAACTCGTGCATATCCTGATCAAGAACGCCCGGAACTTCGGCACGGTAAGTTTCAATCGCCTTTGTAGCTGAGTCGAACATACGTCCTTCGCCCAGAACGTGCGCCTTCCATCCACGCTCAACCATGCTCCAGTCCGCGTTGTAGCGGTCCATTGTCATGTACATACGTCCGCCGCCGGAAGCAATCTGGTAGTCGCAGCCAGAAAAACCTGCAAGGAATTCTTCAAGAGGTGTGATGTAGTTCAGTGCGGAAGTCGGGTCAACGTCGCGTCCGTCGAGCAATGCGTGCACGCGGATTTTCTTTACGCCTTCCTTGTTCGCCTCTTCAATCATCGCTTTAAGGTGGTCGATGTGCGAGTGAACGTTTCCGTCGGAAACAAGTCCTATAAAGTGAAGGGTTGAGCCTTTGTCTTTTACATTCTTGATGAGCTTCTGCCAGGTTGCGTCCTGGAACATCTTGCCTGATTTGATTGACTCGCCAACAAGCTTTGCTCCCTGCGCGAACACGCGTCCGCAGCCCATCGCGTTGTGTCCGACTTCGCTGTTTCCCATGTCGTCGTCAGAAGGAAGTCCTACTGCCGTTCCGTGAGCCTTGAGCTTTGTGTGCGGACAGTTCGCCGTGAACCAGTCAAGGTACTTCATGCGGCTTGCCTTTACAGCGTCGCCCTCAACATATTTTCCGTAGCCAACACCGTCCATGATTACAAGAACCACAGGACCGCGGCGGCCTTTCCAGTTCGGATTCTTCTCCAAAGCATGCATTGTATCTGCCATATTTTTACTCCAATAAAAAGTTTAAAACATAAAATTTCAAAGATAAAAATGTCTTTTTCAACAATAAATATAATATTTTTCAAAACTCTAGGCAATTAAACTCAAATTAATTCTATTCTACTTTGAACATTCGAACTTCTTGACTTAACGAGTTCAAATTGTCTTTATTTTCAACGCTAGAAGCCTGAACTGATTCAATTGCCTTAGTAATCTGTTTAGAGCCAGCAGCCATCTCATTCATTGAGCCGCTAATTTCTGTAGTGACGTTCGCAAGAATTCGCATTTCTTCGCCAACTTGCTTTCCGCCTTCTAGCACTACATCGGAGTTAGTTTTTACAACATCAGAAGAAGCTTTAATTTCGCTTATAGACTGAAGAACTTGAGTACTTCCTGCAGACTGTTCTTCCATCGCATTTTTTATAACGCTTTCTTGCTGCTTTACTTTGCTTGTAAGATCAAAAATAACTTCAAACTGGCTTTGAACTTCTTTTGTATTGTCTGCAACACTATTGATTATGTTTTGCAAGTCCTGAAGCTGGCTTGTAATCTTTTTGCCCTGAGTGTTAGACTGTTCCGCAAGCTTTCTAATTTCGTCGGCAACAACGGCAAAACCTTTTCCAGCCTCTCCTGCATGGGCAGCTTCTATTGCGGCGTTCATGGCAAGAAGATTTGTCTGGCTTGCAATAGTTTGAATAATTGTGCTAGCTTCCAAAAGCCCCACAGAGCGTTCCAAAATAGTCTTAGAAAGTTCAACAGACTGATTAATTTTTTCGCGGCCGTTTTCAGATTCCGCTCCAAGCTCATCAACCGTAACCGCGTTGCTTTCCAAAATCTGTGTGACCGAGCGAATATTGGCAACCATTTGTTCAACTGCGGAAGAAGAATTTGAGACTCCAGAAACTTGAACTTCAACGCTTTGATTTAACTCTTCAAGCCGTTTTATCATGTTTTGAATTGTAGAATCAGATTCTTCTACCCCAGCCGACTGGTTTACAACGCGTTCCTTTACGCTTTCAATGTTCGCCATAATCTGTTCGATTGCAGAAGAAGTTTCCGTCATATTTGTAGAAAAGGTTTCTGCCGTATTGATTGAAATATCCACAGATTCGTGCATATCTTTCAAAAGCTTTCTTGTTTCTGAAAGGAGTTTGTTCAGACTTATAATAAGAAGCCCAAGCTCGTCGCGCGATTTTATTTCAAGTTTTTTTACAGTGTAATCTTTTTTAGCAAGAGATTCACTGAAATCCAGAATTTCATGAATGTGCTTTGCGGTATTAGAAATTTGCCTAAAAGAATTATAGCAAACAATAAAAACGCTTATCACACCGAATGGAAGTATGTATTCCAAAAACAGGCGGGCAATAGAATAATCTGCAAGCGCTGTTGAAAGGACTGGCGAAATTATCATAAGGAAGGAGCCAAACGCGCCGAATCCGCTTACAGAGCAGTTTCTTGTAACCAGGGACATTGACTTATATTTTGATTCAAAATGCAGAGTATAAATATAGTCTTCAATGCTCTGCACAAAACAGGTAAAGAAGAAAAAAGAAAACATGAATGTTGAACCTAAAGTCATTGCGGCAAGCGCGCCGTAATCAACATACATCCCCTTTTGTTTAAAACTAAAAAATACGATTGTAGGGATTGCAAAACCGTTTAGCATTGTAGCAAACATTGTCATTTTCTCAAAATTGATTACAACTTTGTTTACTTTTTCAATAGATTCAGGGCTTCCATCAAAGCTTTCAATTTTCTTTTTGTTGCTTCTGCCCCACCAAACTGCAAAAATAGTAACAACTATAAGTGCCGGCAGCCCAATCGGTCCTAACAAGACCATAAAGGAATCTGCAAGTGTATAGACTTTAATATACGACAAGGCAACCCAAGAGAACACGATTGGAGTAGTAAACATTAAAGAATAGAACAAAAGCATCTTTTTTGGGAGCTTTATGATTGAAGCAGCTTGCTTTTTATTTTCGTTTTCCACAGTTTCCATAAATAAAACCTCTAAGCTTGATGTAATTCTAGACGTATTTTATGGAATAGATTGTATCACAATTTTAAAAACAAACAATAGCTTTGCAAAGTGTTAATTTGCTTAGAGCGTTTTTTTCACTGTTATAAATTTTGAGCTTGCATTTTGCAAAACCATTTGGATTGATACAATCTACAAAACCGCTAGGTTGACAAATAAATCTTTTAAACTAGAATAAACTCTACTAGGGTGAATTTTGAGTTTTTGCAAAAAGAATAAGATAATTTCTTGCAATTAATAAAAGTCTACTTTCTACCTAACAAATTCAAAACAGCAAAGGAAAACAAGAGGTCATGAAAAACAATTTTGAGAAAAAAATCAGCATTACGGCAAGACTGGGAGCAATAATTCTTTGTCTAACATTTTTAGTGATGGGAGCATTACTTTTAGTAGTAACAAAAGTTGTAAAAAAACAGATTGGAAACACCTACCTTGAAATGTCAATGTCTATCGTTCAAGGAAGAGCCAGAGAAGTTTACGAATGGGTAGACACTTATAAAAACGATTTAAGAATCTACACGGAATCTGACATTGTAAAAACAGGAAACAAAAACGCAGTCATAGACTGGCTTCATCTGCACCAAAATCTTAGAAATAAAAATTACGATTATATGTTCTTTTCTGACACAGAAGGAACCACTTACCGCGATACCGGGCTTGTAGGAGCGAGGGGGGGGGTACAAGAACGTGACTATCACAAGGCAATGACGGAGCTAAAACTAGAAGAATTTGTAGGCAACATTGTAAAATCTAAGACTTCTGGAGAATATGTTGTTCCAATTGCAAGAAGCGCGAAAGATGCAAATGGAAATGTCTTTGGATATTTCGTTGGCATGCTTGGCATAAATCAGATGCAAAACGAGATTGGAAAAGCGACTGTAGGAGAAACTGGCTACTTTATGCTCAACGATGGCAACGGCACCATAGTCGCAACAAAAGATTCTTCTGTCCTAATGAAAAATATTGATTTATTTCCTGAAATCAAAAAAATCATACAAAACGGCCGCAACGGATATTCAGCAGCCATTATAAACAACGAAAAAGTTCACGTATTTTGCGCGCCTGTTCCGAACTTAAAACACACAATAACCCTTATAGTTTCCGACAGCCAAATTTTCAGCGCAGTAAAAAAAGCCAAAACAATGATTTTAGCATTTGGAATTGCAATAGGAATTGTAATCTATTTATTCTTCATAATCGCTCTTACAATAGTTCTTGGAAGATTAAAAAAAGTAAATGAAACTATAGACGATTTTTGCAACGGAGAAGCAGACTTAACCGTTAAGTTAAGCGTAAAACGAAACGACGAAGTGGGTTCTTTAGTCATATTGATGAATAGATTTATAGAAAAGTTTAGAACAATTATGGCTACCATAAAAGAATCTGAAACAAAGCTTATACAAGTAGGCTCTACTCTTACTGAAGAAATTCAGTCGTCAACGGCAACTGTTGCGCAAATGGCGGAAAATATAAGCCATGTAAACGGACAGGTAAAAAACCAGGCGGACAGCTTGCACCAGTCTGCAAGCGCAATTACTCAAATCACAAGCAACATAGAATCTTTGGACAAAATGATTCAGACTCAATCTTCCAGTGTAGTTGAAGCTTCCGCTGCCGTTGAACAAATGATTGGCAACATCAAATCAGTTGATACCTCTGTCGCAAAAATGTCAGATGAATTTTCGACTCTCGAAAAAGATACAAAAACTGGAATTGAAAAAAACTCTAGCGTAAATTCCCTTATTCAGCAGATTGCAAACCAGTCAACTTCTATGGTCGATGCAAATACTATGATTCAAAGCATCGCGGCTCAAACTAATCTGCTTGCGATGAACGCAGCAATAGAAGCGGCTCATGCGGGCGAAGCTGGCAAAGGATTTTCAGTAGTTGCCGACGAAATTAGAAAATTGGCAGAAACCTCTGCAGAACAGTCAAATAGAATCAAAAAAGAATTAAATAATATTCAAGACGGAATTTCTTTGGCAGTTTCAGCATCTTCAGAATCGGAAAAAGCATTTCAGTCGGTTTCCGCAAGAATATCTTCTACTGGCGAACTTATTACGCAGATTCGCGGAGCTATGGACGAGCAGCAGGAAGGCTCCCAGCAGATAATGATTGCTTTGCGCGCAATGAACGACAGCACAACAGAAGTACACGATGCCGCCAGCGAAATGGACAAAGGCGGGCAAGAAATACTTAAGAACGTATCTGAGCTTCAGCAATCCATGGATTCAATCAACACTGCCATGACGGAGCTTGACAACGGCACAAGCTATGTAAACGACACCGTTTCAAAACTCAAGGACGTCGCCTCAAGCATCAATGAATCTATAAACAACATTCGCGACGAAGTTGGTCTTTTTAAAGTTTGATTTTAAACAGTTGATTTTAAGCTTAAAGCCGAGTCTTTCTAAAAACTCGGCTTTTTTTCTAATAAAACAAATCGCAACATTTAGACTGGCTAGAACAAAAACAGGAATTTGCACAAAACAGTTTTTTTTTGTAAACTAAAAACATGAAAAGAATATTTTTAGCCATTATCATATCAGTTTCTTTTACAGTTCTTTACTCTTGCAAAACTGTTCCTGTAATTCCAAGCAACGCCTCTTCAACTCAGCTAATCCAGTTAGGGCAGGATGCAGCGGAATCTTCAAACTATGCTGCTGCAGAAATGTACTATGAAGCAGTTATAAAACGCTATGGAATGAACACTTCAACTTATATCGAAGCGAAATACGAGCTTGGTCACCTTTACAAAAATACAAAAAGATACAATGAAGCTTTCTCAGCGTTTAATGAAATTCTTAGCATCTTTGAAAATGCAGAGCCAGGTTCATTGCCTGCCGCATACAAGAAACTTGCAAAGATGGGAATTTCAAGCCTTCCAGAAAAATACCAGCACAAAGCTACAACAAAGCTGTAACCATCTTAATCGTATATAAAAAAGCATTATCTATCTGCCCCTTTTTGACTTGTCATCAGGGGTAATGATTGCATCGATTGAAATGCTTTTTTCCGCAGCCAGTTTTTGAACAAGTTCTTTTGTATATTTTTTAGTGCCGCGTGGCGTAGGATGAGGCTGGGCATCTCCAACAAGGATTATTTTTCTACTAGCCTCGTTGCGCCAATTATAAAATTCCAATGCGCCGTAAAGAGCTTCGTACACTGCTTCTGGTATATCTCCGCCTTCCCTGCCCCTTATTTCAAAACTGTTTAAGTTTTTTATAAAGACGTCAATATCTTCTGTAAAATCAAAAAAACGTACCGGAATTCCTTTATACCTAAAGTTATCGCCGTAATCCCTGTAGAGAATAAGGCCCAAACGGCAATCGCCAAATTCTTTTAGTCCTGCTATAAGATTAGGAATCAAGTCTTTACGAAGTTTTTCTATATCGTCTTTCATGCTGCCGGTTGCATCAATAGCAAAAACTATGTCCGCGCTTTTTTTAAAAGAAATGGATTTTATAGACTGCATTATGTCATCCACAATAGTTTCTGGTCCTTTAGAAAAAATTAAGAAATCTGAAATTTCTCCAAACTTTTCTCCAGCTTCTGGATTATACGCATCGGTTAGGACGACTGGTTCAGCTTCTTCAACCAGCTCCTCTTCTTCATCCTTAATTTCCTCACGGACTGAATCTGCATGCGTTGGAACCGGGCGTTTCTCAAAATCGAACATATACGGATTATCAAAAAAACTTCCTGTGTAGTCAGCATATTTTTTGGAAAAGGCTCGTATATTTACAAAAGTACCTTTGCCTATTTCCACAGTTCCGTTTCTTGTCCAAGGGTAACCGTACTGAATTTTGCTAGGTATGTAGATATGAAAAGCTTCTCCAAATCCTTCTATATTTTCTGAAGTTGAATCTACCAGGCTATACAAGGCATACTTTGACTCAAGTTTTTTTCCATCCAAAAACCTTATTTCATCACCGTTTATATTATTGTATTCCATTGCCCTGTACGCATAATTAGCTTCTTTTCCCTGAGGATCCTTTGTGGTTTCCGTAAGAATTATAGATTCAATCTGCGGCGATTTTTTTACATAAAGGTGATAGCCGACTGTCGCTTTAGAAGATTCATCAATTTGGCGAACAACCTTCAAATCTGAAGGCCTAATCATAAGCGAATTTTGCCCATAAATAACTGAAACAAAAATAAGACTGATTGCAAAAAAATTAATTTTTTTCTTTCCCATGTTTTATTTATCGGAACTAAACATAAAAGATATTAGATTGCGAAAGTTATAAAAACTTGAAATTTTGGCTATTAGATTGAAAATCGAGTTTTTATAAAAATTAACAAAAGCGTAAGTGAATTTACAATTTGTGAAGACTTTGCGCGATAAGAACAATTTAGGTTGCGTAGCAACCCAAACCAATGCAAACGAAGTGCGAACGCAACCGTCTGAACAAAATTGTAAATTCGATGAAAGCATTTTTTTAGTTATGAAAAACTCGACTTTCGGCCTGGTAAAAAAAAGCGAAATTCTTTTAATTATTTTATTGAAAAACATTTAATAAAGGGGGTATAATTTAAGATACAGTGGCAAATGCAAAAAAAGTTACAAACAATGAATTTACTCAGGTAGATATAAGCCAGTTTTACGACACAGAGGTTCAGCCAGCAGATAGAATTGAAAGCGGAATTGTAATATTAACTGCAAAAGAAGAAAATCTGTTCAGCCAGCTTATACCGCTTGTAAAGGAAAAATTGCCAGACCGGCTTTCCATAATAGAAGAAAGAATGAAAGACTTGAAAAAACTTGCAGAAGCAATTGCGGCCTTTCCTTCTCTTTTAGAACGCCACGACCTTGCCGGAGGAACTAGAACTCCTCAGTTATTAATTGATTCTCTTATAAAGCACCAAGATCAAGGAGACACTTCTTTGCAATTGCCTTCAAAAGCTATTTTAGGAAAAGGTTTTATAGTTGCTAAAACGCACACTTTTTCTTCTTTAGCAAAATTAAGCTCTACAGTAAACGCGCCGGAAGAGCTTACGCAGGCTTTGCAGCTTTCTACCGTAACAACAATGTTTACTCTTATGGCAGAAGATGTTTACTTAAACCTTATAAATGATGCGGAACAGCCAATGGAATACCGGAGGGAATGGGCTCTTTCCTTGCTTTTGCTATGGGAACACAGAAATGACCAGACAATAGAATCTGTAGCTCCAGTCCTACAATCAGTATGGCTTGCAAGAAGAAAGCTGGCTCCTGCATTTGGAACAATGATGGGCACAAGCGAGCTTCTGCTTATGTCAATCCAGATGGACGAACAGTGGTTTCATTTTATAAAAAACAGAATGGGCGACCAGGGGGTTTCTCAAGCTATGGAGGAATTGCTTTTTGGCATATCCTATGAACAAATTCAGCAATTGCGTTCCATTTTAAAAACAAAAGGAATTCCTGCAATCGGGCGCGATGAAGTTTCGTCGTTTTTAGGCGAACACGTAAAAGTCGATGCCGGTCTTGACTACAGAGATTTCTATTCAATGTATACAATCAGGAGAGACAATGCTCGTTGCCGAGAAAGAATGAAGCTTCCTGGTCCTCACAAAACTTTGGAAGATTACTTTATTCAATTTATAACACAACAGAACAAGGAGAAACAGATTAATGACACATTCGCGAAATAAAGACTTGGTATTGCCGCCAGCAAAAAGAAACCCTTGCAACTTTGGAGAAAAACTGAGAATTGTAAGAGAGCATAAAGGCTACACTTTAAAAACAGTCGCTAGAGCAGCTGGCGTAAGCGAAAGTCTGGTTTCCCAAATAGAAAGAAACCATGTTTCCCCTGCTATAGACACACTTCTTGCTTTGGCAGAAGTTTTAGACATCAACCTAGAATTTCTGTTTGAAGAATATAGGCGCAATCGCCCTGTAAACATTATAAGAGCCTCTGAAAGACCAGTCTCTAAAGAAGAAGACGTTAGTTACGAACTAATCGCCCGCCCAGAAAAAGATGACAAAGAAAACGCAGTCGAATCATATATTATAAAGGTTCCTGTTGACTCGCGCACGCACAGAGGTTCTTACGGCCACGTAGGCAGAGAATTTGGAATAATAATGCAAGGGCGCGCAAAATTAAAGTACGAGGACAACGAATATATTTTAGAGGAAGGCGACAGCGTTTCTTTTCCAGCTAGTTGTCCGCACGTGGTAGAAAACATTGGCAAAAACGAATTAATTGCTTTTTGGGGTGTAACGCCTCCTCAAAGATTTTTAGACAAATAAGTTCTTGCAAAACATGCAAAATATTCCAAGTTGAACATTATTTTGCATAAGAATATAATCGAATATAATTAGTCCAAATGTAGAGTTTTTTATAAACTTTGAAAAAACGCTTTCAGTGATTTTCCCTAAAAACTCAACATTCAAGCTAACTAAAATAAAAAACAGGACATTTTTATGATAATTCTTACATTAAACTGCGGCTCTTCATCCGCAAAGTACCAAGTTTACGACTGGGACAACAAAGCTGTTCTAGCCAGCGGCGTTGTAGAAAGAATCGGTGACACAGGTTCTTGCATTACTCATAAGGCAAAAGGAAATAAAATTGAATTTGAAAGTCCCTGCCCGACTCACAAAGAAGCTATTGAGCTTATTCTAAAAGAAATTACAGACAAAGACGTTGGTGTAATTTCTGATATGCACGTAATAGGAGCGGTAGGACACAGAGTTCTTCACGGCGGCGACAAGTTTACAAAGTCAGTTTTAATTACGCCAGAAGTTATTGAAACATTCCGCTCTGTTCAAGATTTGGGACCTCTTCACAACCCTGCAAATATTATGGGAATTGAAGCCGCTCAAAAAGTTCTTCCTAACGTTCCTCACTGCGCTGTAATGGATACAGCTTGGCATCAAACCATGCCAGAAAAATCGTTTATGTACGCAATTCCTAGAGAATGGTACGAAAAATATTCTGCCAGAAAGTACGGTTTCCATGGAACTTCCTTTCTTTACACTTCAAAACGCGCGGCTGTTCTTCTAGGAAAGGAACCAAAGGACACAAATCTTATAATTTGCCATATCGGAAACGGGGCTTCTGTTTGCGCAGTAAAAGAAGGAAAATGTTACGACACGACAATGGGTCTTACTCCTCTTGACGGGCTTGTAATGGGAACTCGCTCAGGTTCGCTTGATCCGTCTTTGCCTTTCTACATCATGAGAAAAACCGGAATGTCTGCGCAGGAAATGGACACCGCTTTGAACAAAAAGTCGGGACTTCTTGGCATTACAGGAAGGTTTACAGACCGCAGAGATGTTGAAAACGGCGCAAAACAGGGCGATAAACTTTGCCAGCTCGGAATGGAAATGGAATCCTACAGGATAAAAAAGACAATAGGCGCTTACATGGCTGCCCTTGGAAAAGTTGACGCGATTGTATTTACAGCTGGCGTCGGCGAACATTCTCCTACAATCCGCGCAATGGCAACAGAAGGTCTTGAATGCATGGGCATAAAGATTGATGAAAAGAAAAATCATCTTTCAAACACAAGCAATGCAGAAACACTTATAAGCGCAGAAGATTCAAAAGTAAAGATTTTTGTAATTCCTACAGATGAAGAGCTTGTTATGACAGAAGATGCGTATGCACTTACAAAAGGCACTTACGACGTGCATACACACTTTACCTATAGTTTTCAGTCAAAGGACTACGTAAACAAGGCTCGCCTAGAAGCATGGAAAAAAGACGTTGAAAAAAATCCTGAACTAAAAACAATTGAAGCTTAAAAGCATAAAAAAGACTGCCTGCAAATAAAAAATTAAGAATTCTGAACTTTTTATGATTGTGGCAGCCTTTTTATTTAACGCTAGCGTTGAACAGACGCTGTTTTTACTTTATCTGCAACATCTTTTCCGCACAGCAAAGCTGCAAGTTCCATTGCAAACTGCTCTGCCGCTCCAGGACCTCTTCCTGTCACAACATTTTTGTCTGTTACAAATGGAACTCCAGAAACATAGGCGCTGTTTTTCATAAGTTCAGTGCAAAGCTCTTCGCTTCCAATATATTGAACAAGGTTCTGTTCCATTCCAGGATAGCAAGTCCATTTTTTTGAGGCAAGGATTCCTGTTTTTGCAAGAACAAGCGCAGGAGCTGCGCAAATTGCGCTTACAATTTTTTTCGCATCAAAACACTTTTTTATGTACTGCGCAATATAAACATCTGCGGCAAGATTTTCAGCGCCTTTCATTCCGCCTGGAAAAAAGACAAGATCTGGCAAATCTGAATCAAATTCAATTTTAAACTCATCAAAGCTTAAATCCGCAATAACAGGAATTTTATGCGAGCCTGTAACAATGTATTTATCTTGCATCGTTGAAGCAGGAACCGCAACAGTAAAAACCTCTGCCCCGCTTCGCCTAAGATAATCTACAGGTGTAAGCGCTTCAATTTCTTCAAAACCATCTGCAAGAAAAACAACAGCATTCTTCATATTCACCTCTCTATAAACAAGCTTGCAATGCAAACTTTTTAAGATAAAAACTGGCAGCATTTCGGCAGTTTTTATCCTCCCTCCTTAACCCCATTCAAACAAAGTGCGAGCACAATCATCTGAACAAATTGAAAATCTGCCGAAAGCGTTTTTGTTAATATAAAAACCACATATTCGAAATAATTATACAATCTAGCATTATTAAATGCAAACAATCGTCTTTTATTATTGACAATCTATCGAATTTCAAAGAATATTTAACTATATATGCAAGGAACAGTTTTAGCAGGCACAAACAATGTCTTTGAAGTAGAATGTGAAGATCAAATAACACGCTCTTGCACAATCAAAGGAAAAGTTTTAAAACAAGAAAAAGAATACTACAATCCTTTAGCACCAGGGGACTGCGTCGAAGTTGAAAAAGATGAAATAGACGAAGAAAAAGGTCAGATTCTCTCTCTTCTTCCTAGAAAAAATGAATTTGTAAGATGGAACGTAAAAGGACGCTGTCCGCAACTTCTTGCAGCAAACATTGACTATCTTATTCTTGTAACAACGCCAGCAGAACCGCCGTTTAGACCAAGATTCATTGACAGAGAACTTGCGCAGGCGGAAATGCTCGGCCTTGAACCTATAATCGTTTGCAACAAATACGACCTTCTTGAAAATGCCCCAGAAACAGAAGATTATTTAAGAATTTGGGAAGACTTAGGCTATAAGGTTATGAGAATCAGCGCGAAGACTGGCGAAGGTCTTACAGAATTCGTTGAATTAATAGAAAACAAGCTGAGCGCGTTCGCAGGACAATCGGGTGTCGGAAAATCAAGCCTAGTAAACGTACTCGACGACAGCTGCGTTTTAAAAACTGGAAGCCTTTCAAAAAAATACGGCAGAGGAAGCCACACCACAACAAAGGGAACCTTAAATCGCCTTACTATAAACACTGCATTAACAGGGGGCGTAAAAGGAAGAATTGCTTCCATAATCGACACTCCTGGAATACGAAGATTTATGTTAAATGAAATTGAGGCAGAAGATTTGCAATTGTACTTTAGGGAATTCAAACCTTTTATTGGAAAATGCAAATTTGGAATGAACTGCAGCCACACGCACGAACCTAACTGCGCAATAAAACAGGCAGTTGAAGAAGGCAAAATTTCAAAGCAGCGATACGACAGCTGGCTAAGAATCAGCCTTCAAATTAAAAACAAAACATGGGACGACTAAATGGACAGAAAAACGCTTGAAGAACTCGACTACTACAAAATCCGTGATGAAGTTTCAGGTTTTTGCAAAAGCGAAGAAAGCAAGTTTATTATGGCGCATCTAGAACCGTTTACTGATGCGCAAAAAATCCATAGAAGGAAGCAGCTCAGCCGCGAATGGACAGTTTGCATAAATTCAACAAAGACAAACGCTCTGGATTCCTGGCCTCAAGTCTACAATACAATAAAGTCATTAAACGCAGAAGGAATAAGCCTTGAACAGGAACAATTCTTTGCAATTCTTCAATTTTGCGCTTCCATACAAAAGGTTACCAATTTTTTTGAGGCAAACACAAAAGAACTTTCAACAAAAGCCCTTTTTGAACTTGTAAATCAAATTCCAGATACAAATCCTGTTTACAGTGAAATTTCCAAAATAATTTCAAAAGACGGAAAAATAAAAGATTTGCCACAGCTGCGAGAAATTCAGACAAGGATTGCCGAATTGAATTCTAAAATAAAAGGAATTATGCGCTCTTTTACCAGCAATCCAAAATATGCAGATGTTTTAGAATCTTCAGTTCCAGTGCTAAAAGGCGACCGGCAAGTCCTTGCCGTAAAATCTGGAAGAAGAAATGCTGTCCCTGGAATCATTCACGAAATGAGCCAGTCTGGTAGAACAGTCTACATAGAACCAGAAGAATCTGTAATATGCACAAATGAACTTATTCAGGCAGAGTTTGAACTTAAGCAAGAAATCCGAAAAATCTTTATTGAGCTAGCCTCAAAAATCCGCCCTTACAGAGGCGATTTAATTCAAGCCTTAAAAATAATGGAAGAGCTAGATATTACAAAGGCTGTTAGCGAATGGGGAAAATCAAAAAACTGCATTTTTGCAGAGGACTGCAACGATTTTTTAGAGCAAGAGCATTTAAAAACTAACGATAATGGCGTTGAAGAAAAGATTAAAACCATTCAACTTAAATCATACATAAAGCCGCTTGCACTTTTACAAGCCCGCCATCCTCTTTTTGGTGAAAAAGCTGTTCCTATTGATGTAAAATTCTTAGAGGGAAGAAAAGTTTTGATTATAACAGGTCCAAACACAGGCGGAAAAACTGCGACTTTAAAAACAATCGCTCTTTTTTCAATGTTGAATCAAAGCGGATTTCCAATTCCTGCCGCAGAGGGAAGCTGCCTTCCAATTTTTAGCGGAATATATGCAGACATAGGAGACAGTCAATCAATAGAAGACAGTCTTTCAACTTTTAGCGGACACATGAAAAATATTGCCAAGGCATTGCGATTTTCAAATGAAAATTCCTTAGTCCTGCTAGACGAACTAGGAAGCGGAACAGACCCGCAAGAAGGAGCCGCAGTTTCAATGGCGGTTCTAGACAAATTGATTGAAAAAAATGCGTTTGTTTTAATAACGACCCATCAAGGAGTAATAAAAAACTACGGATACACAAATCCAAACTGTGTAAACGCAAGCGTAGAATTTTCTTGCGAAACTTTAAGTCCGACGTACAGAATCCTGATGGGAATTCCCGGAGAAAGCCACGCTTTAGAAATTGCTGAAAAAAGCGGATTGCCCAAAGAAATTATAAAAAAGGCAAAAGAATATATTTCAGAAGAAAAAGCTGACGTTTCCTCGCTTATAAAAGGATTGACCGAAAAACATTTCCATGCAGACAAAATAATCCAGGAACTTGCGCAAAAAGAAAGCTTCCTTGAACAGAAGAAAATTGAAAACGATTCAAAAGCCTTGCTTTTAAAACAGCAGGAATTAAAGCTAAAGCAAAAACAGCAGGATGAAAGACAGGAATTCCTTGCGCAAACAAGGCGGGAACTTGAAAATCTTGTTAGAAAACTAAAAGAAGGCGAAGTTACCAGAGAAAAAACACTCGGCGTAAAAGGTTTTATAAACAAAATTTCCAAAGAAACAGAAGAAAATGCGATTATTTTAGAGCAAGAAGAAAAACAACTTTTGCAAGAAGCAGAAAGTCTTGAAAAAATCGTAAAAAACCGGACAAGTTTAAAACCTACAAAAAAGAAGATTAAAAACTCGCAAGCTCTAAAAAATGCTGCAAGAGTATTTGAAAACACCAAACCAAAAGAAAAAAAATCAGCGCAAGAATTCAAAGCTGGTTCTCAAGTAATTGCAGGAATTTCAAAAACAAAAGGCACTTTGATTGAAAAATTAAGCAAAGACTGTTGGAACGTGCAGTTCGGAAGCATAAAAATGGCGATTAAGCAAAGCGAACTTTCTTTGTGCAATGAACAAGACGAAAAAATTAAAAGTTCAGTTTCCTATGATTTTTCAGACTTTTCAAAGCCGCAAGACAAACCTGCTTTTGAACTTAGGCTATTAGGAATGAGGGCGGACGAAGCAATAAAAGCATTGAACAGGCAGTTAGATTTGTGCGTTTTGAACAACTTTACAAATTTCAGCATAATTCATGGAAAAGGAAACGGCATTTTGCAGCAAACGGTTCAAGACTATCTTTCAAACAATCCTGCCGTTGCGGAATTTAGATTCGCTCCACCAGAAGACGGCGGATTTGGCAAAACTTATGTAACTCTGCGATAGAAAAGTAAGACCTTAAAAATCCCCTTGAAAGATTATGAATAATTATTTATATTTAATGCATAAACATTCATAAGATGTTCAAGGGGAAATTTGTGAAAGAACGGCTTACTCGTTTAAAAACAATAAGAAAACTAATTAAAAACTACCGCATTGAAAGCCAAGAAGTTCTTTTAGCATACCTTGAAAAAGAAGGATACGAAGTTACACAGGCAACCCTTAGCCGCGACTTAAAGCTTTTAAAAGTAGGAAAGGTTTCCGACGGCAATTCTAGCTACGTTTATTCCTTGCCAGGCGAAGACGAGCGGCAAGAATCAGAACAAATCTATGTGCAGGACTTTCTGCGCGGCTACGTAAGCATAGATTGGAGCGGAAATATTGTTGTAATAAAAACGTTTCCGGGTCATGCAAACACAGTCTCAAACGCTCTTGACAACATGAATATGGACGAAATTCTTGGCACAGTCGCAGGAGACAACTGCCTTTTTGCCTGCTTGCGGCAGGGAATCACTGGCGACCACTTTATGGCAGAACTAAAAAGACGTATTCCAGAAATCGAGGATTAAAAAAGTTATTTAATCGCAAAAACCGCCATGAAAATTATATATAAATATATCTATCTTGATATAAAATGGATTTAGAAAAGACAGTAATCGACAACATAAAAAGAATTCGCAAGGAAAAGCACATCACGCAGGAACAGCTGGCCGAAGCGTGCAACACGGCGACAAGCTACATCGGGCTTATGGAAACCTACAAAAATGTGCCCAAGCTTTCAACAATCGAAAAAATCGCCGCCGCCCTGAACGTTGAGCCTGAAATCTTATTCAAAAAAAACAATGCTTCCCAAGACGAAGAAAAATTAATACAAAAAATAACAGATTCTGTTGTTGAAGATTTAAGGAAAAGTTTGTATAAAAATCTAAAAAACAACTTATAGCTTTTATACAAAAAACAATTTATCTTACCCCAACTTTTTCATAATAATCTTGCCACCACTGTTCAACATCAATGTCTTCAAAAAGCGAAGGATACAATTTTTTTGCAAACCATAAAATGCAAAGAGGAGCGTCAACACCTGTCGTGTAAGTTCTGTAAAGTCCCATTGGCATTTTGTAAACGCACTGCTCTTGAACGGCTTTTATGCCAGACCAATCGACGTTGCCATCAAGATTTTTGTGCAAATCATTAGGCTGGATATTCGTAAAATTCGTTATAAAAATTGCATCGGGATTCCAAGAATAAATCTGTTCCATTGAAGTTCTGCTAGAAGTTTCTCCCAAAAGAGATGCGGCGACATTTATTCCCCCACACTGATTTATTATGTAATTTCCAAAGGAATGTTTTCCTGCCGTAACGATTGAAGACGGCGAATACTGAAAAAGAATAAAAACTTTTTTTCTCTGCTCAAAAGGAATTTTTGAAACTCTCTCATCCACCAAATCTGTAATTTTTTTGCTAAACTGAGAAAATATTTCCGACTTTTTTGAGCTTTTATTCGAGCCAAAAATTTTATCTAAAAGGATTAGCCAGTTTTCCAAAGTTTCAATTGTGTTGTATTCCCAATTAGATGCCGAAATTCCAACAGCTGTAAAGCCTTTTTCCGTTAGGACTTGCCCCAACCGCCCATTTGTCGCAGAATAAAAAACAATATCGGGCGCAAGCAAGGCAAGTTCTTCCAAGTTCAAATTGTTTCCCTGAAGAAAATCTGTTTTTGCATTTAAAATTTGAGGATACATTTCGCCTAGCAGACTTTGCTTCGCAGCCACCATCGAAGAAGGCGCAATTCCTACAATGTTTTCAGAAAGTCCGTAAAAAAAGCACAGAACCGAAGGAAGCGGAAAAATATCGCAGACAACGATTTTCTTTATTTCCCTAGGAATTTCAACTTTGCGCTGGGCGTGGTCAGTCACAAAGCTAGATTTTTTTTCTGATAAGTCACTTTTTTTGCAACTAAAAACACAAAAAAGCTGAAAAACAAGCAAAAATCCTGCAAAAAAACGTATAGAAATTTTTTTGTTCATAGTAAAACCCCAAAAGCGTTATAAATATTTTCATCAGTAAGAACTTCTTCAGATTTTCCAAAAATCCATTTATCATAATTTAAGCAAAGAAGCGAATTGTTGCTAAACTTTCTTGCAGACAGAATTTCGTGAGTTGTAAATAAGACAGAATAGCCGCTTTCTGCAAGTTTTTTAAATGTTTCAAGGATTTTTGTCCTATTTTTTAAATCTAAGCTCATTTCTGGCTCGTCAAGAATCAAAATTTTTGCTCCGCCAGCAATGGCTCTTGCCAAAAACACGAGCTGCTGCTGTCCGCCTGAAATTTCATCCATTTTTTTTTCGCTTAAACTTTCAATTCCTAAAAGCTCAAGCGCGTTTTTCGCAAAATCAATATCTTCTTGCGTCGGCTCAGAAAAAATAGAGGTTTTGCCAATGCGGCCGAGCAGAACCATATCAAAAACTTTTATTCCAAAAATTGTTTTACTCTGCGGAATGTAAGAAACTTTATTCAAAAGAGCACTGTTTTTTATGCTTTTTTGCTCTTTTTCTTCTATATATATAGAACCTGAAGCCAGTTTTAAAAGACCAATCAAGCACTTCAAAAGAGATGTTTTTCCGCATCCGTTTGCCCCTAAAACCGAGCAGACAGTTCCTTTTTGCAAATTAAAATTCAAATTTTTAAAAACATATTTTTCAGCATCGCAAGCTTTATTTTTTCTTGCTTTTTCTGCATAAAAAAAAGATGCATCGCAAACTTTTATTGCATTCAAAATTTCCACCCCTTGTATTTTCGAACAACAAAAATAAAAAACGGGCAAGCAATAATTGCCGTAACAACTGAAAGCGGAATCTCCGACGGGCTAAGCGTTCTGCTCAAAGTATCTGCAAAAATCAAAAAAGACGCGCCAAAACTAAAGCTAGCTGGAATAAGAAGTCTGTTTTCGCTTCCAAATCTTAAGCGGCATATATGAGGAACTAGGATTCCAACCCAGCCTACAAGCCCCGCAACGCAAACGCAAGTGGAACTAATAACCGTTGCACAAGAAATCGAAAGAGTTTTCAAAAGCTTTATGTTGACTCCCAAAGAAACAGCTTCTTCAAACGAAAGCGCAAGCGCGTTCAAATGCCAGCGCATAAAAAACAGGACGGCGCAAGGAATTAAAATCAAAGGAGCACAAAAAGCAAGTGTCTTGTAATTTGCCAAAGAAAAACTTCCCATAAGCCAGAAATTTATTGCTGGAAGAACAGTTTGACTATCAGCCACAAACTTTAAAAACGAACTCAATGCCGAAAACGTTGCAGAAACAATAATTCCCGAAAGAATAATTGTAATTTCGCCATAAATCTTTTTTCCGCAGATTAAAAAGGTTGCAAAAAGCGCAATAATCCCAAAAAAAACAGAAATCAACTGAATTCCAAAAAGACTAAATCCCAAAAGGATTCCCAAAACAGAACCAAAACACGCTCCGCCAGAAACGCCAACGGTTTCAGGAGAGGCTAAAGGATTTGCGAAAAAACTTTGAAAAACGCAGCCAGAAACGCTCAAGCCTGCCCCCACCAAAAAAGCGCAAAGAATGCGTGGCAGGCGTATTTTCCAAAGGATTGCAGCTTTTACAGGGGAAAGCTCCATTACTTCAAATGGAGAAAAGAAGGCTCTTCCAACAAAAAGGCAAACAAAAGCTGTAAAAATCGGAAGAAAAACAAGCACGAGTTTAAAAAAAACACTTTTCGTAAGCTTTTTATCGCTTTTGCAATTTTTTTTATTATTTTTATTAATCGATAGCTTTGTGCGCATAAATGAAAGTTGCAATTTCCGTAACCACCGTCATTAAAATATAAACTTTCAAACAAAGTTTTGTATTGCTATCAGTGGGAGCAATTTTTTTCCAAGAAAAATCTTCCTCGCCTTTTAGGCAGAAAAAAACAATCGCATTAAACACAAGCAAACTGACAATCGAAATCACGGAAACTATAAAAATCTGAACATCATCTTCTGTCAGTCCTGTAAAAAGCTGCAGCGATGCAAAAAGCGAAACGCAGACAAGCGCATATATCCCGCAGTTCCACACGGATTGAACGTAACCGCCCTGACCTGCAAAAAGAGCCGCTGTTCCTGAAGAAAAAGCTGCTAAAAAAAAGAATGAAGTAAAAAGAAAAGCTGTAGATATGTAAAAAATGCCCCATCCGTTCGAAGAAGCGCTTATCATAAAAATCCAAGACTCTACGTTTCTAAGAAGCATTTCAAGGCAAAGAGAAACGCACGCTATAAAAGCTATAATTCCAGAAATTCTTAAAAAAAATCCTCGTTTTTTTGTCATGCTTACAATTTAACGGACTTAACAAGTTTTGAAAAGTAGCACAGAATATTATGCTAAAAAAAACTCGGCTTTCGACTTAAAAAAATTACAGCGACAAAGATTTTAATTGCGCTAGATTAAATAGAATTTTTTTCATAACTAAAAATGACTCCGGTGTAAGACTTTCAAGATTGTCTAAAGGAGTATGCAACCTTTTCCAAGTAGCAGGAAGTTTTTCTGATAAAAAATCTTTACTGCAATTTGCGCAGCTTTTTCCGTTCAGCACAAAATCGCATAATTCAGGAAAAGAAATTAAATCTTTCATATACTTTTGAGCTTCGTCCTCAGGAAGAAATGTTATTACAACCGCAGGAATTCCATTTGCGAAAAAACCTGCGTTATCGCTGTAGCCGACAGGCAAGCACAAAAAATGAGTGCAGCTAGCTTGCAAAAGATTTTGAGTCCTTTCCTTTAATTTAGAAAATCTTTTTATAAAATTCGGATTCGCCTTTTTAGAAATAACAGAATCCGCAAGGACAGGGATTGTTCCTCTGCCAACGCAATCAAAAACATAAACATCGTCTTGTGTTATTTTAAGCCGCTTAAACACTGATGCAAGTCCGAAAGCCCCCTGAGAACTTACAGAGCAATCTTTATTTGCACAAAGCTCTTCTCCATCAGTAAAAATCAGTCTTACGTTATGGAACTGCATTTTATTCAGTTCACAAGCCCAATCTATAAGAGCCATTACAGAAGAGGAATTATCGTTAGCTCCAGGACTTCCTTCAAATCGGTCGTAGTGGGCAATTACAGTTTTTATTCTAAACATTGGATTATAAGAGCTTTGAGAAAAAACCACGTATATGTGATTGCGCCCTTCAATCGGCATGACTACAGCTTTTACATTGTTTTCTTTTAATCTTTGCAAAATAAAATGCATTCTATCGCAATCCGGGGAAACAAATTCTTTGTAAAAAGCAAGCCTTTTGTCCATATAAAAAGAATACAATAAAAACAGATGAATATCAAAACATATTAAAACTAATTAAAAGCAATTTATTGACAACATTATTTTTATTCGTCAAAATCTCTATAAATTTAATAAAATGAAAGTCGAAATAAAATGGAAGGTTTTATGTCAAAAAAAATTCATATAGGAAACTTAAGTTTTTCCACAACAGAGAATTCGCTCAAAGAAGCTTTTTCAAAATTTGGAGACGTTGCGTCTGTTTCCATTATAAAAGATAAATTTTCAGGAGCTTCAAAAGGTTTTGGCTTTGTAGAAATGAATGAAGAGGCGCAAGCCGAACAAGCCATATTAAAGCTAAACGGAAGCAATCTTGACGGCAGAAAAATAAGAGTCAGCGAAGCGACAGAAAGAAAAAAGTTTTAAGAACCTTTACAGCTTGATAATAACGTTGAATAATCAGTCAATAGATTGTATTATTTTATTCAAATTGCTTGCCTAATTACAAAACAATCTGTAAAAAAGCAAGAATTATAAAATAAATCTTTTTATGTTTGTATTGCAAACTTACTTATGGGAGAATGTATGTCTACACCTTTAGAAGAATACTTAAATTCATGTAATGGAAAACCTAACGCCGCAATGACCGCCTATGTTGCAAATCTTCAGCAAGTTGCAGCAGTAGGACCAGAAATCGCTTCTTCAATCGTAAACGAAATCGAAAACCAGCGAAGCCACCTAAAACTAGTTGCCAGCGAAAACTATTGTTCGCTAAACGTTCAGGCAGCAATGGGAAATCTTCTTACAGATAAATACGCAGAAGGTTACCCGGAACACAGATATTACGGCGGCTGCGTGAACATCGACGCTGTAGAAAACACAGCTGCCCGCGAAGCAGAAGCTCTTTTTGGCGCAGACTACGCTTACGTGCAGCCTCATTCGGGAGCAGACACAAACCTTGTTGCTTATTGGGCAATTCTTTCAAAAAAAATTGAAACTCCAACTTTAGAAGAACTTGGAGTAAAATCTCTTGCAGAGCTCACTTCAGAACAGTTCGATATGCTGCGAAAAAGATTTGGCAATCAACGCCTTATGGGACTCGACTATTCTTGCGGAGGACACCTCACACACGGATACAGAATGAACGTTTCCGCTAGAATGTTTGAAAGCCACCCTTACGGTGTAGACCGCGAAACAGGTCTCTTAGACTACGATGCAATAGAAAAACAGGCAATGGAAGTAAAACCTCTTATTCTTCTTACAGGATATTCAGCATACCCAAGAAAAATAAATTTCCGCCGTTTCCGCGAAATCGCAGACAAGTGCGGAGCAGTTCTCATGGTAGATATGGCTCACTTTGCAGGTCTTGTTGCTGGAAAAGTTTTCACAGACGACTACGACCCTGTAAAATGGGCAGACGTTGTTACAACCACAACTCACAAAACTTTACGAGGTCCTCGCGGCGCCATGATTCTTTGCAAAAAAGAATATGCTGACTACGTAAACAAAGGCTGCCCTATGGTTCTAGGCGGACCTTTAGGCCACGTAATGGCTGCAAAGGCTATCGCTTTTAAGGAAGCACGAACTCCTGCATATCAGGAATATGCTCGCAATGTGGTAAAAAACGCAGCCGCACTTGCAAAAGCATGCATGGCTCACGGAATGCCTCTTCAAACTGGAGGAACCGACAACCATCTTATGCTTGTGGATGTTACAGGCTATGGACTTACAGGAAAACAAGCAGAAGCGGCTTTGTTTGCATGCGGAGTAACAGCAAATGCAAATGCCCTTCCTTACGACAAAAACGGCGCTTGGTGGACTTCTGGAATCAGAATTGGAACTCCAGGTTTAACAACACTTGGAATGAATGAAGACGACATGAAAGAAGTTGCCGACATAATCGATTTTGTTCTAAAAGGAACAAAGCCTGGTCTTACAAAAGAAGGAAAGCCTGCAAAAGGAAAGATTGACCTAAATCCACAGGTTCAAGAAGAAGCAAAAAAACGAGTAAACAAACTGCTTAAGGAACACGTTCTTTATCCAGAGCTCGACTTGGATTTTTTAAAAAAATCTTTTGTTAAATAAACTGCTACGGGGCTGTCCAATAAAAACTTAAAGAACAGCCCCCTTTTTTTACATTTCTACTTTAGGATTTTTAGTTTATGTCTAATAACAAATATTGGGGAACTTGGCCTTTTTATAAAAGAGCATTGACTATCGCTTTGCCAATAATGGCTCAACTTTTAATTCAAAACTTTGTTTCGTTAATAGACAACTTTATGGTTGCAGGGCTTGGCGACATAAAGATGGGCGGCGTAAACGTAGCGAATCAAATCAGTTTTATCTGTGTCATCATAATTAATACGATTTGCGCATCCGGCGGAATTTTTATGAGCCAATTCAAAGGGGCAAAAGACAAAGAAGGAATGCAACAGACCTTTAGATTTAAACTTTTTCTAACAGGAATATTTGGAATCGTCTTTGGAACAATTTGCCTTATCGCCCCAAGATGGCTCTTCGGTCTAATGGTTACAGTAAATTCAGATGCGCAAGCTATTATAGACCAAAGCGTGGCCTATTCCAGAGCAGTTGCAATCTCTTGGGTTTTTGCAGTATTCAGCCAGAGCATAGCATCTTCGCTGCGAGAAATTGAGCTTGTAAAACCACCGTTGGTGATAAGCATAATAGCAACACTCATAAACACTTTCTTCAACTGGGTTTTTATCTATGGAAATCTAGGCGTTCCTCGCCTAGAAGTCGCTGGCGCAGGATATGCAACAGTAATTGCGCGAGCAGCAGAGCTAATCATGTTTTTGTGCTACATCAAAAGAAAGAAGCCTGACTTTATCTTTAGCCCTAAAAAACTGTTCAATATCGATTTTTCTCTTTCAAGAACAATAATTGCAAAAAGCGGAATGATTTTATATTCAGAACTTACCTGGGCTCTTTCAGAAACTATTTCAAACGCACTGTACAACACTCGCGGAGGGGCGGAAGTTGTAAGCGGAATGGCATCAGGCTTTGCAGTTGCAAACTTGTTCTTTATATGCCTTACAGGGATTTGTACATCTACAGCCGTAATTCTAGGACAAGAATTAGGAGCAGGCAAACTCGAAGAAGGCCGCCAAATGAAAAACTGGATTTTAAACGGCTCTACAGTTTTTGGAACTTTTTTTGCTATTTTAGGATTAGGAACAACTCTTATAGTTCCTTTTGTGTTCAAAAACCTTACTCCGCAGGCACAAGCAATTGCAAAAGGGCTTATAATAACCGCAGCAGTGTATTTGCCACTTTGGGCATATCTAAACGCGCAGTATTCAATAAGCCGCACTGGCGGCGATACAACCATGGGCGTTATCTGCGATACAGTAGGGAATGCATTATTTATTTTAGGAATGGTTCTTTTAACTTTCCTTACAGATTTTGGCCCGATACTGATGTATGCAATAGTAAAACTCAGCGATATACCAAAATCTGTTATTGCGGCAATTTGGCTAAAAAAAGAACGCTGGCTAAAAAATCTTACAAACCGAAACTAGAGCTTTTAGAAAAATGAATAAAAGCGCAACCGTTTTTTTGCAATTATAAATTCCAACCTTGCAAAAAAAACAGACGACATTCAGTCAGAATTACGTTTTAGTTGTACAAACCATTATTTTTCGGTATAGTTGAACAGTTCAAAGCGAACAATGTAGTTGTCTAAGAAGTTCAACTACCAAAATTACTTTTTAGACAGCCCATTCATTCCAAAAGCCAAGTTAAATCACTTTTTGATGATTTAACTTAGTTTTACATTCTTTTATATCGAGGCACAAATGATTACTTGGGCAAATGCAGACTCTCTTTCTTCATGGAAAAAATTACAAGCATTAAAAGGTATGGTTTCCGTTGCGGATGAACTTTCTTCATCAAATGCGGAAAAGAGAATTAAAAACTATTCAATACCTATGGCAGAAGGTTTAACTTACAACTATGCTGCAAAACAGGTAAATGAACAAATAATAAAAACATTGCAGGAACTTTCAGAAGAGTTTCAACTTATAGAAAAGTTTGAAGCCCTTTATAATGGAGAAGTTGTAAACACTGGTGAAAAAAGAATGGTTCTTCATCACCTTACACGTGGACAGCTTGGAAAAGACGTTATTGCAGACAGTGAAAATAAAAGAGATTTTTATATAAACGAACAGAACAAAATCGCGGAATTTGCAAATAATGTTCACGAAGGAAAAATTTTAAACGAAAAAGGTGAAAAATACACTCAAGTCTGCCAAATCGGAATCGGTGGTTCAGATTTAGGACCTAGGGCAATGTACCTCGCTCTTGAAAACTGGGCAAAAGCAAACAACACGTTCAAAATGGAAGCGCACTTTATTTCAAATGTAGACCCTGATGACGGAGCTGCAGTTGTAGCCTCTCTTGACCTTGCCCATACAATTTTTATTCTTGTATCAAAATCAGGAACAACGCTCGAAACTCTTACAAACAAATCTTTTGTAAAGGATTTTTTAAAAAAGCAAGGGCTTGAAATTTCAAAGCACATGATAGCTGTAACTTCAGAAACTTCTCCTTTAGCGCACAATCCTGACTATATGCAGGCGTTTTATATGGACGACTACATCGGAGGCAGATATTCTTCATGTTCTGGTGTAGGCGGAGCTGTTCTTTCTCTTGCATTTGGACCAAAAGTATTTGCAGACTTCCTTGACGGTGCAGCCGCAGAAGACAAAACTGCAAAAAATAAAGATATAACAAAAAATCCTGCCCTTATGGATGCCTTAATCGGAATTTATGAACGCAATGTTCAAGAATACCCTTCTACAGCAATTTTGCCTTATTCACAAGCACTTTCAAGATTCCCTGCCCACCTTCAGCAATTAGATATGGAATCAAACGGAAAAAGTGTAAACCGCTTTGGAAATCCAATAGACTATCTTACAGGACCTGTAATTTTTGGAGAACCAGGAACAAATGGCCAGCATTCGTTCTATCAGCTTTTACATCAAGGAACAAACATTATTCCGCTCCAGTTTATTGCTTTTAGCGAAAATCAAACTGGAAAAGATGTTGTAATTGAAAATTCTACCAGCCAAACAAAGCTTTGCGCAAATGTTGTCGCACAAATTGTAGCTTTTGCCTGCGGAAAAAAAGATGAAGATCCAAACAAAAGTTTTGCAGGAAACAGACCTTCAAGCCTTATCTACGGCAAACAGCTTACTCCAAAAACTTTAGGAGCCCTTCTTGCTCACTACGAAAACAAAGTCATGTTCCAAGGCTTTGTTTGGAATATCAACAGTTTTGACCAAGAAGGTGTACAGCTTGGAAAGAAGCTTGCAAAAACAGTTTTAGGCGGAACTATGAGTGGAGCTCTAAAAGAGTTTGCAGCCCTTCTTATTAAGTAAGACTAAAATCCAAAATAAATTTTTAATGATTAATAAACGACATTTTCCTCCATTAGAATTATTCTACTTTGGAGGAGAGTCGTTTATTTTCATAAGATTATAGCATTTTAGAAATAAACCGTAGGAAATAAAATGTTAAACGAAATAAAAAAAGCAATTCTTTCTGGTATAATGATTTCAATCGGTGCAAGTGTTTATCTTGCTTGCCTAAACAAGGGCTTGGCTTGGTTAGGAGCATTTCTTTTTTCGGCAGGACTTTTCACAATCTGCGAATATGAATTCAACCTTTACACTGGAAAAGTCGGATATATCGCATTAGATTTTAAAAATTTCAAGTATATTCGTCTCGTTTTTTTAATTCTTCTTGTAAATATTTTTACAACTTGGATTTTAGGAATTCTTTGTTCTTGTGTATTTTCCAACATAAAAAATCCTGCGCTTTCAATATATAACACAAAAATTTTGCTTCCATTGTGGAAAGTTTTCATTTCTGGAATCTTTTGCGGAATACTTATGTTTCTAGCAGTTGATACTTGGAAAAGAGGGAAATCCATTGGCTGCTTTATATACATACCAGTATTTATTCTGTGCGGATTTGATCACTGCATTGCAGATGCATTCTATTTTGGAGCCGCAAAAGGTTTTAAAACTATTTTGTCCCTTGAAAATATAATATTTTTATTA
The DNA here is from genome assembly GCA_934667505.1 of uncultured Treponema sp. Lineage (GTDB taxonomy): Bacteria > Spirochaetota > Spirochaetia > Treponematales > Treponemataceae > Treponema_D. The sequence continues at coordinate 19,120 of CAKULY010000016.1, read as the reverse complement.
GTTGTGGTGCTTGGAAACGGTGCAGGAGGTATGCTAATTCCCCTTCTTACAAAGAAAAATACAAAAGGCTAAAAATACTATTTATAAAACATTAAAAAGTATTTTTAGCCTTTTATAAGAATGCCGGGAACCAGACTCGAACTGGCACGACCTTTTAACAGTCGAGGGATTTTAAGTCCCTTGTGTCTACCATTCCACCATCCCGGCATATTTCCTATAGTACCAAAAAAAATATCTTTATTCAATAATCAACAGACACTTTTATAACAATTTTGTGGCATTTTTTGCTGCTTTTCTATAAAATGATTTTATGTATTCAGACACTCATTTTCATTTTCAATTATGCTCAGAAAAAGCAACTCCTTTGGAATCTATAGAAATTTTATCAAAAATGGCTCTAAACAACTGTTTTTTTGGACTAGACATAGGAACAAGCGCAGACGATTTGCTCTCTAGGCAAGCATGCATAGACAAGCTTATATCTCAAATTCAAGATTCTGCAACAGCTGAAAAAGTTCGAAATTTTATCTACTTTTCCGCAGGAATCTGGCCTTCGCCAATGGAAATAGAAAACCGCTGCGAGCGAATAAGAATCCTAAAATCGCAAATAGAAAAAGCATCATCTTCAAACGATAACGACACTCTTCACAGAAAAATAATCGCTATAGGAGAATGCGGCCTAGACCATCATTGGAATCCATCAGGTCCAGATGGACGCTGCCAAAATGATTTTGATGAGCAAATGCTAGAAAACGAAAAAGAATTATTTATGATGCAATTAAACTATGCAAAAGAACTACAATTGCCTGTTATTGTACATTCTAGGGATGCGTTTGAAGACACTTACAATTGCATACAAAAAACAGGCTACAACAATGGAATAATTCACTGTTTTTCGTATGGAGCAGAAGAAGCTAGCGAATTTATAAAAAAAGGCTGGTATATAAGCCTAAGCGGAAGCGTCACATATACCAAAAAAAATAAAATGGAACAAATGTCTGCGCTTATAAAAAACATTCCAATAAGTCAGCTGCTAATAGAAACAGACTCTCCATACCTCGCCCCAGTTCCTATGAGAGGAACGCAAAACAATCCTCTCAATATAATGCACACATATAAGTTTGTTTCTCAAATATTAGAAATATCGGAAGAAGAATTATGCAGCCAAGTTGACAAAAACATAAAAAAACTATTCAACCTTGCTATATAAACTGCTAATCTCGTTGCGCCAATCGTGATTTTTTTCTCTTTCTTCCCAATCGATTATTTTTTTAATCGTAAAATGCCGTTGGTCACGAGGGTTTTCAAAATAGAGAATTCCAAAACGACCTTGACCAATATAACATATTTTTTCATTCTGACCAACTTTTTCCGTCTGTTCCAACTGCGCCATTACACATTCAAAATGTACCGGCTCGCCAGTCTTTTTATCTGCAACGGCGCTTGCGACATCAGTAATTATTTGCCCGCAAGCTGGGCAAATAATTTCCCTTTCCTTAAATTCTTGAATAGCCTCTTCTCTTTTTTGAAGAGCCTCTATGCTTTCGTGTGGAATATAATGAAATTTATTGCTTTCTTGGTTTTCTCTAAAATCGCGGTTTTTATTCTTAAAAGAAAAGTTATTATTATTTCCCCTACCCTTAGAATTATTCCAATTATGACGTTTGCGGTTATTTCTGTTATTTTTTTCCATAATTTTACCTTCAATAAAATACAAAATCGCCGCTAAAACAAACGTCAATTTTGAAATTTTAACTCATCTGATCTTTCAACAAGTTTTTTACTTATAACTTGAGCAATTCTTTGAACAGCGTTATTGATGTAGTCTTTATCATGTATTTTTCGACGCAGTTCAAGCACTTTAGAATTGCTACAATTTTCAGTTTCTTCCATCAAAAGAATTTCGACGGTCTTTCTACTCTCTGAAATCATAAAAGCTCCGCAAAAGCATTTTCTATATGATACACAGGTGGAAAACCTGGCATATCAACAACAATCACATCAAATCGAATATAGTTGTTAATATATTGTCGATAAATTGACAGAAAACGTTTAGCAGTTTTAATGATTCTTTTTTGTTTCTTTTCAGAAAGAACGTGAGATAGCAACTCTGGATACCCTTGCGGCAGAGTTTTTACTTCAACAAAAACAAGAATGTTCTCTTTTTGAACAACGATGTCTATTTCTCCTTGCCTTGTGCGATAATTTCTAGCAACTATTGAATAGCCATTTTCTTCAAGAAACGAACAAGCCCTGTTTTCTCCTTCTGACCCTGTAACTTTTCGCCTATCGCTCACCGATTTTACAACCTTTTTCTATTTTGTATTTAAAATACTACAATTTTTGCTCAGTTTCAATAATACAAGCGAATATCTTTGCAAGAACTTCCCAAGTTTGTTCAGGGACAGCGCTTCCTATTTCTTCAAGTGTAAGCACTTGAGAAAGGACTTTATCTTCAACTACTGGAATTTTATTTTCATGTGCGATTTCAATTATTTTTTTTGCAACTTCACCTTTCCCTTTTGCACATAAAAAAGGTGCGTCTGCGCTCTTCGGATATTTTAGCGCAACAGCCTTTAATTCATACTTATCTTTCATACTACACCTGTGAAGCAATTCAAGACATCATCATTTACATAAAATTGAAAAAAATCTTCCATACTATAAAAACGAATTTTCACAGAAGAAAAGTTTTTTTCCAAATTTCTGCACAGCTTTAAATAAGACTTATATTCGTTTGGAACAAAAACTTTAATCTCAAACAGTTTGGTTAAATCGAACACTAATATAAAGGCTAAGGAAAAATCAGAAAAATCAAAGTGTATGCAAACTTGATTACACTTACCAGTTTTTCCATCTAAAAAACAAGAAACAAAACCGGTCCCCGTTCTTAAAATAACATTTTTTTCACAGCAGTCTATGGATTTGTCTTCAACTTCAAACTGAAATTCAAAAGGGATTTTTATCCAATTTCCTTTTTGCTCTGCAGAATTAAAATTAAACCCCAAATGATTAAAAAAAGTCAAAATGCCTATAGGATTTTTAAGACTTCTTTCATTTGAAGAGTTAAATAACCTTAAAAAGAAGTCTTTAAAGCTTTTTGAACAGTCTTCCCTAAAATTATTAGAATCTTCTTTTCCATTTTGATTATTTTGTTCTGGCAAGAACGGCAAAACCGTTTGTCCATTGGCAACTATGCCTTTGCTTTCAAGAATGTACGCTATTTGAGAGACTTCCTTAGGATCCGCAGTTTCTTTTAACTTTTCAGCGGTAGCGCGAACTTTTTTCATATTTTCAACAGAAAATGGCAATCCTAAGCGACGCATTTGCTGAAGCAGGGCTATAGTCGTACCATCCGCAACAAATCCTAATTCGTTAAGGATATTCGAAAAATATTGATTCTCTAAGGTAGATGTATCTTTATTAAATTTTACAAGTCCATTTTTAGAATTTTCTGGAATCCTTTGCAAAAGTATTTTTTTTCCTTCAAACAAGACTCTTGCATAGAAGGAACTTCCATTTTTTAAAGGAATTTTTGAATGAAAGTCGAAAAATTTTCCCGAAACAGAAACTTTATAAGAAAAATCAGAATTTTGCTTGAGCACCTTTACATAAACACAACTGCCCTCGCGAAACACGGTCTCTGAACCAGTTTTAGCGAGGGCAGCATTATGCACAAGTACATTCTTTGTATTCATGCAATGAATTAACTAGTTTTTCTTTGCGGCTTCTGCAGCTTCGTGTTCAGCTGTAGCTTCTTCTTTAAGAGCAACTTCCTGCGCATGAGCAGCAGCTTCTGCAGCTTTATTCTGTTCATTGATGAAGGCAGAGATTTTTCCTCCAAGAAGTTCCTTAACTTTTTTGTCTTTACCAATTTTGTCGCGCAGGTAATAAAGTTTTGAACGGCGAACTTTTCCGGCTCGTACAATTTCTACCTTTACAATGCGCGGTGAATTTACAGGGAAAATACGTTCAACACCAACGCCATAAGAATCTTTTCTAACGGTAAAAGTTTTTCTTGCACCTGAATTTTTTATACAGATTACAATACCTTCATAAACCTGAATTCGTTCTGTTTTTCCTTCAATAATTTTGAAGAAAACTTTTACAGTATCACCAACTTTAAACTGAGTTGTAAAAGGTCGTTTTTGACCTTCTTCAATTGCTTTAATAAGATCCATTGTAAATCTCCATACAAATATACGAACTATTATAAAAATTTTAATAAAAAATCAACTTTTCTTTTTCTTCTGATTTTTTACAGCAGTTCGTTCTGTTATTTCCTCAATCATCTTTTCGGCTTCCAAAGAAAGAATTCCTGCTTTTCTTGCATTCCAAATCATATCAGGTCTGACACACAAGGTTTTTTCAAGTCTTTTCTTTAATCGCCACTTTCGAATAAGCTCATGATTTCCTGAAAGAAGAATTTCAGGAACTTTCATGCCTTTGTATACCTCTGGTCTAGTATACTGAGGATATTCCAAAAGTCCGTCGCTATGACTCTCTTCAACTAAAGATTCGCTAGAAATCACGCCATCAACCAATCTGTAGATTGTGTCTATCATAACTTCTGCTGCAACTTCGCCACTAGACATTACATAGTCGCCGATAGAAATTTCGTCATCTACGTAATAGTCTATAATTCGCTGATCGATACCTTCGTAACGACCGCAAATAAATACAAGTTCATCTTCGCGACTAAATTCGCACGCTTTTTTCTGAGTAAACGGCTTGCCGCCCGGCGTAAGATAAATTACACGCTTGCGTTTAGCATTTACACTGTCCAAAGCTCTGCTCAATGGTTCGGTCATCATAAGTTGACCAGGTCCACCACCATAAGGAGCGTCATCACATTTTCTGTGTTTATCTAAGGCAAAATCCCTGATATTCACTAGATCGTAGGCAATAATTTCCTTTTCAACTGCTTTGGCCATGATTGAGTTTTCAAAATATGCCTTCAGTATTTCAGGAAACAAGGTCAGCACAGTAAATTTCATGGACTACTCCAGAATCCAGAGGTGCATCAGCCGAATAGTTCTAGCAGTTACATCTACTTCACTGATATACTGAAAATTAAAAGGAATTAAAACCTTTCTAATTTTTCCAGAAGCAGAGAATTTAACATTTTCTGCAAGAACATCACAACTCTCGGAGAGTAATACTTCTAACAAGTAACCTGCTCCGCCTTCCAATACGTCTGTGATTGTACCAACAACTTGTGCTGGTGCAGTTTTAGCTGCCGTTCCGCCGTTCCAAACTAATGAACAGCCTTTTAAATCTTCGATATACCACTCATTTTCCCCAAGAGGATGAGCGTATTTTCGAGGCACAACCAGTTCCCAATTTCTGAATTTTTTAACTTCTTCAGGAGAATTGATTTCTGCCAATTTCATAAACAAGGAATTTCCACCAAGTCTAGTAGATTCAACCCTACACTTTTTGAACGTCGTGTTATTCCTCAAAGTAACTTCTTTTAAAAGCTCAATATGATCGTAATATCCAGAAGCACTTTCCACTTTAAATTCACCCGAAACTCCATGCGAGCCACGGACAAAACCAACAATAAGCTGCTCTTCGTTCATCAGCAAAACTAATCCAAAATATCAAGACTGTAGCGCTTTCCATCTTTTGAAGCGGAAGCACTCAGAACTGTTCGCATAGCCTTTGCAATACGACCATATTTTCCGATTACCTTGCCAATATCGTTTTCAGCAACTTTTAGTTGAAGAACCATGCCTTTTTCGCCTTCAGTTTCATCTACAGAAACAGCAGATGGATCATCGACCAATGATTTTGCAATGTATTCGATCAGGTCTTTTTCCATTTTTAGCTCCTTAGACTAGTTTGACTGCTTCTTTGCCTGCAAGTTAATCAACTTAGCAACAGTATCAGATGGCTGTGCGCCGACGCTAAGCCAATACTTTGCGCGGTCCATATCGATTGAAACCTGTTTTTCTTCAGCCTCTACAGGCATGAAAGTACCGATTTCTTCAATACAAACACCGTCGCGTGGCTTGCGTGAATCCTGAACTACAACGCGGTAGTAAGGACGCTTCTGAGTACCGAATCTCTTAAGTCTTATTTTGACCACTTTATAACCTCCACAGAACTCAACCGGATTTAGTCAAGTTCCGAAATTTTTCAAAAATATATAGTTCACCACATTTTGAACGTGAGTAAATATGATACAAAAATACAGTCTTTCAGTCAATAGCTCGAAACTGTTTGACATTTAAGCTATTTATTTGAAAATCTTGAAAGAAACGCTTTAGTTCTTTCTTGAACAGGATTTTCTATAACTTGCTCTGGACTTCCATCTTCAACGATTACGCCTTGATCCATAAAAATAATGCGGTTGCTGACATCTCTTGCAAAAGCCATTTCGTGGGTAACAATAACCATTGTTATCTTATCTTTTGCCAAATCTTTTATTACCGAAAGTATTTCGCCTGTCAATTCTGGATCAAGAGCGCTTGTAGGCTCATCAAACAGAAGCACTTCAGGTTTTAACGCAAGAGCCCTGGCTATGCTGACGCGCTGCTGCTGACCGCCACTTAGCTGGCAAGGATAAGCATTTGCTTTGTCGGCCAAGCCCATTCTTTCCAAAAGAGAAAAGGCAAGACTTTCCGCATCTTCCTTTGATTTTTTTAAAACATGAATTTGAGCATCTGCAACATTCTTTAAAACTGAAAAATGCGGAAACAGATTAAAATTTTGAAAAACAAGTCCGCTTTTTAGACCGATTTCTTGCATCTTTTGCTTTGAACAATACTGCCCATCTTTAACTAGAGGTTGTCCGCAGATACTTATGGAACCAGAATCAACTCTTTCAAGCTGGCATATACACCTTAGCATTGTTGATTTTCCAGAACCGCTTGGTCCTATCACACTTAGAACTTCGCCTTTTTTTACAGAAAATGAAATTCCTTTTAAAATATGAAGTTCTCCAAATGATTTATGAATCTTTTCGACTTTTACAATTTCTTGATTTTCAAACTGCATGGCAAGACCTTATTTATAGTAGGAAAGTTTTTTTTCAAGGTATCTAAACACGATGGAAACAACCCAGTTCATTACAAAATAAAAAACTCCAGCAATAAACAGAGGTATAAAAGAAAACAATGCGCTTTGCCGCTCTCTTGCAACGAACATAAGCTCTGCCACACCGATTACAGAAACTAAAGCTGTATCTTTTACCAATGTTATCACTTCATTTCCCATTGCGGGAATTATCCGTTTTACGACCTGCGGAACAATTATTCTAAAAAAAGTCTGGCTTGAAGAATAGCCTAAAACTTTAGAAGCTTCATATTGACCGACAGGAATGGACTCTATGCCGCCTCTGTAGATTTCAGCAAAATATGCCGCATAGTTTACAGAAAGCGCGACAATTCCTGCAGGAAAACGTTCCCAACTCAGATGGACTTCTATTCCAAAAGAATTTCGCAACCAATTTATAAAAAGTCCAGGTCCAAAATAAACGATAAGCAACTGAAGCATTAACGGAGTGCCACGAATAATAAGCAAAAAAACATTAACTGTTCCAGAGAGAGCCTTGTTTTTAGACATTCTTCCTATAGCAATTGGAAGAGCAAGCGGAATTGCAAAAACAAGAGTAAGAAAGAAAACTTCAAGCGATGTTGCAGAACCTAAGAACATCGCTTTAATCATTTTTAAGAATCTAATATTCATAGAATAAAATGATAAGAACGTCCAGTCTTTTTTAGGTAAAAGAACCTTGCAGACGGACGTTCATTTTAACTTATTTTGAAATAACAGAAATATTGCTGCCAAACCATTTTGTGGAAATGTTTGCAACAGTTCCGTCTTGGTCCATTTCATCAAGAATCTTTTGAACTTCATCGCGAAGTTTTACATCGTTTTTGCGGAATCCAACACCATAAGATTCTTTTGCAAGAGATTCGCTAAGCAATATTAGCGGCTTTTTTGTCTGAGCAATGCTGTAATTTGCAACAACACTGTCCATTACAACAGCATCTATTCCACCTACAGCAAGATCATTCAAAGCGGTCATATTATCTTTAAAGTAAACTAATTCCTTAAGAGATTTTTTAAATTCTTCATTGCTTTCAACCGCATCTTGCGCGCTAGAACCAGTTTGCAAACCAACTTTTTTGCCAGCCAAATCTTTAAGGTTGTTAAAACCGCTGTCTTTTTTTACAACGACTACCTGGTCGTTTGCAAGATAAGGACGAGTAAACGCAAGAGCTTTTGAACGTTCTTCTGACATTGTAAAGCCGTTCCAAATGCAGTCAATTTTTCCTGTGGAAAGTTCCATTTCTTTCGCATCCCAGTCGATTGGCTGAGCTTTAAATTCTACGCCTAATCGAGAAGCAACTTCCTTTGCAAGGTCAATATCATAACCGATGATATTTCCATCGTCGTCAGTGTATCCCATAGGTGGGAAAGATGCATCAAGACCGAGTACAAAAACACCTCGTTCTTTTAATGCATTCAATGAATTGTCAACTTTTTCAACCTTTTTGCAGGCAGAAAAAGACAAAGCCAATGTAGCAAAAGCCGCAACTACCATTACAATTTTTTTCATAACAAGCTCCAGTTTAACCTTTTTATATAAATACGCATTTTTGCGATTTATTGCATTTTTAAAAATTTCTTTAATTCGTCAATCTGCTCCAAAACTTTGTCTTTTGCAGGTCCGCCATCAGTAAGCCTTGCATTCACACAAACTTCCAGAGCAATAACGTCGAAAATATCCTTTTCAAAAAAATCGCTGCAAGATTTAAAATCATTTAGCGAAAGCTCTTCTAGTTTACACCCCTTTTCTATTGCCATGCGAACAGTTCTTGCGCTTACTCCATGCGCTGTTCTAAAAGGCATTCCTTTGCGAACCAAGTAGTCGGCGACATCGGTAGCATTTAAAAAACCGTCTTTGCAGGCATCGCTCATTTTCTTTGTATTCCACTTTGCAGAAGAAATCATGTATGTAAAAACCTGAACACAAGAAATAACAATATCGCAAGCGTCAAACAAAGACTGCTTGTCTTCCTGCATATCTCTGTCATAAGCGAGAGGAAGCCCCTTCATCATTGTAAGAAGAGCGATTAAATCTCCATAAACACGACCAGTGCGCCCTCTGATTAATTCTGCAAAATCTGGATTTTTTTTCTGCGGCATGATTGAAGAACCAGTAGACCACTTTTCGCTTAAATCGATAAAAGCAAATTCTGTTGTAGACCAAAGCACTATCTCTTCGCAGAAACGCGAAAGATGCATTTGCAAAATCGAAAGATTCGAAGTTACTTCAATACAGTAATCTCTGTCGCTTACGCTATCAAGGCTATTTTGAGTAATCTTTTCAAATCCTAAAAGAGATGCTTCATATTTTCTATCTAAAGGAAGCCCCGAACCTGCTAAGGCACATGAACCAATCGGACTGATTTTTATTCTTTTTAAGGAATCTGAAAAACGCTCATAATCTCGAACAAGCATCCAAGTCCAGGCACACAAATGATGAGCTAAGGTTACTGGCTGAGCGTGCTGCATGTGCGTAAAACCGGGCATAATATCATCAAGATGCTTTTCGGCTTCTAGAGTTAAAGTTTTTATTAAGGAAACCAACTTTTCTTGCAAATCTGAAACATATCGAACAAGATACAACCTTTCATCAAGGGCTATTTGATCATTTCGACTGCGTCCTGTATGAACCTTTTTGCCGGCCTCGCCAATTCTATCTGTAAGACAAGCTTCTATAAAAGAATGAATATCTTCTGCGCTTCTATCAATAGAAAGTTTTCCAGAAAGCAAATCTTTTTCAATAGAATCTAATCCTTGAACAATTTGTTCTGATTCTTGCAAAGTAATTATTCCTGCCTTGCTAAGCATTTTCGCGTGAGCCTTGCTGCCTTTTATATCGTCAAGAGCCATTCGCTCATCTACATTTATAGAAGTTTCAAACGCAACCGCAGCGGCATCAGGGCCTTCTTCAAAACGGCCGTGCCACAAAGCTGCGTGATTATCAGATGTAAGTGTTCCGTGTTCCATAACAAAAGAATTATATAGAAATAAACAGATGAATTCAATGAGTTACATTCTTTAGTTATTCTGCATCCAGGTTTTGATTCCTTCTACAATATCAGAGTCAATTACATGTTCTACGCGGCAAGCGTTTTTTTCTGCTTGAGAATGGTCAACTCCTGTAATTTTTTCAAGAAAATCGGTAAGCAAGCGATGCCTTTCGTAAACACTTTCAGCCTTTGCTCTTCCCTTTTCCGTAAAATTGATGTGCTGATTTTCGTCAAAAAAAATATATCCGTCTTCTTTTAGAATTCCCATTGCCCGGCTTACGCTAGGCTTTGAAACTAAAAGTTTTCGTGCAACGTCAACAGAATGACATTCACCTTTTTCGTTTTGAATCATCAAAACTGCTTCAAGATAATCTTCACCTGATTCATACATAAGCTAATCTTCCATCATTTCTTTAGAAAGTTCCATTATCATATTATAAATGGCGTTTCCCCCTGGAACCATAGGAAGAACCATTTCATCTTTGTCTACACGAGCATCAATCACACAAGGCTTGCAACTTTTAAACGCTTCTGTAAAAACTTTTTCAAATTCTTTTGCATTTGAAGCTCTGTAACCTTTTATGCCGTAAGACTGGGCGAGCAAAACCCAATCAGGACCAAAATCCAAAGTAGTTTGACTAAATCTTTTTCCGTAAAAAAGGCGCTGCCACATGCGAACGTTTCCCAGAGCATTGTTATTTTCTACGACTATCACGATAGGAAGATTGTAGTGAGAAATTGTTGCCAACTCGTTGCAGTTCATGCGGAAAGAACCGTCTCCTGCAATGTGAACAACGCGTGCGTTTGGATTTGCAACTTGAATTCCTATCGCAGCTCCTGTTCCAAATCCCATAGTTCCAAGTCCACCAGAAGTAATAAATGTGCGAGGCTTTTTAAAAGGATAGAACTGAGCCGTCCACATTTGGTGCTGTCCGACTTCCGTTGTAATAAAAGTGTCATCTCCTGCAACTTTGTTTACACATTCGCAAATAAACTTAGGATTTATTGAATCTTTTGGATTTTTATCGTAGCAAGAAGGATATTCCTTTTTCCACTCCTGAATTTTTTTATTCCATTCTGCATGGCTTTTTTTAGAAATCATTGGAGTAAGTTTTTTTAAGACTTGCTTTACGTCGCCTACGATACTTGCGCTTGTCGCAATATTTTTGTTTATTTCAGCTGGGTCAATATCAATTTGAAGAATTTTCGCATTTACTGCAAATTTAGAAGAGTCGCTAAGAACTCTGTCGCTAAAACGGGCGCCTATAGCAATAACAAGGTCGCTTTCAGTTATCGCCATATTGCTAGCCTTTGTGCCATGCATGCCAACCATCCAAGTACACAAAGGATGATTAGACGGAAAACAGTCGCGGGCCATAAGGCTTTCGCTTACAGGAATATCGGCTTTTTCGGCAAACTCTAAAAGCTCATTTTCCGCATTGCTGATTTTTACACCACCGCCAGCATAAATTATAGGACGTTCACAATTTTCTATAAGCTCGCACGCTTTTTGCAATTGTTCTAATTTTGGTTCTGGAACAGTTAGTGTTCTCCTTACATTTGGATGCGTTATTACCAAATCTGATATATTTCCAGGATTCTTCAAAGGCTCAAATTCACACATATTTGAAGGAGCTGTCACATCTTTTAGAATATCTATTAAAACAGGTCCTGGCCGTCCAGTTTTTGCGATTATAAAAGCTTCCCGGATTGTTTGAGCAAGGTTATTTATATCGGAAACAAGAAAATTATGTTTTGTAATAGGCATTGTAACGCCAGTTATGTCTATTTCCTGAAAAGAATCTTTTCCAAGCAGAGATTTGCCAACATTGCAAGTGATTGCCACTAATGGAACGGAATCCATATAAGCGGTTGCGATTCCTGTTACAAGGTTTGTCGCGCCAGGTCCACTGGTTGCCATGCAAACACCAACCTTGCCAGTTGAACGCGCATAACCGTCAGCAGCATGGCAAGCTCCCTGCTCGTGCGCTGTTAAATAATGAGTTATTCTGTTAGAGTTTTTGTATAACTCATCGTAAATATTTAGTATACAGCCACCAGGATAGCCAAAAACCTTATTAACACCTTGTTCTAATAGACATTCAATTACAATTTGAGAACCATTTAATAACATAATAATTCCTATTTAGTTTTTTTTATTTTCGGCAGCATTTTTTTCAGCCACCCACTGCGCTTTTTGGCAATATTCTACAAAAATTTTTTTATTTTCTTCATTTGCTTTTAAAATAGAATAATTAGCATAGTTTTCTATAAGCCAGTTATCGTATTCCGTCCAATCAGAAAATTCTTTTTTTATTACTTCCATTAAAACCTACTGTAAGATTGCGCTTTTATCCGTTCGCAGCCTGCGGCTGCTTACTGAGTTTATCTTTCGATAAACTCGCAAAACACTAGCTACTGTAAAATTGCTCCTTTGTCTGGTCGTAGCCTACGGCTGCTTACTGAGTTTGCCATTCGGCAAACTCGCAAAACACTAGCTACTGCAATATCGCGCCTTTGTCTGCGCTGCTTACGAGCTTAGCATAGCGCGCAAGATAGCCGGTTTTTACTTTTGGCTCTGGGGCAACCCACTTTGCCTTGCGTGCGGCAAGTTCCTCGTCGCTTACTTCAAGATGGATTTTATAATTGTTTATATCCAAAGTAATTTTGTCGCCTTCCTGAACAAGCGCAATCGGACCGCCGACAGCCGCTTCAGGCGAACAGTGTCCAAGAGAAGCGCCACGTGTAGCACCGCTGAATCGCCCATCGGTGATAAGCGCAACCTGCTTGTCCAAGCCCTGACCTGCAAGAGCCGCTGTAACCGCAAGCATCTCACGCATTCCAGGACCGCCTTTTGGTCCTTCGTAACGGATTACAACAACATCACCCGGCTTAATCTGGGACTTCTGCACAGCTTCCATCGCCTCGCTTTCATCGTTGAACACGCGCGCAGGTCCTGTGTGGTGCATAAGCTCAGGAGCGCAGGCTGAACGTTTTACAACTGTTCCGTTCGGGGCAAGATTTCCGAACAGAATCGCAATTCCGCCGTTGTCGCTGAACGGATTTTCAATCGGGCGAAGGATTTCAGGATTGCGGTTTTTTACGCCGGCAATATTTTCCGCGATTGTTTTTCCTGTGGCGGTAATCAAAGATGTGTTTACAAGGTTCTTTTTTGCAAGTTCCGCCAAGACTGCCTGAACGCCGCCCGCATCATCAAGCTCGCACATAAAAGTGTGTCCTGCCGGCGCAAGGTGGCAAAGGTTTGGAGTTCTTTCTGAAATCTTGTTTACTTCGTGCAAATCAATGTCAATTCCAGCCTCGTGCGCAATTGCAGGAACGTGCAGCATTGTGTTTGAAGAACATCCGAGCGCCATATCCGCTGTGAGCGCATTGCGGAAATTTTCAGCCGTCATCATCTGTCGCGCGGTAATTCCTTTTCTGTACAGATTCATTACAGCCATTCCGGCGTGCTTTGCCAGCGCGATTCTTTCGCCAGTTACGGCAGGAATTGTTCCGTTTCCAGGAAGTCCAAGCCCAAGAACCTCAGTAAGACAGTTCATTGAGTTCGCGGTGAACATTCCCGAGCAAGCACCGCAGCCCGGACAAGCGCGGTGCTCCATTTCCTTAAGCTGCGCCTCGGTGATTTTTCCGACCGCAAGACCGCCGACAGCCTCAAACATATCAGTCAAAGAAAGATTTTTTCCGCTGTACGGATTCGACTTGTCATTTCCCGGAAGATGTCCCGGCATCATCGGGCCGCCAGAAACAAAAACAGTCGGCAAATCAAGACGGGCGGCAGCCATAAGCATGCCCGGAACAATCTTGTCGCAGTTAGGAATCATAACCAAGGCGTCAAACTGGTGAGCCTTCGCAATACATTCAACGCTGTCGGCAATAAGCTCGCGTGTCACAAGCGAATATTTCATTCCTTCGTGGCCCATCGCGATTCCGTCGCAAACGCCAATCGCAGGAAATTCAATCGGAGTTCCGCCGGCCATTCTAACACCAGCCTTAACAGCCTCCGCAATCCGGTCAAGCTCAATGTGCCCCGGAATAAGTTCATTTTTTGCGCAAATAACACCAACCAGCGGCTGATTCAATTCCTCATCAGTATAACCAGAAGCATAAAAAAGGGAACGGTGCGGCGCGCGGGCAACACCCTTACAAGCATTATCACTTTTTTTTGACATAATATAACCTCACCACAAAAAGACTGTTTTGAGTAAAAAAATCAATAAAAAAACTACGTTCTATTAATATAAACTAATGAGCAAAGTGAAGTCAAGAATATAATATTTAATTACATTAAAATTATTTAATAATGATAATGAAAATCAATTTTGGGCTGTACGATATTTTCAATTTTAAACAGTTCAAATGTCGAGTTTTTATAAATTGTAAAGAAATGTTTCCATTGTGTAAAATTTGCGTTTTTCGACCGAATAATGCGCTTGTATCTGCATTTTTCAACCGAATAATGCAACTTACCTTGCGTTTTTCAACCGAATAATGTTATTATTTATAAATAAGGACAATTTCATGAAACGAAATATCATAAATCAGTTTGTTGAATGGAAGAACAAAAAAAATCGCAAACCTCTTATTGTAACAGGAGTCCGCCAGTGCGGAAAAACCTACCTTATAAAAGAATTCGGCAAAACTGAATTTGAAAACACTGCATATTTCAATTTTGACGGAAACAAAGGACTTCAGTCGGTTTTTGACTATGATTTTGACACAAAAAGAATCATCAGCGAACTTGCCTCTGTTATTTATGGAAAAGAAATTGTTCCAAATAAAACGCTTGTTGTCTTTGATGAAATTCAGGACTGCCCGCGTGCAATCCAGTCGCTTAAATATTTTTGCGAGGAAATGCCGGAACTTCACATTATTGCCGCAGGCTCTTTACTGGGAGTCGCTTTGCGCAAGGAAGGAATTTCGTTTCCAGTAGGAAAAGTTGACAGAATCGAAATGTTCCCTATGAATTTTGAAGAATTCGTGATTGCTGACGGCGGAGAAAAATATATCGAAGGAATAAAAAAACTTAATTTTGAACGAGAAATTCCGGAACTATACACAGTTCCTTTAGAAAAATACCTGAAAAATTATTATATCATCGGAGGAATGCCAGAGGCAGTTCAAACCTGGATTGAAACCCATGATTATGCCCAAGTCGAAAAAATTCAGGACAATATTTTAAAGGACTATGCGGATGATTTTGGAAAACACGCAACAGCAGAAACAACAACAAAGATAAATCTCGTGTGGAATTCAATTCCTTCACAGATCGCAAAAGAAAACAACAAATTCATATTTTCTCACGTAAGACAAGGCGCACGCGCAAAAGATTTAGAAGATGCCTTGGAATGGCTTGTAAATGCCGGAATTTCATACAAACTAAAAATGGTTTCCACTCCGCAGATTCCGCTTGCAGGAATGGCGGACAACACTTACTTCAAAGTTTATATGATGGATGTAGGACTTTTGCGGAGAAAATCAAATATAAACTACCGCACAATCTTAAATGGCGATGAGAATTTCATTCAGTTCAAAGGCGCATTGACAGAAAATTACTGCATGACAGAATTAAAATCCGCCGGAATCGAAAGCTATTTTTGGCGCACAAAAGCCGATGCGGAAATTGATTTTCTTACGGATTACGAAGGCGTTCTTCTTCCGATTGAAGTAAAATCTGCCGACAACACAAAAGCAAAAAGCCTACACATTTTTTGTTCAAGATACAGCCCCAAAATGGCGGTCAAAACCTCACTAAAAAATGTCGGCGACAATCAAGACGGCAAAACGCATATTTGGAACATTCCGCTTTATGAACTGTTTAGATTAAAAGATTATGTGAAGTTTGAGATGGATTATTAGATAGAATATCTAGTATAAAGATTGTTGAGTTAATTACATTGCCCAAATGTCGAATTTTTAGAAAATGCATAAAAGCGTAAACGTTTTTTTCAGAATCTATAAAAAATTCGACATTTTGACCAATTATTAAATTTATTTACCACCAGAACATCATTATTTTATCTTATCTTGAACAAGAAGCTTTAAACATTCTGCATTAGGATTTTTTGAATCCTTTAACTGCTGCTCAAGGCTTTCCTTAGTGCAGCCAATTCCAAGACAGTCTAAAAAGTCGCGGGTATTGTCATCTAAAAGAGAAAGATAATCTGCGCTTACCGCATAGACTACATCTCTGTTCATCATAAACATTGAAAGCTGATTTCTAAACTTCCTTGTATCAATTCTTGTTCCATAAAAGAAATAAATGCTGGTAAATGAATGTATCTTTGCAAGGCGATTACAGCAGTTTACCAATGATTCTGAAAACTTTTTGCCAAGCTTTGTGTCGCAAAGAGTTTGGGTAAACACATAAAGAATTCTTTTTTTATCTGCAGCAATGCCTGTATTCTTTTGCTCTACTTTTTGAGACTCAAAGAAGATGTTGTTCATAATCGCGTTGTCATCTTCTTCTGAATTTTTACATTCAAAAGGCTTTTGTGAATCTTGCAAGTTATTCTCAGTTTCATTCGCAGCAGCAATTTCTTCTGAAGGCTGATTTTGTTCAATTGATTCTTGAGTTTCTTGAAGATTTTGCTCCATTTTCACCTGTTCATTTATAGAACCATCGCTTTGCTCAAGTTTTGAAGATTCAATTTCCTGTTCAGATGCCTCTGGAATATCTGCAATAGAAAAATCGTCTGAGCCAAAGGAATTTTGACCTAGTATTTCTGCCAACTTTTCGTTCATGCTATTATTTTCTTCATTCATATTTTTATCCTCTTTTTTTGATGCAAGTTCATTTTCTCTATCCGAATATATTTGCGGATTCGTATTATTTTCAGAAACTTCAGCAGAATCTGACAACGAAGACAATTCTTCTTTTGAAGCAAAAAGAACTGCATCGTCATCGCTTTCATCCTGCAATTCATTATAATCTATTATTGAAGGATTTTCATCTTCTCCAAGTTCTTTGAACGAAGGAATGTATTCTTTTTCTTTTAAAGGAACTTCGAAAACTGCTGTTTTAGTTCCATCTTGTTCTATTTTATATAAAACTGAAAATTTTTCATCAGTGCAAAAAGCCTTATTGTCTTCCGAAATGCGGATATGACTCAGACTTGGACAATTTTCAACTGCACCTTGCTCAAAAACTTTTAAATCCGCAGGAAGAACTATAGATTTTAGAGAGAAACAATCTTTTATCGAGCCACAACAAATTTTCTCTACGGAATCTGGAATAACTAAAGATGTAATACTTGAGCAGCCAGCTATAACGCCTTGTAAAAGAGCTTTTATTCCATATCTAAAGGGAATTTCTTTTAATGAAGAACATCCGCAAAAAAGATATGATGAAAAATCGTGTAAATTCAAAGGCAAATGTATTTTTAAAAGCTTTTTGCAATTATAAAACGCAGCATTTCCAATAGAATTTACAGTATCTGGAAGTTCTATATAAGTTAAGTCAGAATCTGCAAACGCTTCGTCCTGTATATTTTCAACACCATAAGGAACAATTCCTTTAAACTCATCTGATTCGTGATTAATTCCAATAAGCGTTTTTAAATCTTTTGAATAAATAAGTCCATTCTTTTTTGTGGCATTGCTTTCCATAAAGATTATTCTAAAATCGTTTTTGCTATTAGGCAAGTGGAATAAGCAAAAACTATGCAATCTAGCCCATTGCCGTTTTTTAAGATTCTTATAAACCTTGAATAAAAACTCGACTTCCGACCTATAAGCTTGAGCCCTGGAAGCCATTGAAACTGTCAAAATCGGCAAGCACGACAGGCAATGGTGACTACCCTATGCACGCAAGTTTCAGCAAGATTAGTCACCATGTTTTTTTTACTTCCAGGACATCCACTCTATTTGTTCAAATATTCAACAACAAGCTCGCCCATCTTTTTTGTGCCAACAAGTTTTCCGGCAGCTTTTACTTCTGCAATATGAGAACCAGCAATATCGCCAGTTCGCCAGCCGTCATCAAGAACAGCGTTCACTGCATTTTCAATAGCCTTTGCCTCTGTTTCAAGCTTAAAGCTGTAGCGCAAAAGCATAGCTGCAGAAAGAATTGTAGCCAACGGATTAGCCAAATCTTTTCCCGCAATATCCGGCGCAGAACCATGAATCGGCTCATAAAGTCCTGGACCAGTTCCATCACCCAAAGAAGCGGAAGCCAGCATGCCGATTGAACCTGTAATCTGGCTAGCTTCATCAGACATAATGTCGCCGAACATATTGCTTGTTGCGATTACGTCAAACTGCTTTGGATTTCTTACAAGCTGCATAGAAGCGTTGTCAATATACAAATATGAAAGTTCAACTTCCGGGTAATCCTTTTTAATATCTTCTGTAACGCGACGCCACAACTGTGAAGAATTCAAGATATTAGCCTTGTCAACAACGCAAAGCTTCTTTCTGCGGTTCATAGCGTATTCAAATCCCATTCGGACAATACGCTCAATTTCTGGGCGTGTATATTTTTCTGTGTCCCATGCAGTATTTCCATCTTCAGAAGTTCCGCGCTCACCAAAATAAATACCGCCAGTCAATTCACGGACGATAAGAATATCAAGACCGTCGCCAACTATCTCATTCTTTAAAGGACAAGCATCTTTCAACTGCTTCCACATTACAGCCGGACGAAGATTTGCAAAAACTTTCATTCCGCCGCGGAGACCAAGCAAAGCTTTTTCAGGCCGGATTTCAGAAGGCAAGTTGTCCCACTTTGGACCGCCAACCGCACCAAGCAAAGCCGCATCAGACTTCAAGCAAATATCAAGCTGATCCTGCGGAAGCGGTTTTCCAAATTTATCGATTGCGCAGCCGCCAGCCAAAACGTTAGTGTAATTCCACTTGTGACCGTATTTTTTTGCAACAGCGTCAAGCACATTCACAGCTTCTGCCACAACATCAGGACCGATTCCGTCCCCTGGAATCAAAGCAATAGTCTTTTCCATTTATATACCTCTAAAAAAATGGGATGTCTAATAAGTTCTAAATGTCATTGTCGTACTTGATACAACAATCTCTAAATGATTGCAATATATGCATTT
>CAKULY010000015.1 GCA_934667505.1 uncultured Treponema sp. | reverse complement strand
GCACCCCAATTCCATTCAAACGAAGTGCGAGCACAACCGTCTGAACAAAGTGTAAATTCGCTGAAAGCATTTTTTTCTAACAGTTATAAAAAACTCGAAATTTGAGCTAATATATAATAAAACGGCTGCCCAAATGCTTCGGTTATAGAGTTTTAGCTCATTTTTTAATCGAATACTTTTTGGGCAGCCGATTTTGCACTTTTTTATAAAAATGAAAGATATTCAAGTTTTAAACACAGGCCCATTTCAAGTAAACACGCTAATCGTCAAACTAAATCAAAACGATGTTTTTGTAGTAGATCCCGCAGCATGTTTTCTTACTTGCGACGAAAATAAAATCACTGATTTTTTATTAAAAAACAGTCTTAATCCAAAGGCGGTAATTCTTACGCACGGTCACTTTGACCATATAACCGGAACTGGAATACTAAAAGAAAAGTTTCCGGACGTGCCCCTTATTTGCCACAAATCAGATGCAAATCTTGTGGGTAAAAACGCTTACAAAGCGCAGTTCACCTCCCTTGAATACATGGGAACTCAAGACATTGCCTTAGCCTTAAAAAATCTGCCAGAACCAGATATATTAATAGAAGATAAAACTGAACTAAAAGATTTGCTTCCAGATTGGAACTTTATTCATACGCCGGGACACACGCCTGGAAGCTGCTGCCTTTTTAACAAAAATAAAAGCCTTTTTATTTCTGGCGACACACTTTTTTTTCAATCTTACGGACGCACAGATTTAGAAGGCGGAAACCAGCAGCTTATGGAACAATCCTTAAAAATGATTGCAAACACAATTCCAAAGGAAACCCATGTATTTCCAGGACACGGAAAGTTTGATTTTAGATTAGAAGAAGACAGTTTTTTGTTGAATTTTTTATAAAAACTCAGTTTTAGACCTAATAATAATAATCTGGAATATAGGGAACAAAACTAGGATTTATGCCCTCTTCAATTTTATAAAAAACGGAACTAAAATGATTTGCATTTACTTCAAGAATTGCAAAACTTAGCTTGGAAGCTCTTCTAGGACTGCTAATGCTACCGGGATTCATTGAATAAATGACGTGCATATTTTCACATGGCACATGAGTATGCCCAAAAACGACTGCCTGGCAGCCTTGCATTTGAGCAACTGATTCTGCACCAGAAACTGAATAGTAAACGCCGCAATCATTTCCATGGCAGACAAGTATTTTTTTTTCGCAAACAGTCAACTGAATCTGTGAAGGAACTGAAATTCTTTTCTCAAAAAGACCGTTTTTTAAAACTACAGAAGAAGGGTCGTTATTACCGCGCACAAAGCCCACAACAGGCGGAAGTTTTTTAAAATCAGCGCTCAAAAGATCATAAATTCCATCTCCACAAAAAACCATTGCTTGAACATCAGCCCCAAATTTTGAAACAATTTCTTTTAACATAGGCGAATAACCGTGACTATCGCTAATGACCAAAATCCTGGCAGATTCCATTTTGCTTAGCAATAAAAAATCTTTTGAGGAAGCAAAAATTCCTTCTTTTAAAATTTTCATTGCATTCATAATTATTCCAAAACAAAATGATTTATGGATATAAGACCAGTTTCAGGATCTACGTACCTTGAAACCTTCATAGGAAATACAAAGTTTTTTACAATCTCGTAAAGTTCACTGTTCTTTTTAAATGGAGCGTTAGCAAGATTTGCCAACCTAACAGCCCTTATTAAAAGTTCTGGAACATCGCTTACAAAAGACTGCTCAGTTTCTGCAACAAGACCATTAATCTCTGCTCTTTGAGCTTTGTCAAGAACAAAATCAGCGCTATCTTCCATTGCAAGCACATCATCTTGGCTAAAAAGAGAAATTATAGGAAAATCAAAAAACTGGTCTCTCAAATCCTGTAGCCGAGCAATTGCAGAATAAGTACCTTCTGGAGCACCAAGCAAAATAATTCCGCTTATGTTTTTATCTTCCAAAACAGATGTTAAATATGAAATATAAGCCTTTGACCCCCTTTTAAAATCATCAGGAAAGACAAGACTTAAAACAAGCCCATTTTCTTCAAAGTTACCGTAATTTTCAAAAAGTTTTGCTTCCATAGATGAAACAAAATCAGAATCATTGTAGCCATAACCAAAAAGAACGCAAATACAGCGGTTATCCACATGCCACAACTGAGTGGGAAGCTCAAGAGCAGAACTGTCTTTTGCAGCGGGCAACACTTCAACAAAACCTCCATCAACGGCTGTAGGCGCAAAATCCTTTTTACAAGAATTTGAAATAAAAGAAAGGACTAACAAAACAAACAATAAAATTTGATTTTTGATATTTTTGACAAACATAAAATTACTATATATTTTACAAATTTTACAATTTTGTTACAACACGCATAACACCCGTGCAACAAGTTTTTTGAAAGATTGCCGTTTTTATCTTTTTAATTTATTTTTAGTTTTTTGCTAAATCTAAAATCTTACAAAAGCCGCTTGAACTGTAAAGGTATTTGAAAGGCTAATTTCCCTTCTATTAGAGCCAAATTCTTCGTTGCAACAGGTACAATTTGAAGACACGATTATGTTTTCTTCGGGAATTCCGCATTTTCGTAATATTTCAAGATTCGCTTTTAATAATGAAAGTCTAAAATACGGCGGATTTCCACAATTCCAGGAAGCGGCGCTTCCCTTGCACAAAACTTCGCCTTTTTTAACAGGAGCTACACAATCTGGCGTAAAATTAGAACAAAAATATTCCGCACGGGTTTTATCTACCACATAGCAGCAGTCATTTATATGCGCGCCAATTGCTACACATACATTTTTTGGAACAACATTAAATCGGTGCTGCGCTAAAGAAAGCCACTGCTGAACGATTCCCGTTCCTTTCCAGCCAGAATGAACAACTCCAAAAACGCAAGAGTCAACATCAAAAAAGAAAATTGGCACGCAATCGGCAACCGTAACCACAGGCATAAGAGATTTATTTTTGGTAATTATTCCGTCGCCAATTTTGCTAAAAGAATCTCTTTCAGATTCTATTTCATAAACTATTTTTGTGTGATTCTGCTCAATTGCAATCGGGCTAGAATTTTTAGCAACAGCAGAAAGAAATTTTTCCCTTGCAGGATTTGTCTCGTTCCATCTAAAACGCATGGAAGAAGCATTTTTTAAGGACATTCCCCAGCCTGGAAAACTCTTTAAATCTAACAGTTCGCCGCCAAAGCAAAATGGAACAAAAACGTAGTCGCCCGAAATTAGATTAGAGTTTGACTTTAATTTATAATCAAGTATATTTATTTTCTTCATATATTAAAAACCGAAAAAGAGAAAGTCTTGTCTAAGCTTTTTCAAGTTCCAATGGCTCTACTTCAGAAAGAACATTTTTTGCTTCTTTTAAAATAGTTCTTGCTGACTCAACGCTTTCTCTAAACACAAGATTTTCGCGCCCCTTTATTGTAACAAAATTCTGAATTGATTCATAACCTTTCTGCTTTTTTTCATCTAAAATGCCACTAAAGATTTTTTCAAAAGTCCTGCAGGATTCACAAAATTTCTTTTCCCAATTTCGAACAGAAGTTTCCGCATTCAAAATAAGTGAATCAATCTGAGACTGGGCTTTCATCGATCTTATGTGGTTATCTTCGATATTTTGAAATATAGTTCCCACATCACCAGAAGAAGATAAAGACTGAACAAAATTTTTAACGCTTTGATTTATGTTATCAAAATCGTTTATTGCCTCGGAAAGCTCCGTCCTATTTTCGTTGTTTATAAAGACACCTTCTAAAACCAATGTATTTAGAGGCTCCATTACTTCATCATATTTTTCTAAAGAAAACCAATAAAGAAAACCTGCTGTCATTTCGCAAGAAAAATGGAGCCCTCCCCAAAGTTTTGCCCAAGGTCTGTAAGGCAGCTCCGGAAAAGAAGAAATTCCAAATTCTTCTTTCAGCACATTTTCCAATTGAATCTTTTTTCTTGAACGCAGCCATTGAGCCCATCTTAAGTCAAAAACACACTTCCATTCTTCTTTAAACTTTATGAACCAATCTTCCGCTCCGCCATAAACTCCACACTGCCAATCGTAGTCTGAAAAAATAACCTTGCCTAATGCCTCTAAAGGAACTGTTGAAATAAACATTTGTATCATTGAAATGTTTGACGCAGCCTTTGAAAGAAAATCTTTAAGAGCCTTTTCTGTGTCTTCGCTCTCTATGCCAGAATTTTTTCTTGTATAAAGGAAAAGAGCTTCTAAAGCTTCGTTGTTCACGGGCTTTGCGCCAGAAAGAACTGTTGCAAAAATTGGATAGTCGCACTGGGCATTAATATAAGGACAGGTATAAGATTCAGAAACAATTGCTGTAAATTGAGCAATAAAATGCAGGTAAGGCAGCTGAATAAAACTGTTTAGCCAGTCTAAGGATTGAACTGCTGAATAAAGCCTCGCCCTTGTATCAGACGAAATATCTTTTAAAATTAAATCCATTCTTTTCAAAAGAGAAACTCTAAGTTCTTTTGTAGGTTCTCTGTCCAGGGGAAGAAGGAAAGGATCTGCTTCTGTGTTTATAAGCTTTGAAATTTCAGGAGCTACAAAAGTGCTTAAAAAAACGTAAAATTTTCCAAAATTTTCACTGGCAACTGAAAAATACGGCTTAAAAAAATCCGCGCTTTCCTTTAATTGCTTTAATTTTTCAAAAAAGAGCGACTGCAAAAAATCAGTTTTATAATCAAGAATTCCAGGATGATTTTTTATTATTTTTCTTTTTAAATCTGCAACAAGATCCGAATTATACACTTCAACACTAGTTTTTTTTGTTATAAGTGAACGAATCCATATAAAAAAACGATAAAGAAGCGGCTCTTTTTTCAATCCCACTTCAATTGGATTATATTCTATATTTTCACGCACAGGCTGCAGCAAAGGAATCGACTCTGTCATATTATTCTTTAACTTTGCTAACAAAAATTGGCGTTCTTCAGAACTTATTCCAGCTACAAGTTCGTCAAAAGAATTTCTATTCTGCTCATTCATAACTCGTAAAGTATAACCTATAACTCAAAAAATTTACAGATTTTTAACATGGTTTAACATGATTTGTAACATAATTCACTAGATAGCCAGAAACGAAAGTCGAGTTTTTTTACAAATTATAAAAAAAGCTTTCAGCGACTTTCCAAGGTTAGTTTACTAACCCTTGCTACAGATGGTTGCGCCCGCACTTCGTTTGAATTGGTTTGGGTTGCTATGCAACCTTAATCCTTCTTATCGCTCAAAATCTTCACAAATTGCAAATTCGCTTACGCTTTTGTTCATTTTCCTAAAAACTCGAAGTTCGGGATAGATATTTCGGACAAGATTTTTACGTTATGCGACACGGTATCTCAAAAATCAGAAAAATAAAAATTACCATATTTTACAAACTCTTTAGATTCAGTATAATGCAAAAATCATTGTTAAGACAAAATTTTAAAAAGAGGCTCTTTTATGGAAAGTTCAAATCTTCCGAACACTGAAATTATCCTTCAAATTCTTCTTTCTGTGGGAATTATTGTAATCGCTGCAAAGTATCTAGGTTTGCTTGCTAAAAAAATAGGTATTCCGCAGGTAGCCGGTCAAATTGTTGCAGGACTCTTGCTTCGCTTTCTTCCATTTTTTAAAAACTACGGCGGAGCGGACTCAATTTTAGTTTATCAAGAAGCAAACCAGTTTATTTCATACATGGCAGAAATTGGAGTTGTTCTTATAATGTTTTCCGCAGGCTTGGGAACAAACCTAAAAACGCTGATGAAATCAGGCATAAAATCCACAATAATTGCAGCCTGCGGAGTAATAATCCCTTTAATTATGGGAACAGCAATGGCATTATGCTTTTGGGGATTTGACGGCTTTGGAACAAGAAAATTTTATGAAGCAATGTTTATTGGAACAATATTAACAGCAACTTCTGTAAGCATTTCTGTAGCGACCCTAAAAGAGCTAGGAAAAATAAAAACTGACGTTGGACAAACAATTGTAAGCGCGGCAATTATTGATGATGTATTTGGAATAATTGCACTCACCATTGTAATTGGAATAAGCACAGGCAGCGGTGGAATTGGGCTTATACTTTTAAAAACACTTTTATTTTTTGTATTTGCAATTGTATTTGGCTTTGTAATTTACAAACTTTTTAAGTGGTACGACAAACGCCACCCTCATTCAAGAAGAATACCAATCTATGCTCTAGGAATCGCGCTAATTTATGCCTACATCGCCGAAAAATACTTTGGAATTGCAGATATTACAGGAGCTTACATAGCAGGCGTAATTTTCTGCAGTCTTTCTGACGCGCAATACATGGAATCAAAAATAGACATAAATTCATACATGTTTTTTAGCCCGATTTTCTTTGCCAGCATAGGATTAAAAACCGATCTTTCAGGACTAAACATGAATTTAGTTTGGTTTGCAATAGCATTTGTGATTGTAGGCTGCATTTCAAAAATCATTGGCTGCGCAGGAGTTTCAAAACTTTTAGGATTCAACACAAAAGAATCTTTGCAAATTGGTCTAGGAATGATGGTTCGAGGAGAAGTTGCGCTTATAGTCGCTCAAAAAGGTCTTTCTGTAAACATGGTCGAATCAAAATATTTTGCGCCTGTAATTTTGCTAATAATAGTTTCTTCAATGGTTGTCCCAGTTTTACTAAAAAAGGCCTTTGCTGAAAAACAAATTGAAAATCAAGCATCAATTTCTTCTGCTAAGTGATGAACAATAAAATCTCTTCGTTCAGGAGTGTTCTTGCCCATATAAAATTCAAGAACTTCCGGAACATTTTTTAAGCTCTGAATGCTAACAGGGGTAAGGTGAATTCCAACATCTTCACTTTCCCCTTCTTTTCTAGGATGAATAAACTGACCGAATTCACTAGGACTTATTTCTCCTAATCCTTTGAACCGGGTTGTTTCTGCCCCTTTGCCAAGCTCTTTTTGAGCCTTTTCGCAACTTTCTTCAGAATAACAGTAAATTGTTCTATTCTTGTTTCGCACCCTAAAAAGCGGAGTTTCCAAAATAAACACGTGACCAGTAATTACAAGTTCCTCAAAATAAAGGAGAATATACGTGAGCACCAAATTTCTTATATGAAAACCGTCATTATCAGCATCTGTGGCAATTACAATTTTATTGTAGCGAAGATTTTCGACATCTTTTTGAATTCCTAAACTGAATGTAAGATTTTTTAGCTCTTCGTTATCAAAGAGAGCGCTCTTTTTTCTGCCATACATATTTTCAGGCTTTCCTCGCAAACTAAAAATCGCTTGCGTCGCGACATCTCTTGAACCTATCATGGAGCCTGTTGCAGAATCTCCTTCCGTAATGAAAATCATTGAATCTTCACCTTTTGCTCCGTCTTGAAGATGGTAGCGACAATCCTTTAATTTTCTGATTGTAAGCGAAACAGACTTTTCTGCCTCGCGAATTTGCTTTGCAGTAACATTATTTATTTCATCGCGGGCTTTTTGGTTTCTAATTATTTTTTCTTCAAGTGCGGCCGCAACTTGAGGATTGTGCCTAAGCCATTCATCAATAGCGATGCGAGTTTCTTGCGCAATAGGCTGCTTTATTTCAACATTTCCAAGCTTATTTTTTGTCTGGCTTGTAAACATAGGATTATCAAGCCCTATTTTTAAAGCGCACAAAAGTCCGCTGGTTATGTCTTTTTCATCATATTCCTTTTTGAAAAATCCGTTTACACCTTTTGCAAATCCATCTAAAAAAGCACTTACGTGAGTTCCTCCGTCATCAGTACTCTGCCCGTTTACAAATGAATAAACAATTCTTTCTAAACTCGCCGTATGCGTAAGAACAAACTGGACATCTTTTCCTTTGTAGCTAAAAGGAGCATACATCGCTTTTTCTTGACCGCCGATTTCATGCATAAGAAGGTCTTCCAAACCTTTTTCGCTAACGTAAAGCTTTCCGTTGCAGTACAACTGAAGACCAGGATTTAAGTAAGCGTAATTCCAAAGACGCTTTTCGACCATATCCATATTGTACTGATACTTTCCAAACATTTCAGAATCTGGAACGAACTCTAAATAAGTTCCATTTTTTACACCAGGCTTTGCAGCCCCTGCTGAAGCAGATTTTTTTACGCCCCGCTCATATTCCACTACAGCCATTTTTCCATCGCGAACAGAAGCAGCCCTAAAATAAGAAGAAAGAGCATTTGTAGCTTTTATGCCTACACCATTCATCCCGATTGCTTGCTTAAAAACTGAATTATTATATTTTGCTCCAGTATTAACGTCACTTACACACTGTTCAAGTTTTCCTAGAGGAATTCCTCGACCATAATCGCGGATTTTTACTCGTCCGTCTTTAATTTCAATATCGATTCTAGAACCATATCCTTGCGAAAATTCATCGACAGCGTTATCTATTCCTTCTTTTAAAAGAATATAAATCCCATCGTTTTCATTAGAACCATCGCCAAGAGAGCCAATGTACATTCCAGGCCTTAAGCGGATATGCTCCAAGCCTTCAAGATGCAAAATACTGTCTTCATCATAAATGGCTTCGTTTTTTTTACTAGCTGTTTTCTTTACAGATTTCTTTTCAACATTTTTTTCAGCCGTTTCAACTTTTTCGCTAACACTTTTTTTTGCTGCAAGTTCGCCAGCAGCTTCTAACAAAGATTTTTTCTTTTCCACACCCATATAAAAATTATAACCTATATTTTTATTTTTTTGAAGTACAGTATTTCAAATTAGCCTATTTGCTTAGAACTTAGACCAGTTGAATTTGCAATTTGAATTTTAATTTTTCATTGTTGTAAAAAGAATTAAGAGTTATAATTAGTTTTGTAAAAAGTTAGATTTTCGACCAATCATTCTATAAAAAAGGATTAATAAAAATGACTGCAGAACAAGAAAGAAATCAAAAACTAGCGGCAACCGTTATAAAAAATCTTGAAGAAAGGCACTTTGAGGCATATTATTGCAAAACCAAAGAAGAAGCCAAAGAAAAAATACTTTCATTTATAAAATATGAAGACGTCATTGGCTGGGGCGGTTCTTCTACTATGGTGCAATTAGGCGTAATGGAAGAAATAAAAAGCGGCAAGTACAAAAATATCCTAAACAGAGACATTGCACAAGGGAACGAGCGGCTGGAACTTATGCAAAGAAGCCTGTTAGCCGACGTGTTTTTAAGCGGAACGAATGCGCTGACAGAAGACGGACAGCTTTTTAATATAGATGCAAATGGAAATAGAGTTGCAGCATTAGCCTTTGGTCCAAGAACAGTAATCGTTGCTGCAGGAATAAACAAAATCGTAAAGACAGAGCAAGATGCAATATCTAGGTGCAGAAACCTTGCCGCGCCAATAAATGCCCAGCGCTTTGAATTAAAAACTCCTTGCAAGGAAAAAGGCATTTGCATGAATTGCAAATCTCAAGATTCTATTTGCTGCAGTTTTTTGCAGACAAGGCTTTGCCACCCTGCAAAACGCATAAAGGTAATAATCATTAGTGAAAATTTAGGATTCTAAGATAAAGACGAACTTTTAGAAATCCATTGCATTTTTAAAAATTTGTCTTTCGACATATAAAAAGCTAGATTCCGGCTAAAATTTTAGTTCTTAATTTTTCTTTTACAGTTTTTGAAGCAAAAGAAGAATCCACTGAATTTAGAATAAGCTGATTTTCAATATCTTTGCCAAAATCAAAGGTCTTAGATATTATTTCAAGTTCTTTTAATGAATTCGTATCAGATACGCTCATATTGTCAGAGTTAATTGTAATAATTACACCTTCACTCAAAAATTGAGGAATGGGAATCTCTTTGTAACTTTTAAAAACCTTGGTATTCAAATTGCTAGTAGGACAAATTTCAAGAGGAATCTTGTTTTTTGCCAAAATGCCAACAACTTTTTTATCTTCAATGCTTCGAACTCCGTGTCCAATTCTTGATGCGCCCATATTTATTGCCTGCATTACACTTTCTGCGCCGCTAGCCTCTCCAGAATGGATTGTAAACGGAATTTCAAGTTTTTTTGCGTATAAAAAAATGTCTGCATAGTTTGCATTTGGAAAAAGAGCCTCCGCCCCAGCAAGGTCGCACGCACAAACACCTTTGTCTAAATAGGCATTTACAAGCCTGACAGTTTCAAGATTTTCTTTTCGGTTATCACAGCAATCCCGCATGCAGCACAGAATCAAATTTGCATTGAACAAAGACTTTTTTATTCCAGAAAGGACTGCATTCACAACTTGCTCTTGCGAAAGACCTTTTTTCAAATGCTTTTGGGGAGCGAACCTAAGTTCTGCGTAGGCACAGCCTGATTCATCAAGCTCTTTGCAAAGATTAAAAGCACAAGTCTCAAGAGCTTTTTCAGACTGCAAAAGAGAAATAGGTAATTCAAACTTTTCTAAATATTCATTTAAGTCTTTACAATTTTTACTTACAGAAAGCAAAGTTTTTAGCTCTTTATCAGACTTTGGCAAAACAATATTTTCAATTTCTGCCAGCTTTCTAGCAGAATCAACAGAAATTGAGCCATCTATATGAAGATGCAAATCAATAAAAGATTTTTTTTTCATAGCAAATCCAATAACAAAACTTAAACTAATGACCTCTAACTGAGTGATGCTCTTTTTTTATTCTATAAAGTTCTTTATCCGCAGTCGCAATAAAACTTTCAGGATTCATATCTAATGAGTAAAGGGCGCAACCTATGCTCAAGGAAAGTTTGTAAGGAAGTTCGGCAGTATCAAGCTCCGCATTAATTGAGGTACACACATCTTCTATGAATTCACTTTTATCTAATTCGCAAATAACAATAAATTCATCTCCGCCATACCTTGAAATAAAAAAATCCTTTCTAGAACAAGCTCTTTTTAATGAAGCTGCGATTATGGAAAGCGCATGGTCGCCTTCTAAATGCCCATACGTGTCATTAATCTTTTTAAAATAGTCAGCATCCATCATAAGAAGCCAAAGATTTTTTTCATTCACGTTAAAAGAATTGATTTTATTATTAAGATAGTGGACAAGCTGGTATCGATTGTTTAATTCTGTAAGAGGGTCTAAAGAAACTAGCTGAGCTTGGACAATTATAAAAACATATATTAAACCAAAAGTAATGCCTGCACATATGCCAGGAAATCCTGGACACAAAAACTGTATAAAACCAAAGACAATTGGAGAAATTGAAAAGTATGCCAAGACCCTAAGTTTTTCTTTTTCTCTATAATCATAAGAATGGAAAGACTTTACAAAAGATTTTATAGCGGTAAAAGCAATTAATCCATAAAAAGCCAAAAGGTGAACAAAATGCAAATGCCCTCGCTTATAAAATCCGTTTTTATCCAAAAAGAAAAATTTTCCATTCCAGCAAGAAATTACAGCCAAAACTCCAATAACTATGGTAGGAATTAAAAACAACATTCTATAAAGCCGTCTTTCTACGATTACAGATTTTTGGACAGATTCTGAATATAAAAACCAATTATAACTTACAAGACAAGAAAAAATAAAATAGATTATTGCTAAAAGATAATTGCAAAATATTGGAACCCCAAATTTGCCGCCGTCTACAATTTCCCATAAAAAATCACTTATAAAAAAAAGAATCCCAAAAAATAAGACCCGCAAAAAAAGTTTTTTATAAAGAGATGAAAGCATTAATTTTTTTAATCTAACGAACAAAAGAATCAAAAGCAAAGTACAAAAAAGATTCATCTCTGCATATAACAAAGTATACATAATTCTCTTCCAAATGCTAGTTAATTTATGAACACAATAACTATAGCAAAAAGCATGACTTTTTGTAAATATACTGTTTAAAAGCAAGATAGTTAAAAAGAATAAATATTAGGCCAAAAGTCGAGTTTTTTTATAAATTGTAAATTCGCTTACGCTTTTGTTCTTTTTCCTAAAAGCTCGAAGTTCGGGCTAGGTAGAAAATCGAACAGAAAATATTCACAGAACTTAGCCTATTTTAAAACAGTTCAAAAATGTATTAAAAATTTCGTTGCAAAATTCACTTAGCTCTATTTTTTTTTCTGGATAACGAATCTCAAAAGCTTTTTTGTAGACATTTTTTACGTCTAAAGGATTTGTAAAAAACTCATGTTTTAAAGTTTGAAAAGGCGCATCGGTTTCAAAAACAATGCAAGAAACAGGAAGGAGTTTTACACATTCAGCAGATTTTTTGTTTCCTTTTAAAAGTTGATTTCCAAATGAAAAGTACGCATTAATTTCTTTTGATAAAATTCCTTTCGCTTCGTAAATTCCGCCGCAAAAAGAATGAAACAACACCGAAGGAACTTTTTTTAGTAAAGCTGCATCTCTATAAATATACTGAAGGGCTTTTCTACAGTGCACAACAAGAGGCTTTTTATATTTTATTGCAAGTTCAAGTTGAATACGCCAAGCAAGTTCCTGAACGTCCAGCTGACTTTTCAATTCTTGAGTAAACAAGTCAAAACCAGATTCCCCTATCGCGTCAATTTTTTCTTCCTGAAGCAATTTCTCAAGAAAATCCGCATTTTCTAAAAGCGGCATTTGAGGATGTATTCCAAACGCTTGCGCGAAATTCAGCGTACATTTCTCTCCAGATTTATCGGAAAGCATTTTGCAGATTTCTGCTTGTTCGTAAAATTCTTTTTCTTCATGAGCACAAGTACAAGCAAAATATGATTGAAATTCGCTAAAAGAAGCAAAATCCATTTTTTTAGAACACTGAACTAAATGGAGATGCGCATCACAGATTTTTTCTTGAACCATAAGAATATCGCATGGACAAGACACTCTAAAAACCAAGATAAACTTAATGCCTTGACTCTGCCATTTATAAGATTTGTATAAAATAGAAATAAAAAACTACCAAAACATAAACGAAGCCATAAATCTGAACTATGGTTTTCAATCAGTTTTGGTAGTTTTATTAAAAAAAGTTAGAACTATTCTTCAACAGGAGCATTATCTACAGCATCTCTGAACTGTTCAACAGTCAATTGCGCCATAAAATTCTTAAGTTTTTCGTTATCCTGCTTCATAGCCTGTGATTTAATCTTCTTAATAAGATCATCATAAGGCTGGAACATTAAAACGCTTACTTTTCCGTCAATATCAAAGCGATCTACCATCATAGAGCCAACAAGGACTTGGTTTGTAATTTGCTTTGTATTTTCTTTAAAAGCTTTTTTTGTTTCACCATCAGCAGAACTAGAGTTTTCGCCGATATAGTTCATTGCAGATTCAAGCATCTGTGCAAGTCTAGCACGACCATCGATTCTTGCAGCTTTTTCAGAAACAATTTCATCAGAAAAATCAGCACGACCTACAGCGTAGATACCTGCATCGTCACGTACATCTCTAAAATACCAATCAGGCGCGCCAAGCTGTTTAGCCATAGCTGTAGAAGACTGTCCATAAGCTGGATTTTTAGGGTTAGACGCACAACCAGTAACAAAAGAAACTGCAAGAACAGCTCCTAATACTAAAAGAATTTTTTTCATATTTACCTCCGTAGTAAATTTTATTAAAAAAAACTATTTTATCTTATCATAGATTCCGTATACCGCACCGCCAAGCCAAGTTACACCTGAAATAGGCACAGAAACCACAGAACCTACGACACCTACAACTGAAGCTGTAAGAGCAGCATCAGCAGAAGCCGATTTTTTTACAGAAAGAGTATTGTCGTAAACAAATTCCTCTTCCGAAAGAACTTTTACCGTATTATTTTCCTTAAAAATATTCGAAACTTCAGTATTCATTTTTTTCACGGCGATTTTATTATCCGTAAATGGCACATGATATTCAGGATAGACAATGGTATTTTTTACTCGCTGTTCCTGGTACTTCTTTTTAGAGCCGGCAATATCTGGCGTTACCCAAAGGAAATTTCTATCCGTAACAGTAGTATAACCTCCAAAGAAATTTATACAACCATATCCTACACACTTTACAAGATTCCAGACGGAACTTCCCAATATTACAAAAGGTTTTCCTAAAAATGAATACGCAACGAACTTCATATTTGGGGTGCTTTCTACTGAAACTCTTTCAGTAGTGACTTTTGAAATCCACTTCCCCTTATCCTGAATTTTTTCTTCATTCATTGCATCATAAGCAAGCTTCATTAGCTGTTCATTTTCAGAATTCTTTTTGAATCTTTTAATTTTACCTTTTTTTGACTTAAACTCTTTAGTTTCAATGAGTTCCTTATTTTCATAAATCGAAATGCTTGTTTTTTCAGATTTATTTTTTATTTTTCTTTCTAAAACCGCGTGAATCGCATCCCCATCTTCATCATCAAAATCTACATACCTATAAATCGTACTATCAAAGGATTTCTTCTTTCCATTTTTTAAAGTATTTACTTCTTCTACAATAAGAACATCATCTTGAAAAACTCGAGCAGTTCTTGTTTCATACACCTTAGTAGAAACACATGAAATAAACAATAATGGAAATAAGTTAAAAAATATAACTATATTTTTAAGTAATTTACACATAGCGACAATTATACTATTGCAATAAAATTTTATCAACGTCTAAAAACTGCATATTTCTTATAAAAGAGATTAAAAAAGGAGAAAAATCACTTTAACGCTAGCAATTTTTCTCCTTTTTAAGAAAATTTATTTTTCAAAAACTGATTTTATTGATTCCTGGCAGAATCGAACTGCCGACCGCATGCTTAGAAGGCATGTGCTCTATCCAGCTGAGCTAAGGAACCATAAAAAGAAATATATACCAATCTAAAAAAAAAATCAACTGCAGAGCTTATAAATGTAATAAAAAATTCTAGTTATCTTTTTCCCTGCTATCTATTGCAACCGCCCCTAAATGCAGCAGACCGCTGTAATACGTAGTATATGTAGTATCACGCCCTACAGCTACGGCATACAAACTTACATACCACATTCCTTCGCTTGACTCATCTCCATAAACAACATCTGAATCGCCATCTTTTGGAAGTTCGTCATCAGAATAATCGCCATCTTTATTAGAACGGCCGAAATCAAAAGAAAACGGTTCTTTATCTTTATTTCTTATAGGAGTAAACTTCGCAACATCATCAATATAAATTTTTGAAATAAATTCTTGATAATTTGTAAGCCTTATTTTTACAGTCTTATTATTTCCTGTTCCAGAAATCAAAGGGGTTACAGACCCTTCCTTGCAGCCTAGCTGCACATACTTATAAGTTTCTATCATTTTAGAAGCGGCCGCAGATTCATTAGTAGAAGTATTTAAAGAACTAAGGGAAGAAATTTCAGAATTCATTTTGGAATAATTATTATAAATTTTATAGTAAATGGCGGTTCCTAAAAACTTAAAAGAAGAATCTGCTTGGGTATACGTCTTGTTAATGCCTTCTTCATTTGTTCTAAACGAAAAATCAGCAGAATCAAAAGGAGTTTGAAAAGTATAATTTGCAGATGTTACGGAAGGCGTACTCAAAGAAGAAACAGGCGCATCCAAAACATAGTATTCGTCAAGGCCACAGCCTAAAAATAAAAAAAGACAACTAAGAAATATATTGGATAAAAAGAATCTTTTCATAGTTGTCATAATTGTATTCATAAATAAAGATTAATCAATGCAAAAAGAAAGCAAGCAAAAATTATTTTGAAAAATCAAGATAAAGAAGCCGTGTTTTTGCAATATCTGCCCAAGTATCACCAGAATTGTTATCCACTAAATCTTGATAAACTTTTTTTGCTTCTTCAAGGTTTCCTTTTGATTCAAGAATTCTAGCATAACTAAATTTTGCATGCGACGATTTTACAAAAGTATCAAAATCAGCAGCTTTTTTATAAAAACTCAAAGCTTCGTCAAGATTTCCTATATTTTCATAAGAAACTGCAGCATAGTAATTGCAAATAGGAGCTGTATACGATTTTTTTCCTTTTTGCGCAGCAAGCTTATAACATTCTGCAGAATTTTTATAATCCTTTCTAGAATAGTAGATTTCTGCAGCAAGCATATTAGCACGAACTCCAGTAACGCCACCTTTTTTCATAAAAGGGTTCAAAGACTCTAAGGCGACATTCTTTCTTTCATCAATTTCTTCATCACTTAAAGATTCAGAACCATCTGTTAACTTAAATTCAATTGTATCTACAGATTCTATACCTTTTTTATTATTATTTTGAACAACAATAAAACTTACGCAGTAAGCAACAAATAGAACGACGATAGCAACAAGAACACCTATAAGTATTTTTGCCCTTTTATCAACATAACCTGCCAACTTTTCATTAAAAGATTCTTTTTTTTCATCTTTATTCATTTTTTATCCTCCAATTTATCTATCTTTCACGAATATGCAACTCACTCATAAGGCGAGACACATAAGTCCGTTGAATTCCTAGCACTTTCCCAGCCTTAGTTTGATTCCAACCGCACTCTTCAAGCACGTGTATAACATAAGCCCTTTTTAAGGATGTTACCACTGACTTTAAACTCTTGTCCGGGCTTGAATCTCTAATTTCTGCAAAAAGATTTCTTCCATCAAAAGAAGACTCTTCTTCATTAATAACACCCGCATTTATATCTAAGCGTAAATTCTCAGTCTTAATAAACGGAGGATTTCCTAAAATGCAAGCGCGAACTATGCAATTTTCCAACTCTCTAACATTTCCTGGCCAACTATAATTTTCAAGACAGATTCTTGCGTTTTCGTCAAAGCCTTCAAAAAGCTTTCCGTTTTCTTCAGAATACTTTGCTAAAAACTTATTAGCCAAAGGAATAATATCCTCTACCCTTTCCCTAAGAGGAGGAACTCTAATAGGAAGAACATTTAATCTAAAATACAAATCTTCTCTAAAGGTACCCTCTTTTACCATTTTTTCAAGATTTCTATTTGTAGCCGCAATTATTCTAACATCAACATCTACAGTTTGAGAAGAACCAACTCTTTCAAATTGCTTATCCTGAATAACTCTAAGAAGCTTTACTTGCAGAGAAAGTGGTATTTCTCCAATCTCATCAAGAAAAATCGTTCCGCCATCGGCGACCTCAAATCTTCCTTTTTGCAAAGAATCAGCACTTGTAAACGCCCCTTTTTCGTGACCAAAAAATTCACTTTCCATAAGAGAATCTGAAAGAGCCGCACAGTTTACACGAATAAAAGGTTTGTTAGAACGTTTGCTATTCAAATAAATTTGTTCTGCAAAGAGTTCTTTTCCTACACCACTTTCTCCAGTTATAAGCACAGAAGAATTTGTTATAGCAGCCTTTTTTACAACCGTCATCAAATCTTTTATAACGGGACTTACAACCAAAAAGTCATGAAATGCATTCGGAATCTGCTTTTTAGCTGTCGAATTATTCCTTGAAAAAGGAACTTTAGGGACAGAATAATCCTTAAGCATTTTTACATAACTTTGGCTGGCGATTTTTTCAAACAACTCAATAAGTAATCTTTCTTCAGAAGTAAGATTTTTATCTTCAAGATTAAAAAGTTCTATTATAGCAACAACTTTTTCTCTAAAAGGTAGAGTAATTCTCAATGAATCTTGCACAGAAATACTAAAAAAGTCCTGCATATATCTATAAAAACTATAATTATCAGCAAGACTATTCAGTATTAATGAATCTTGTTTTTCAAAAAGAGTATTTGCAAAAAAGTCAGAAGGAAGCAACTTATTTGCTTCAATATAGCTACCGTCCTTTAGACCTCCTGCCAATGTGCAAGAGCCATCAACAGAATTAACTGAAATAAAGACAGATTCCTTACATTTAACAAGACGCATTGCAGATTTCAAAATACGAAACAACAATGCGTCTTTTGTAGGATAATCTGAATTGAGTTCCAGACTGATTTCGATGAGAGTCTTCGCAAGTTCAAAAGAAAACTGATTCATCAAAACTTCAAAAACTAATTTTTCTGTGTCTGAAGATAATCAGCAAGTGTATAAGCGCCATCATCATCACTATTAGATTTTGACATATACTGAGAAATCTCATCTCGCTGCTGCTTTCTCTTGAATTCTCTAACAGAAAAAGCAACACGTTCTCTTTCTGTATTTACGTCAACAACATACACATTGATTTTGTCGCCAACGTTATATTTTTTTACAGCTTCTTCATAAGGAGTATCTCTGTCTTCGCTTAAATTAGATTTATTAACAAGACCTTCTATTCCATTTGGAGCTTTTACAAAAACGCCAAAATCATTAATTGCAGTAATTTCACCTTCAAGAGTTGAACCAGGCTTGTATTCTTCTGCGAACTGTTTCCAAGGATCTTCAGTAAGTTGTTTTATACCAAGTCTAACTCTTTTATTTTCAGAATCACAATCGATAACAACAGCTTCAATATCTTGATTTACAGAAAGTTCATTGCTAGGATGCTTTACTTTCTTTGTCCAAGAAATATCATCTGCGTGAAGGAAACCGTCTATACCTTCTTCAAGTTCAACAAAGGCTCCTGCATTTGTTAGTTTTACAACCTTTCCAGAAACCTTTGTGCCTACTGAATATTTTTCAGCGACGCTATCCCATGGATTTTCAGTGATTTGTTTAAGTCCTAAAGAAACTCTGCCAGCCTGAATATCGTATCCAAGAATCATAGCTTCAACTTCATCACCGACGTTTACCATGTCTGAAGGCTTATTGATTTTCTTTGTCCAAGAGAATTCACTGATATGAACAAGACCTTCAATGCCTTCTTCGAGTTCAATAAACGCACCAAAGTCTGTAAGCTTAGTAACTTTTCCCTTTACAACATCATTTACGTGATATTTTTCTTCAAAGTGAATCCAAGGATCTTCTGTAAAATGCTTTAACGAAAGATTAATTCTTTTTTCTGCAGGATCGAGCCGAATAACCTTAAGCTCAATTTCCTGACCTTTTTTTACAAAATCTTTTGGACGAGCAACGTGTCCCCAGCTCATATCGTTGATATGAAGAAGTCCGTCAAATCCTCCAAGGTCAATAAACGCGCCGAAACTTGTAAAACTCTTTACAGTTCCCTTTACGCTATCGCCAATTTTTACGCTGTTGAAAAATTCTTCGCGCTTTGAATCAATCTGTTCTTCCAAATATTTGCGACGATTTACAACAACGTTCTTTTTATTTTCATTAAATATTCGTTCTATATAAAACTTTGATTTTAAACCTATAAGAGATTCTGGTTTTTCAACTTTCTGACTATCAGACTGACTAATAGGAAGAAAAGCATGAATGTGACCGCCGAGATCAACATCGTAACCACCGCGAACAATTTTTACAATTGTTCCTTCAACAGGCGTATTATTTTTATGAGCCTGAGCAAAAACTTTCCATAGGCGTTTTTCATCAGCTCTAGTCTTAGAGATTTCAGGACTTCCATTGCGACCAATTGCATGAACAAGGAATACTTGAACCTTATCTCCAACTGCAGGCATATCATCTGCGAATTCTTCTACAGAAAGCTTTCCTTCTGATTTACAACCATCGATATTAAGGAATACGTAATCATCTGTAATTTGAATTACTGTACCTTCAACAGTTTGACCTTCCTCTGGATTGCTAAAGCCATTCAGAGCCTCTTCTAATTGTGCGTGAATTACACTCTTGTTCTGAGCTTCATCCTTTTCCACTTCCATTTCTTCCATTGTGAACCCTTTCTTATGAATTTGTGTCAATATTATGGCACAAACGTTATCTATCGTCAAGGCGGAAGTATCTATATACATTGCATCAGGGGCAATCCTAAGAGCACCTTCTGCCTTGTTTTTATCGATTTCATCGCGTTTTTTTATGGCATCTTTTATTTGCTCAAGGGAAAGCTCACTGACCCCCTGATCAAACCTTCGCTGCGCCTGAACATCAATTGAAGCATCCAAATAGAACTTAAAATCAGCATTTGGAAAAACAACAGTCGTCATATCGCGACCTTCGCAGACGATGTCTAGATTTTTTGTTATTTCGCGCAGCCTTGCATTTACAAGATGACGAATCTCAACGATAGCGCTGACTTGAGCGACCACAGCGCTAACTTTATCTTCGTGGAGACGATTTTCTACGTCGATTCCATTAAGAATCATTCTTGCATTGATATAGTCGAGCTTTTGCTTTTTGCAAAATTCAAGAACTTTTTCGGTATCCGAAAGGTCTATGCCAGATTCTAGCATAGCAAGTGTAAGCGCTCTGTAAAAACTTCCACTATTTAGATTCGTTATATTTAACTTTTTAGCAATAATTGCAGCAACAGTGCTTTTTCCTGTGCCAGCAGGTCCATCGATTGCAATAACCATAACACACCTTTATAATTTATTTTTATTTTCATCTTTACAAAAAGATAAAAGTTGCCATTATAAAAAAGTTTGCGACGCAAACTATGCTTATAAACACTTATTTTTACAAAGCTTTAAAAGCCCTTGCACTTCAATAGAAGAAAGCTCTCTGTATTCACCAGGCTGCATATTTTCCGCGCAAATATTTCCAATCCTTGTGCGGACAAGTTTTCTTATTCCTACATTTTTAGATTGAAAAACGTTTCTTATTTCGCGATTTTTTCCTTCTACTAAAACAATTTTTATTCTGTGAGAATTAATTTCCAATGCTTTTTTGCACTTATAAAAAATTCCATCCACACGGATACCTTTTTCAAATTCAGAACAAAGTTCTCTTGGCAAAGGAACGCTGGAATCCACAACATATTCTTTTTCTAGCTCCGCAGAAGGATGTGAAAGAGTCGCGGCAAAATCTCCGTCGTTTGTAAAAATTATAAGGCCTTGGCTAAACATATCAAGCCGACCAATATTATAAAGACGCTCGCTAAAATCTTTTTTTAGTATATCCACTGCAATGGGTCTGTCTTTTTCATCTGCCATCGAACACACATAACCTGCAGGCTTATACAATAGAATATAGCGTTTTTTTTCTTCTAAAGTAATATTTTTTCCGTCAACAGTTACAACGTCATTTGGAAAAACCTTTTCCCCCATTTCGCAAACAGTTTTTCCATTTATGCAAACCCGCCCTTCTTGAATAATCTTTTCGCTGGCTCTTCTGCTAGCAACCCCAGAATGGGCTAAATAAACTTGAAGTCTAATTCCACCGCTTGTATCTTTATTTCTATCTTTATCTTGCAAGTTCAAACCTCTGTTCTTCTTCTTCATCGAGCTTTGGCAATTCTGCAATGCTATTAAGCCTAAAGAATTTTAAAAACTCTTTTGTTGTTCCAAACTGAACAGGCTTTCCAGGCACGTCTTTTCTTCCGACTTCTTTAATAAGATTTCTTTCAACCAGAAGCCTTATCATATTATCCGCGCTTACGCCCCGAATCTGTTCAATTTCAGTTCTTGTAATAGGCTGAGAGTAAGCTATTATGGAAAGAGTTTCCATTGCGGAGCGGGAAAGACGGCCAGCGTTCTTCTCGCCATAGCGTTCGCGAAGCCCTGCCCAAAACTCTTGCTTAGGAACCAGCGACCATCCGCCTGTAATCATTGCCAATTCAATTCCAGAATTTTCTGCCGAATATTTTTCTTGCAACATCTGGATACATTTTTCAACAACTTCTTCTGAAAGTTGAACTATATTTGAAATCTGCTTTTCAGTAATAGGCTCACTTTCTAGAAAAAGAACAGTTTCCACAAGTGCTGTCTCTTTTTTCAATTCCATACTTCACCACTTATTTATTCAGAATCAGTTTTATCGCTTTTGTCGATTGTAATTTCAAAATTATCAAAACTCTCGTTTGTGTCCAATCTGCGGCAAATTTTTATATCCCCAAAAAGCCTGTTCTGCATGATTGTAATCATTCTAAACTTTACAGCTTCTAAAACCGCCATAAACGCACAAATTATATCCATTTCGTTGCCAGAACGAGTTATAAGATCTGTAAACATACACTCATTGCTTTTTTCGAACAGCTCATTCATAAGGGTAATTTTTTCATTTACAGAAATTTCTTCATACATATTCAAAATTTTTTCATTTGAATATCTGCTAACCATGCTCTTAAACAGTTTTTGCATCTGCTGAAGCAATTCCCAAGTATCAACCTGCTCCCATTGGTCTTCTTGACTTTCAAAGGGAAGAACTCTCTGTATTTTTGACCGCTCAAAGTTCCATTCTGAATCAGACTCTTTTTCTTCCATAAGTTCAGAAAGTTTTTTAAAACGTTGATATTCTATTAATTTGTCGACAAGCTCTTGGCGAGGGTCTTCTACTTCTTCTCCTTCATAGGCGACTTCAATAGGCAAAAGCATTCGGCTTTTCATATTTAAAAGCATTGCAGCCCACTTGTAGAATTCGCTTAAATCACCTAAATCTGTTTGAACTGCATAATCAAGATACTCAAGATACTGTTCCGTAATTTGCGCTATTGGAATATCATAAATATTTATTTCGCTTTTATTTATAAGAAACCACAACAAATCTAAAGGACCTTCAAATGCCCCTGCAATAAATTTATGAGATTTTTCTTTATCAGAAACTTTTTCAATAACTGCCGTATTTGACTTTTCTGATGCATTTTTTTCCATGATATGCCACCTAACTTAGTCTTTTACATTCTCTTCTTTTGTGGCTATAAGTCTTTTAAACCTAGTTTGAACTTCGTCGCAACATTTTTCCACGCCCTGCGCTGGAAGTTTTTGCAAAAAAGAAGAAAGTGTATTTCTTCTTAAAAAATCGGCAGATTCGTCCAAAATCTCAAGCACAGGAATCAAAACAAATTCGCGTTCTTGCATGCGCGGATGCGGCAAGGTTAACTCTGGCAAAGATATTTGCAAATCTCCAAATTCTTCGATATCAATATCCAAAGACCTTGTTCCAAAGCGAATTTCTTGCTCTCTGTTGCGGCCAAATTTAATTTCTATTTTGTGAATTTCTTCAAGCAGAGCAAAAGGCGAAAAATCATCATCAACAAAACCTTTTACAGCCATATTAAAAAAATCACTTTGATTAGTGACATACATAGGCTTTGATTTGTAGACACTTGAAAAAACCATTGAGTTTAAAATGCTTTCAAGGCTCAAACAGGCATCCGCAAGTAAAGCTACACAATCCTTTCCATTAAAATGCCTATTTGAACCCAATCCAAGAATAACCTGAGTCAATTAAAACAAACCTTCCTGAGAAGAATTTTCTTTTTCAGAATCAGCCTTAGCCTTTGTCTTCTTTTTTTCCTCTGCGGCTTTTTTTACAGGATTTCCTTCCTTGTCTTTTAAAACTTGACCAGGAAAAAGCTGCTGCCTCAACTGAGTTTCAAGCTTATTTGTAAACTCAGGATTTGTTTCCAAAAACGAAACCGCATTTTCGTGTCCTTGACCTACCTTAGTTTCGCCCTGTGTGTACCACGCACCTTTTTTATCTATAAGACCGTGCTTTACAGCTGAATCCAAAATACTTGCACACCTGCTTATTCCTTTTCCAAAGTAGATGTCTAATTCTGTTTTTC
Source organism: uncultured Treponema sp. (assembly GCA_934667505.1). GTDB lineage: Bacteria > Spirochaetota > Spirochaetia > Treponematales > Treponemataceae > Treponema_D. Next base: position 30,435 of record CAKULY010000015.1, on the reverse strand, counting down.
TAAACGGAGGAGCAACTTTGTTTTTTACAATTTTTACGCGAACTCTATTGCCTACAGCATCTTCGTCGCCTTTGCCGTCAATCGATTCAATTCTTCGGATTTCAAGGCGAACTGATGTATAAAACTTCAAAGCCTGGCCGCCAGTTGTGGTTTCAGGATTGCCAAACATTACGCCAATCTTCATGCGAATTTGATTTATAAAGATTACAATACAATTGCTTTTTCCAATAATTGCTGTAAGTTTTCTTAAAGCCTGACTCATAAGGCGAGCCTGCATTCCCATTACAGCATCGCCCATTTCGCCTTCAATTTCCTTTTGAGGAGTAAGCGCTGCTACAGAATCCACAACTATTATATCTACTGCGCCAGAACGAACCAGCTGCTCTGTAATCTGCAGGGCTTGCTCTCCGCTATCTGGCTGAGAAAGCCATAGGTCATCAATATTTACTCCTAAATTTTTTGCGTACTGAGGATCAAGCGCGTGTTCCGCATCAACAAAGGCTGCGATTCCACCCAATTTTTGAGCTTCCGCAATTGCGTGCAATGCAAGAGTGGTTTTTCCAGAACTTTCAGGTCCATACATTTCGATAATTCTGCCACGCGGATAACCGCCAACGCCAAGAGCTTCGTCGAGCATAATAGAGCCAGAAGGAATAACATCAATTTCTGCGGTATTTCCTTGAGAGCCAAGACGCATAAGCGAATTTTGACCATACTGTTTTTCAATCTGAAGTCTAGCGGCTTCAAGAGCCTTTAACTTTTCAGACATTTCTTTTGAAACTTCTTCAGACATTTGTCCTCCAATTTTAAAATAAGATAAAAGACATCAAAAAAAGATAAAATCCATACTTTTTAGGTCTTTCTATAAAATGTATATGCACCTTTTTGTAAAAAAATGAATTTTTTTTTATCTTTTTACAAAATCAAAACAATTAAAAATAATTTTCTACCTTACACTCTGATAAATTGACCTACCTTCCAATGCAAGTTTTCCATCTTTTGAAGTTATTTTTGCAAGTATTGTAACAGGCTTTTCTACATCCATTACGGGAGCAATCTTAAAATATACAGGAACGATACCTTTTACACTGCGCATTGTATCATAACCAACGAGCAAATCGCATTTAAAAAACGATTCTGTCTGTTCAATATTTGAAACTCTTCCAGACCAAGAAACCCAACACGAAAGATACAAATTAGGTTCTTTTTCAACCATAGAATATTCAGGACTGTCCTTTATAGAATCAAAAGAAGGAGGCTCTATAAAATTCATCAATTCCCTTGCCTTTTGCTTTATTGAAACAGAAGCGTTGGAACACAAAATTCTATTAACTTCAATTTGAGCAAGATTATCCTGATAATTTTGAAAATATCTTTGGGCTTTTCCGTAAGAATCCAAAATCTGCTTAGAAGACAGAATATACGAAAAAGAGCCTGAAGAAAGATCTGTTTCCTGAGCATTTTTTCTTTCTTCAACAGAAAGAACGTAAGCGGAAAGGTCTTCCCGAGTTCCTAATTCTGGCTTTGAAAACTGCACAAAATTCGCCGCGCACAAAATCCCCAAGACACAAGCCAATAATGGAAAGACAACTCCCATCACTTTGTAAGGATTTATACCTAAAGGAGGATAAAACTCTTCTAACCTGCCTGTATCAACCCAACGGCAAATTGTATTGTAGTCACCGTTATTGCGAATAAAGTCCATTGCTTTTTTTGCAGTTTTATTATAAGGGTCATTGCTAAGAATATCTATGTAATATTGCAAAGCTCTTGACGTATCGCCTCTTCTTAAAAAAAGAGCCGCCTGCCCCAAAAGCAAATTTGTATCCGTAAGGCGAAGATTTCTTGCCTTTTGAAAATACGACGAAGCAGCCCCTGTGTCACCTATATAGAGGCATGCTATACCAAACAAAAGATAATAGTCAAAATTTTGGCTATATATTTCTGCCCGTCCATCAAGGAGTTTTATAGCTTTGTCGAAATGCCTTCTTCGCATTAGACTTTTAGCAACATCAAGAACATCGCGAGTCATCTATTGCTGCTCCAGCTTTCTTAAAATTGCGTCCAATTCGGTATTCAATCTAAGAAGCTCCATTCGGTCTATTGTTGCAGAATTCTTTTCAAGAGCATTAATTTTATTTATTAACGCTTGTATATAAACAGGATCCAACTGGGAATCCGTTATAGATTCTGGCGAAATTTCAAAAGTTTCAGAATTCTTATTAGATTCTTCTGTTTTTTGTACGACAGAGTCTTTGCTGGCAACAGAATTATCTTCTAGTTTAGAGTCATTTTTTGGATTGGAAACAGATTTCTTGACATTCTGTTCTATTTTTGAATTCATATCTTTTAAATTTGAACTAGATTCATCTTTCGAAGAGACATGCTCTTCATCATACTTCTTTAAAAATATATTTCCGTGAGGAAAATTGCCATCCGCAGCAACTGCAATATAGTAAACAAAAGAAGCTTCCTCATTTGGCTCCAAATCTACGCCTTCCCAATTTATGCAGACTGCAGAGTTGTTATAGGAAAGAACTGAATCAAAACTTCTTGACTTTACTTCCACAGGAATCCACGAATTAAGAGACAAAACATCCTTATTGCCCAAGGTTACAACTTCAGGCTTTGTTATGTCAGCCCCATTTAAAAGGATTTGCATGCAAGCTTTTGAACTTCCAGAGGAAATCCACTTTATTTCATCAAACTTACGAAACTGACATTCTGTATTGATGCTCTTATTCTCCGCGGTCATAAAATGAGGTCCGCTTTGCTCGCCTAAAACTGTATCCAGCACATTTTTTAGAGCGAAATTTTCTTTTTTAGAACCGATATTTTTTACAAAGGCTGACACTTTTATAATATCTGCCTCAGATTTTTCGTTTGATTTTAGACAATCGTACTTAACAAAAACCCTAGCAGTTTCTGGAACAACATACACAAGCTGAACACCATCGTCGCTTTTTCTTGAACCAATTATTATGCCGGTATTGTCATTCAATTTAAAAATCCGGTTGTTCACTTTTAAAGAAAAAAACGAAGACGTTGATTCATCATAACCCACAAGCAAAGGAATTTCCTGCTTGTTTTTATTTATTGCATAAAATTGAAAAGTTCCAACCGTACCTTTTACAGCAAGCTTTATGTTTCCTACGGTCTTATAGTTTTTTTCAGCCGTAAAAACGCCTTCGCCACTAATCATATTAACAACTTTTATGCGGGATTTATCGAGAATATCTTGAGATTCCTTTTCAAGCTGCTCTTTTTTTTCTTGAGCAGCAAGTTTTGAATTTTCTTTTTCCTGTTGTTTTTTAGCACGTTTTTCTTCTGCTGTAAGTTTCTTTTGTTCTTTAGTTTTTTTATTATTTTTTTTGCCTTTGCTTTCTTCTTTTACATTAACAACAGAAGCTGTTTCTTCTTGACCGTTTTTCTTATTTTTCTTTGCTGCAAAAACATTAAAAGAATTTACAGAAATCAAAAAAAAGCATAAAAAAGTTACAAATATTTTTCTTTTATGGAAATTCATTTTTTCACCCCTTCCGAAGATGTTCTTTTATCAAGCAACTGCTGAGTTTTCCAAGCTTTTTGTTTCAAAGACTCTATCATATCATCATTTTCAGTTTTTATTCTATTATTAAACTGTTTTTCTATATCCAGCTGATTTGCCAATTCAGCGTTTTGAGCATTGAGTTCTGCAACTTTTTTTTCTAAATCGCCATTGCGCCTTTGCAAATCCATCAATCTTTTTCGAACGTCAAACGAATTTTCAGAATCAGAAAGTTTTAGCTGACGCTCATACTCTTCTTTTGCAGAAAGGTACTCTTCTCCTGTTTCTTTTAAAAGATATAGCAGTTTCTCTTCGCGAGCGCTTTGCTCTATGGTTTCCAATCTATACTGAGCCGCCGGAGCTTTTGAATCGTTTGAATACTCTGAAATAATTCTTGAATAAAGCAATTTTGCTTCGTCATAGTTGTAACTTGCAAAAAAGCTTTCACCTATCCAATAAAGCGCAGAAGCATACATTTCGTGCTCTGGATACTGATGGCAAAAATCGCCAAGCTGAATTACAGATTTTTCATACTGCCCCAAAAAGAACAAAGATTTGCCTTTGTGAAAGACAACAAAAGACGTATATGGACTATCTTTAAAATTTGAAAGAAACACATCGCAATCTTGCAAGGCGGTTTTATATTCTCCTGAATACATTTCGGCAGAAATAAGCATATAATAAGTATCCGCATTGAAATTTTCAGGGTAAGAAATCGCTTTTCTTAAAAGAAAAACGGCAGATACCCACTCATTATTGCGATAGGCAGTAGTTCCTTGCAAAAAAGCGGAAGTCGCAACCTCGCTATTTTCTTGTGAAAAAACAGAAAACTGGCAAACACTTATAAAAGCAATCACGAGTTTGAAAATTTTCTTTGCATATTTCATAAAAATCTCCAACAAACTATTTTAAAAAGACTTTAAGAATTTGCTTGTAGATTTAAATTCTTTTTAAGCCCATTTTATTTTTCCGTTGAAAAATGCAGAGCCAGAAACAACAATATCAGCACCGCAAGAAATAACTTCATTCAAGTTAGTTTCGTTTATTCCCCCGTCAACAGAAATTTTAAAACTTAAATTATTCTGATTTCTTAATTCCGAAAGCTCTGAAATTTTTTTTACACATGAAGAAATTAATTTTTGTCCGCCAAAGCCTGGATTCACAGTCATAACAAGAACCAAATCCACATACTCCAGAAGTTCTTTAATGGCGCTTACAGGCGTGGAAGGCACTATAGAAATCCCGGCTTTTTTTCCTAAAGCATGGATTTTTTGAACAAGCCGATGCGAATGTATGCAAGCTTCGTGATGGAATGTTAACCAGTCAGCTCCAGATTCCGCAAAAGATTCAACCTGCTCTTCTGGATGCTCAACCATAAGATGAACATCAAACGGCAATGATGAATAAGGACGCAAGGATTTTACAACTGGCTGCCCATAAGAAATCTGAGGAACAAACCTTCCGTCCATAACATCAATATGAACAACAGAACCGCCAAAAGTTTCAATAGTTTTTAAAGCGCCTTTTAAATCTGCAAAATCCGCGCTGAGCAAAGAAGGCGCAAGCATTATATCTTTCATTTTATTCAATAATAACAGATGAAGAATAGATTGTAAATATTTTAAACATGTTTACCAATATCTAAGCAGCCATTCTGCAGGGCTTCTGCAACTGCCCATCAAATTTTACCTAGCCCGAATTAAAAAAATGTAAAAAAAAGTACATAAAAATCACAAAAGGGGCTTGACATATTACCTAAATGCTAGTATAAACTTTGTTCCCAAAATACTATTTTTATGCATTTCCATTGACTAAAATTAACAATTTGCTATAATAACTATTACAGTATATGGACTATCAGACTGAACAAGGATTAAAAGAGGCTCTTCTCTGTCTTGAATCAGGGAATCCAGGCAGAGCATTACAAGAACTGCGGGAAACTCTTGAAAACGATCTTTCAAATCAGGAGATAACTTTTACAATAAAATGTTGTAATTACTGGATTAATCTGATAAATGCGCTTTCAGAAATGGAAACCCCTTTTGAACGAGGCGAAAGGCTCATTCAGGAGTGGAAAGAATTTCTTAAGTACATAAAAAATTCTGAAAAGATTTACGAGCCAGCCATATATTCGACTTGCAAAGGAATATTTTCGCTTGCATTGCAAAATTATACTCGCCTTCTTGATGAAAAAGATTCTGTGCAGAAATCTGAAATTCTTAGAAAAATAGGTCTTTGCTACAAAAAATTAGGCGAATACGACAATGCAAAAATGTGCCTTTCGGAGTCCAACAGCTATCACAAGGACCAGGCGGATGTGCTTGCAGAGCTTGCCGATTGCTACGCGTTATGCGGTGAAGACAAAGCTGCTAAAGTTTTGTTTAGAGAAGCTTTCTTTCTTGATTTTAAAAAAATCGATTTGGATTTTTTAGATTCAGAACTGATTAAAAGGCTTATTGAAAAAACCGCTCAAAAAGGCTTTGCAGGGGATTCTCTAAAAGCCTGGATTCCTATTTACGGCGTTTTATGGGGAGTTTTTACAATTAAGAGGGCATTGCGTTCTCAGGAAGTCGGAAAACTAAAACAGGACATATATGCTTTGGAAAACGAATTCAAAGATCCTTCAAGGTCTTCTGAACTTCAAATTCCAAGGCTGATAAATATGTATTTTTGGCTTATTGATTACTGTCAAGAAGCTCACGATGAGCAGTTAATAAATGAAATACTGCTTAAAATAAAAATTTTGGATACTAACATTTATAATCTGTATGTTAAGTAACTAAAAATAGAGTCAAGAGTTTATACTATTTTTTGCAAGGAAAGACGAAATCGCTTAAAAATGCATTTTTATCTTTCCAAGTTTGCGTTGCAGACTTTTTAACAATTGTTGTTTCTCACTTCGTTGCGAAACAACTTAAAAAGAAAAATTAAAAGCAAAAGCTTTTATTTGTCTTTTTATGGGAGTACTTTATGTCAGAAGAACTAATCAAATCCGTTCAGGACATGCTCAAAGAAGAAACTTGGACACGAGCCACTATCAGCAACTATACCAAAGAAAAGTTTGTTGAACTTGCTGGAATCGTAGAAAAAGCCAGAAGTGAAAACTGCTTGGACGAAATTCAAAACATTTGTGACGAACAACTTTTGCATTCAAAAGACAGTATAATTGCATTGTATATTTCAGGAATGATTTCTTTGCAGAAAGGAACTCTTGACAATTCTGCGCTTGTAACGCTTGTTGATATATTCCAAAAGAACCATAAAGAATCTGTAGTTGAATATCTATGCACAAGCATTCTAGAAGATGATCCGAACAACAAATTTGCACTTAGGACGTTGGCAGAATACTATCGCTCCAACGGAAATGCAAAAGTATGGGATTTGTATGCTCAAATAGTTAAAATAGATTTTGAAGAAGCAGACCTCGCAAGAGCTCTCGCAGAACACTTTGAATCAGAAAGCGACGTTGAAAATGCAACTGAGTACTACAAAAAAGCAATTCTTCGCTATATAAACAAAGGCAATTTAAACGCCGTAAAGGAACTTTGGACAAAGCTTGTTCAACTTATTCCTCAGGAAATAGACTTCTTCCAGCTTGTAAAAAGAAAGGTTGCAAAAACTCTTGGAGAAGATAAGACTGCAATTCTTTTGCAGGAACTTTACAATTGGTACAAAGACAACAAAAAATGGGATACAGCTATTCGCCTTCTTAAAGAAATTTTATCAATCGATCAGCACGACATTTGGGCTAGAAAAGAAATTACTGACTGCTACAAAGGCAAATATGCGGACCACAGCCATCTTGACGATTATATTCGCTCATCAAATCTTACGCAGAACTACAGAAATGTTTTTGAAGCTATAAACGACTTTGAAAAGCACATAGCTTTTGATGTAAAAAGCTATGTATTCCACAGAGCTTGGGGCGTTGGAATTATCACAAAAGTAGAAAACGATGTTCTTACAATTTATTTTGGTAAAAAAGTTGGAACACATACAATCTCTTTAAAAATGGCAGTAACCGCATTAACGCCTCTTTCTAACGATCATATTTGGGTATTGAAGGCAAAAAATAAGAAAGAAGTTTTGGCTAAAAAAATCAAAGAAGACAAAGTTTGGGCTCTTAAAACAATCATTAAAAGTTTTGATAACAACTGTGACTTCAAAAGAATTAAAGCAGAGCTTGTTCCTTCAATTCTTACTCCTGGGGAATGGACATCTTGGAACAGCGCTGCAAAGCACTGCCTTGAAACAAATTCATCTTTCGGTGTAAATCCAAACGATATTTCAATGTATACTGTGCGAGAAAATGAAATCAGCATAGAAGAAAAACTTTCTACAGAGTTCAAAGCTCAAAAACAGTTCTTTGCGCGCATCGACATAATAATGAAATACGTAAAGAAAGACGAAACAGACAAAACGAGCGAGCTCTTCGCCGAAATGTTCAACTATTTTGCAGGATACGTTAAAACCCTAGATTCTATTGAAAGTTCTTCTGGAATCACAAAAGAAGCGCTTGCATCATACCTTGTTGTTCAAGAAATAACAAATTCTATCAAGCAGCTTGTAAATCCTTGCAAAGTTTCATTCCAGCAGATTTACGAAAAAATTGAAGATCCAAGGGAAATTTATACTCAGCTAAAAGACACAAAAAACACATCTTTGCAAAAGGATTTCCTTCAGAATGTAAGGATGCTTCCTGATTGGTCTGACCAGTATATAAAGCTCTTCCCTATTGTACATTCAAGCGAAATGATTTCAACACTGGTAAACAGCGGTTTTGCAGATAAACTTGAAAAACTGGCTGCAAACTGTTTTACAAACTGCAAAGACTACAGAAATGCAGTATTGTATATGTTTGAAAACTGCCAGAATGAAGATTGGTTCAAAGACTGCGGAATTTCTTACGAAAAGCAACTTATAACTTTAATCCATTTAATTGAACTTACGTTTAGGGAAATCGCAAACCATGTAAATACAACAGAGAACAAAAAAATCAACAAGAAAGCAACTCAGCTTCTGTTTGAAAACGACACGCTCTTGAATTTTATGTTCGAAAATGATGAAGAAACAGTAAAACGCATGTACACTCTTATTGACGACCTTGCTGAGCTTGATTCTTCTTACAAGACGACAATGAGAAACAGAATTAGGGAAAAATATCCAGAATTTAAGTTCCATGTTTCTGAAGAAAAGAGCCAGGCTCCAAAAGGAATGTTGGTTACTGCTAAAAAACTCAACGAAAAGAAGGAGCTTTTCAACAGGCTTCAAACTGTGGACATTCCAGAAAATGCAAAAGAAATTGCAGAAGCAAAGGAAAAAGGCGACTTAAAAGAAAATGCCGAATTCCATGCAGCAAAAGAAAAACAGCATTGGTTGAACGAGCAGCTTTCAAAGCTTCAGGCAGAATTAAACAGAGCTGTAGTATTTGATCCAACAACAATTACAACTTCAATTATTTCATTTGCAACCGTTGTTACACTTAAAAACAATGACACAAACGAAGAAGAAACGTTTACTATTCTTGGACCATGGGAATCAGATCCTGATAACAATGTAATTTCTTACATGGCTCCTTTTGGAAATGCGATTATGGACAAAAAAGCTGGAGAAACAATTACTTTTACAATCAATGAGCACAAATACAATTACACCGTAAAAGATATAAAAGCAGCAAAAATCTAAAATAAGGTAAAACTTATAAAATGGGCAGTTTATTTTGTTTCAAAAGAACAAAACAAACTGCCTTTTTTATTATATTGTGATAAAATTGCACTATGGCATACAAACAATTGTTTCAAAATTTATACGTAATCGAAGGTTCTACAAACGTTGGCGTAATCGCTTGTAAAAATGGCAAAACAACTGACATCTATCTTATAGATTCTGGAACACAAGATTCCGATGGCAAAAACGTTCTTGAAGAACTTAACAAAATTTTTCCGAACGAAAAAGGTGGTTTCAATGTTTGCGCCATAATAAACACACATTCTCATGCCGACCATTGCGGCGCCAACGCCTACATAAAAGAAAGAACAAATTGCGAAATATGGATTTCAAAAGGAGAAGCAGGCATCATTTTTAATCCTAAAGTGCAAGCGTCTATTGTCTGCGGAGGCCATCCTTTTAAAGAACTGCAAGGTCCGTACTACTTAGCGCCTTCTAGCGCATGCAATAAAATTTTAGATAAAAACACAGTCGTTCATTTGCCAGATGGCTGCAAAATAACTTTTACGGAACTTCCAGGCCATTATTTAGATATGCTAGGCGTAATCTATACCGGCAAATATGGACAAACCTGTCTGTTTTGCGCAGATGCGGTTTTTGGTCAAGCTCATATTTTAAAATACTGGATTCCTTTTCTTTACGATGTAAAAAAATTCAAAGAAACTCTTGCAAAAATTGACACTCTTGAAATGAATTGGTACGTTCCAAGCCATGGAATTCCTGTAACTAGAATAAACGAAACTGTGGAACTAAATCAAATCGCTGTTCTTTCAACAGAATATTGCGTCCTTTCATCATTGCAAAAAGAAAAACTTACAAAAGAAGAACTATTAAAAAGAGTTGCAGACAGAAATGAAATAAGACTAGGATTTCAGCAATACCAATTAATAAACTGCACATTAAACGCATATTTAGTTTATCTTCTTGAAGAAAACCAAATTGCATATACTATTGAGAAAAATAGAATTCTTTGGTTTGCAAAATAGTTATTTAGCCTATTTAGGAAGTTTTACGCTTTCGTCCCAAGTTTCGACTATTTGAACTCCGCTTGAAGTTCCAATTCTATTCGCTCCAGCACAAATCATAGAAACGACAGCTCTTGCAGAGCGGATTCCGCCAGACGCTTTTACGCCAAAATTAGGTCCCACAGTTTTACGCATTAATTCTACGTGATAAACGGATGCTCCATTTGGCAAAAGGTTGCCATTTATTCCTTTTGGAGAAGCGAAACCTGTAGACGTTTTTACAAAATCTGCGCCGGCTTTTACAGCGCAAAGGCAGCAAGTTTGTATGCAGGAATCATCTAAAAAGCAAGTCTCAAGAATAACCTTTACAATTATGTTTTTTCCAATTTTTTTGCCAGCCTGCTTTGCGTTTTGAACAACAGAAGCTATGTCAAGTTCAAGTTCTGAAAAACGCCCGTCAAGCGCAGCCCCTATATTGATAACCATATCAACTTCATCTGCGCCAAAAGCGACAGCCTCCGCTGCTTCAAAAGCCTTTGTTGACGTAGAATTAGCTCCCAAAGGAAATCCTATTACGGTACAAACCTTTACAGAAGAATTCGCTAATTCAGAAGAACAAAGAGGAACATAGCACGGGTTAACACAAACAGAAGCAAAGCCATATTTCTTAGCTTCTTCGCAAATTCTTATGATGTCATGGACTCCTGCCTTTGGATCCAAAAGAGTATGGTCAATATATGTTGCTATTTGAGATTTAGTCATACGCTCATTATGAATAATCACAAACTTTTTGACAATATGCCAAAGTCAAATATTAGATTGAAAGTTTGGACTAATTAGCCTAAACTTCGAGCTTTGAAAAAAAACAAACGAAAGCGCAAGCGAAGTTACAATTTGTGAAGACTTTGTGCGATTAGAACAATTAAAGTTGCGTAGCAACCCAACTCCATTCAAACGAAGAGCGAGCACAACCGTCTGAACAAATTGAAAATTCGCTGAAAGCTTTTTTTCTAACTGTTATAAAAACCCGAAGTTTAGGCTAATTAACAAAACAGCGTAAATAGATTATAATTGCTCTTATAAGGTCGAATGTTGACCTATAAAACTTAACTACCATCAAAAAATTTTAGGAGTTTTTTTGAAAAAATCAAACACATTAGAACTTGTATTGCGCCGGCAGTAAAGGCGCAGTTTGAGTTTCAAAGGCTTTTACTGCTTGCTCAATCAGAAATCAAAATCTTTTTGAAAAAGCGTCATCAAAATGAACTACGTAAAGGCGAAAAACGTTCTTCCGTCCGAGCTTCTTGAAATGATTCAGGAATATGCGGCTGGAACTTACCTGTATATCCCGCAGAAATGCGAAAGCCGCAAAAACTGGGGCGAATCAAAAGATTCCAAAGCCTGGTACAAAAGCCGGAACCAGCGGATATACAAAAACTACAAAGAAGGATTTTCGGTCAGCGAGATTTCACAAGAATTCTTTCTGAGCGAAAAGTCAGTCTACAGAATCATCTCGTCCGAAAAAAAAGCGGAGGCAAGGTGAAAATCACGGCGGATACGGCAATGGATTTTGTCTGTCCGCCGTTTTTTTTGTCCGAACGGATTTTCTCATTCTCTTTTCTGAACTGTCTTTGAGGTAGGAAACACGCGCGGATTTTCGTATTATTAAATACGTCTGGTCAAGGCACGCTTACGCTCAAGACCTTGACTCAGCCGTTTTTAGGGTTTTGATAAACCCTAAATCATACAAAAAACTTTGGAGGCAAGACAAAAATGAACAGCAAAATCGACATGGAAAAAATCTCTTTCAGGAACGAGACGCCTGCGGACTACAGGGCGGTCGAAAACCTTACGCGCGAGGCGTTCTGGAACGTCTACAAGCCCGGCTGCGACGAGCATTTTGTGCTGCACAGCTTCCGCACCAGAAGCGACTTTGTGCCGGAACTCGACATTATAATGGAAGAAAACGGCGTTTTGGTCGGACACGTGATGTTCGCAAGGGCAGAAATCAGACTTAACAACGGCAAAACGCTTCCGATTATGACATTCGGACCAATCAGCATTGCGCCAAACTTCAAGCGCAAAGGCTACGGAACAGTTCTTCTTGGGCACGCGATGGAGAAGGCAAAGGAGATGGGCTGTGGCGTGCTTGCAATCACCGGCAACATCGGCTTCTACGGAAAAAGCGGCTTTGTCGTGGCAAAGACAAAAGGCGTTTTCTACCATGCCGACCCGGACGCGGACTATTTTCTGATAAAGGAGCTTGTACCGGGCTTTCTGGACAAAGTGAAGGAAGCTGGCGGCGGAACTTTCAAGGAGCCTGACGGATATTTTATCGACTCAAAGGAAGCAGAGGAGTTCGACAGGCAGTTTCCACCGAAAGAAAAACTGAAGCTTCCGGGACAGATTTTCGGGTAAGGTACGGGCGTCCGCCGCGGTCTGAGGCTGACTGACGGGCTTGCTCTGGAGAGTTGTTGCATAAGGCTGCTTCGCGTCGTGTCTTTTCAGGCAGCTTCCGCTTTTTATCAGAGACTGCTTTTTGTATGTCATATTTTTTTCACAACTTTCAAAATCTTGCGTTTTCTAGCCGTTGTAAGGCCAGGAGAATGCTTTGTTCCGGCGGCGCAGATTTTTGCGATGATTTTTATTCCGGCCGACTTCAGGATTTCGCCGATTGAACTAAAAACGCCCGATGACTGACGGCAAATCACATTGAACGGAAACGGAGTTGTGCAGGCTGTTACGATTGCGGCTTTTTTTCCTTTGAGGAGAGGAAGCGGAATTCCGTGCTTTGACTCGCCCATCATGCGGAAAACGTTGCGGTCAAAAAGCGACTTCAAGCTGCCGGTCATGTTGCCCCACCAGCACGGCGAAGCCACTACGAGAAAATCTGCGCTTGCAATTTTTCCCCCTGCAACGTCTGCGTCGTCTCCAGTAAAAATGCATTTCCCGGCGGTGCGGCACTTCATGCATCCTGCGCAGCTGCTGAATTTCAGAGAGGGCACACGGACGGTTTCAATTTCAGCGGCTGGAATTTTCCAGCGGATTTCATCCTCAAGAAATTTCATCATCTGCGAAATTGTTCCAGCAGGTTTTGGCGAGGCATTTAGAATCAGGATTTTCATTTTTCATCTCCAGGAAATTCAAGGCACACAATAATTTTTTTCACAAGATTTTTCGCGGTTGTCAGAGTTTCTGTCTTGTATTCGACCGAGCCGCTTTTTCCGTCAAGAGAGCCTGTTCCTACAAGTTCCAGTTTTGACTCAGGATTTTCAAAGCTGAGTTCCGCGCGGTAGACTGCGGAAGGCTGTCCATTCACGTCTGAATATTCGGCGGAATTTTTCTCAGCATTTTCCGGATAGAATTCGTTGTAGTCAAAGCTTTTATTTACTTCTGCGTAAACAAAATATTTTTCGCCTTCTGCAAGCTGAATTTTCCGTGCGATTTCAAAACCTCCTTTTGGAGTCGCTGAAGTTACCGCGTCCATCTCATTTTCAGATTCAGAAGCATAAAAATTTTTGCAGGAATGATACCAGACAGGAAGAGCCTCCGGGCGGCCGTCTTTCGGCGCGAAAATCCACTTTTTCTTTGAAGCCTTTTTTGTGGCGAAAATTGTCTGGCTGAAGTTTCCGTCCGAATCCTGAATCCACAATGCAAACTGCGGCGGAAATTTTTCTTTCCACTCACTGCCCGGAGCTACAACCGCCCGAACCAAAAATGTCCGAACATTTTCAGAAGCTTTTCCAGAAATTTCGTCTGTCCAAACCTGCTGAAAAACCAGAAGCGCAAAAAATGCCGCAAAAATTTTCCTGAAGATTGATTTTGAATTCATATTTTTCTCCCATTAGTTACTTTACAAAAATATTTTCCGCCCACATATTTATAAAACGCTCGGTGAACGGCTCGGAATTTTCCCAGTACTCGACTTCCGACTTGCGAGAAATCACAGCCTGAAGGCAGCCCCAAAGTCCGAAAACCAGAACGCCCACATCCAAACGTGGATTTTCCGAACGGGCAGAGCCTTCTTCAACGCAAAGCTCCAGAAGTTTTTCCCCAGTGCGGTTGCAGACATAGAATTTTTCAGTTTCTTCTGGCGGAAGGTTCGACGCGGATTTTATTTTTTCCATAACAAGAGAGGCGACGCGCGGATTTTTCAAGCTCCAGTCGCGGAACGCCCTGATTGCGGCAAGAACTTTTTCCTTTGGGAAAGCGGCTTTTTCCGCAGCGGATTCAATCACCGAATTTATCTCGTTCAGACAATCCAGCGAAATCTCCTGGAAAAGGCAGTCCTTGTCCTTGTAATAATGATAAATCGCCGTTGCCGAAACACCGCAGTTCTTGGCAATTTCCCTCATTCCGATTTCAGAAGGCTCCTTTTCCATTAAAAGCTCAAGAGTGCGCTTTTTAATAGAAGAAACTAGCTCAGGATTTGCATTTCTCATAATCCATCCACCTTGTATAATATAACACTGTTAAGTTATCAATGTTATACAAAGTTGTCAAGTGTCTTTTTTAAAACAACAAACAAAAACCAAAGACTCCAATGGTATACCATTGGAGCAGATTGACAGAGCTGCTCCAAACACAAAAACATCGCAAAGCTCGTTTTTGTGTTTTAAAAAGTCAACAACAAAAAATTTCTACATTTTAAAATTCCTTATCAACTGCACATTCTTATTTCATGGAGGGAAATATGAAACTAAGAAAAATAACTTTATTATTGGCTTCAGTATTTTTATTATCAACATTTTATAGCTGTTCAACAGAATCTGATGAAAATCCTAAAACTACAATCGAAAATACAGAAGAGCCTTCTGACAAAGGGGTCTACGTTCCTAAAACATTCACCGTACAAAAAGATTCAAAAACAAAAAATGGAATAACAATCACTTGGGAAACAAAAGAAAACTTTTATTACAATATTTACTACAACACAGAAAAAAATACAGAAACGGCAAAAATTCTTAAGGAACGTGCATACAGCGGTAGCTATTCCACAACACTTGACTCAACAAGAACATATTACTTTTGGATAAGAGCATGTAAATGGTCAGGGACAGAATATATTTACAGCGATTTTAGCAACGCCGTTAGTTATGATTTTACCCACGAAACAACTCTTATTGCTCCAACAAATTTAAAGGTAGAAGCATCAAGCACAACCCTGAACACCCTTGACCTAAGCTGGGACAAGGTAGATGGTGTTAAATATTATTGGATTTTCTACAGCACGGAAAACAACAGTTTTACAGCAAAATATTATGATGATGCATACTCCTCAAATAAAAAATTGATAACACTTTCTGAATCTGGAACATATTACTTCTGGGTAAAGTCTGCGGACAGTTATTACAGTAGCAGCGGAAACAATAGCTGCAGCACTTTCAGCGAGCCTGTTAGTTTCACTTATCAGTAAATTTCATATTCTGCAGTTGTATTGCAATTTACGCTGAACTATTTCTGCTAAAACTCAGTAGAAAAGCCGTTATAATTTTACGGCAAATCTTCTACTGAGTTTTCTAGCATCCGCTGCAAGTTCACAATAAAAAAGCGATTAATAAGCCAAACAGTTTTTACATCTGTTCAAGCTTTGCTTTTAAAATGTAAAGTCTATTTTTAAGTTTCTGGACTTCTTCCAAACTGCTCATAATTTTGGAAGCCATGTATGCGTCCGCAAAAAAGCCGTCAAAAAAGAAATCTGCAAATGTCAAAAATCCACCAAGCTGCATTCTGTAGTCGTTTGGAATTTCAATGCTTCCTAGTTGAAAACTTAATTGCTGCATAAGGTAATTTATTTCGCTCATTGAATCGCTTGCTTTATTCAAATTGTGATGCTTGAGCAAATCAACAAAAAATCCGCCGCCTAGAACATCAAGAAAACTCCAATTTCTTGCGCTCTTAAAATGACATTCAGCTTCTTCTACCAAAGGTATAAGCTGATTAACAGTATTCAAGGCATTTTGAATCTGCAAATTACTCATATCGTCTCCCATAATTAAATTTGCAAAGCAAACTTTTTAAGATAAAAATCTACAGCTACACTAAAATATACTAAAAAAGATGAAATTATGTAAAGCAATTTTTTTACGTCTTGACATTGCTCCCATTTTCCGTGCATACTGCGAAAAGCAAAGGGGGAGTAGTTACTTCCTTAAGAATCAACAGCCGGCTCTTTGAGTCTGGTTCTTAGGCTTCGGCTCGACCGAGGAAACAAGACCTTTTGCCTGATTATCCTGTTATTTTCATTATTTCAGGGTGATTGGGCAAAGGGTCTTTTTTTTGTGCCTTCCCCCCAGAATGTCATTGTCGCGCTTGACGCGGCAATCTCCTGCAACAGATCTTCGGGTCAAGCCCGAAGATGACAGTGGAAGTCAAGCTGGATAATGACAGACTTTGCAATGCAGATAACGACAATCAGTCAAAACGGAGGTTTTAAAATGGAACTGATTTTGGATTATTTTTCGAGCGGAATCGGGACGATGACCTGGCAGAATTTTGCGATGATTGCGGTTGGCGCGCTGCTGATTTTTCTTGCGGTGTATAAAAAGTACGAGCCTATGCTTCTTCTGCCGATTGGATTCGGGGCGATTCTGGTGAATCTTCCGCTGGCGGTTGTGCTTGGAACGGCGGAGCATCCGGGCGCGCTTCAGATTCTTTTTGACTGCGGAATCATGACGGAACTTTTTCCGCTTCTGATTTTTATTGGCGTTGGCGCGATGATTGACTTTAAGCCGTTGCTTGAGCGTCCGTGGCTTTTGGTCTTTGGAATTGTGGCGCATTTTGGAATTTTCATTGCGGCGGCGGTCGCCTACTTTGGATTCGGATTCAGCATAAACGAGGCACTGAGCATAGGTGTTATCGGAGCGGCGGACGGTCCTACTGCGATTGTTGTCGCAAGCCGCTTCGCAAAAAATCTTTTGGGGCAGATTACGGTTGTCGCCTACTCGTACATGAGCCTTGTTCCGATTATAATGCCGCCTGTAATCAAGCTTCTTACGACAAAAAAGGAGCGCACAACAAGAATCCAGGCGAAGAACAAGAACATTCCGCACTGGGTGATGGTCGTTTTTCCGGTCGCAGTTACGGTTGCGGTAAGCATTCTGATTCCGGACGCGGCGGCTTTAATCGGCTTTCTTATGTTCGGAAATTTAATCCGCGAGTGCGGCGTTCTTGAAAAACTTTCGGCAGCGGCGCAGAACGAGCTTTCAAACATCGTAACTTTGCTTTTGGGAATCAGCGTGGGAGCGAGCATGACAGCGCAGAATTTCCTTACCGTGCAGACGCTTCTGATTATGCTTTTGGGACTGATTGCGTTTATCGGCGACACGGTCTGCGGAATTCTGTTCGCAAAATTCCTGAACCTGTTCCGCAAGAAAGGCGACAAGCTGAATCCGATGATTGGCGCGTGTGGAATTTCCGCATTTCCTATGGCAAGCCGCGTTGTCCAGAAAATCGCCCTTGAGGAGGACAACCAGAACTTCATCCTCATGCACGCGGTGAGCGCGAACGTCTCAGGACAAATCGGCTCGCTAATTATCGGCGGAATTATCATGGGCTTCTTGGGCGGAATGTAGGCAATTTTGCAAAAAAAAACAGCCTCACTGGAAGTGATAAAAAGCTGGAGATGATGTCCAATAAACTGAAAATGTCATTGTCGTACTTGATACGACAATGACATTTTTGAGACATCCCCCCCCCAGCTTTTCCATGACATCACTGCAAATTACTTAAACACAAGCTCACGTCCGTTGCTCGAAACATTTATCGTGCAGCCTTCGGCGAACTTTCCTTCAAGCAGTTCCTTTGAAAGAGGGTTTTCTACCCAAGTCTGAACGGCACGCTTTACAGGACGGGCGCCAAACGCAGGGTCGTAGCCTTTTTCTGCAATGAAGTCCACGGCAGAATCGTCAAACTTAATTGTAATTCTTCTGTCTTCAAGACGTTTTGCAACGCGTTCAAGCTGAATTTTTACAATTCCGCCAATGCAGCTCTTGTCAAGACGGCCGAACATTACAATTTCATCGATTCGGTTCAAGAATTCCGGGCGGAAATGCGTTTTAAGCAAACCGTCAATCTGAGTTCTTGCCTCTTTCATCTTTTCATCTGTGTCGGCGTCAAGAATCAACTCGCTTCCCAAGTTGCTCGTCATTATGATAATTGTGTTCTTAAAGTCCACAACTCTACCCTGTCCGTCGGTCAATCTTCCGTCATCAAGAACCTGAAGAAGAACATTGAAAACATCGGGATGGGCTTTTTCAACTTCATCGAACAAAACTACGCTGTAAGGTCTGCGGCGGACTGCTTCTGTAAGCTGACCGCCTTCATCGTAGCCAACGTATCCCGGAGGCGCGCCAATCAAACGGCTCACGCTGAATTTTTCCATATACTCGGACATATCGATTCTAGTAAGCGACTTTTCATCGTTGAACAAGAAGTCTGCAAGCGTTTTTGCAAGCTCAGTTTTACCAACGCCAGTCGGTCCTATGAACAGGAAGCTGCCAAGCGGACGGTTCGGGTCGCTCAAGCCAGAACGGTTACGGCGGATTGCATCGCTTACAACCTGCACGGCTTCATTCTGACCAATCACACGCTTGTGAAGAACTTCTTCAAGCTGCAAATATTTTTGCTTTTCGCTCGAAAGCATTTTTGCAACAGGAATTCCTGTCCAGTTGCTTACGACACGAGCAATGTCTTCTTCTGTAACTTCCTGCCGCAAAAGGGACTCTCGCTCTGGATTCGCCTCAACTTCCTTGTCGTGCTCAACAGCCTGTGCAAGCTGCTTTTCAAGAGAAGGAATTGTGCTGTACTTTAATTCAGCGGCTTTTGCAAGGTTTCCTTCACGGGTATATTTTTCCTCGTTAAAGCGCGCCTCTTCAAGCTCTTCTTTTATTTTGCGGCTCTTGTCGATGCTGTTTTTTTCGTTCTGCCACTGAAGTTTCATGGCATCGCGTTTTGAAGTCAGCTCTGAAAGTTCTTTTTCAAGTTTTTCAAGACGCTCTTTTGAAGCGTTGTCGTCTTCCTTGCTCAAAGACTGCTTTTCAATTTGAAGCTGCAAAAGTTTTCGCTCAATCTGGTCAAGTTCCGTAGGCTGGCTTTCAATTTCCATCTTTAAGCGGCTTGCTGCCTCATCAACCAAGTCAATCGCCTTGTCCGGCAAAAAGCGGTTTGTAATGTAGCGGTTTGAAAGAACTGCCGCGCTTACCAAAGCTTCATCGTTGATTCTGACTCCGTGATGAATTTCGTACTTGTCGCGGAGTCCGCGCAAAATAGCGATTGTGTCCTCAACAGTCGGCTCTGCGCAGTAAACCTGCTGAAATCTTCGCTCAAGCGCAGCGTCTTTTTCAATGTACTTGCGGTATTCGTCAAGAGTTGTAGCCCCTATTACGTGAATTTCGCCACGGCTCAACGCTGGCTTTAATAAATTTGAAGCGTCCATTGAACCTTCGCTTGCGCCAGCCCCAACAATCGTATGAAGCTCATCGATAAACAAAATTATCTGACCTTCAGATTTTGTAACTTCTGTGATTACGGCTTTTAGCCTCTCTTCAAATTCACCGCGGAACTTTGCGCCGGCAACAAGGCTTCCCATGTCAAGGGAAAGAAGACGCTTGTTTTTCAGGCTTTCTGGAACATCTCCGCTAGCGATTCGGCGGGCAAGACCTTCTACAATCGCAGTCTTACCAACGCCAGGCTCACCAATCAGAACCGGATTGTTCTTTGTTCGGCGGCACAAAACCTGCATTACACGGCGGATTTCCTCATCACGGCCGATAACCGGGTCAATCTTGTCCTGACGGGCGCGCGCAGTTAAATCCGTGCAGTATTTTTCAAGCGAGCGCATCTTGCTTTCAGGATCCTGGGAATCAACGCTTTGGTTTCCGCGAACGGACTTCAGGGCTTCAAGAACGGCTTCATAAGTAATACCGTTTTTTCTAAGCAAATCTCCAACGCTTGAATCAGATTTTGTCATTGCAAGAAAAAGGTGCTCGCAAGAAAGATACTGATCTTTTAACTTGGACATTTCGTCTTCAGCCTTTGCCAAGACTTTTTGCGCAGCATCAGAAAAGCGCATTTGAGCATTTCCCGTAACAACTGGATAAGATTTTAGCAAGTCATCAAGCTGGCTCTGGAAATTTTGTATATTTACACCAATTCGTTCTACAATTGGAAGAACAATTCCGTCTTGTTGCGATAAAAGAGCAGACAAAAGATGTTCAAGACCTATTTCGCTGTGGTCATTTTTTTGGGCAAGAGCGCTTGCATCTTGCAAGCAGTCCTGCATTTTTAAAGTAAATTGATCATAATTCATAGAATTACCTCGCAGAAAAAAGTTATTTTTCTTTCACGGAATAAAGTAATCATAAATTATAAAAAAGACAAGAAAAAAATGTATAGTGGAAATTAGTTTTCTGGAAGCTCAATCTTTCCATACTCACAAAGGCAGTTTTGAATTTTTGCGTGCTCAATAAGCTCAAGATTCTTTTTTATTTTTTTATAAAGGCGAATTTCTCCGCTTCCATTTCCACCGCTAAGGACTTTTAGAATCTTTCTTCCGCCGTCAGGAAGCTCAATACTGCGAACAAACATCAAGTCCGCAATAGTGAATATATCAATGTCAATTACGTAAGACTTATTGCTTGCGCTTACAGTCCAGTGAAGTTTTTCGCCTTCTTCAGATTCTGGCAATTGCGAAAATTCATAAACACTATTGCCTGAAAAAGCAATCTGCTTTCCCTCAAAGTCTGAAAGAACGACCATTTTTTCGTCGTACATACCTTGAACTGCGCAAGATGATTCTGTTAAAGTTTTTCCAGTTATCATGCTTGTAAGATTACAAGAAGAAAGATGTATCCAAGTTGAAGGCAGCGTTTTTCCCCATTTTCTGTCTAAATAGCCAAAGGATTTTTTAGGAATTACGCTGTATTCTTTTCCATCTAAGGTAATAGTTCCTGCAAAAACAGTTCTAGCGCCAGTCGCAAGCCATGTATAATCACGATTTTCAAAGCCGTCATCAAAAGAACTGCGAATATCGTATCTAAGTTCCCAACTGATTATTCCAGGATTGCAAAGAAGTTCCGGCTGTTCGTGCAATTCAGAAAGAGAAACGTCCATTCTTCCTGAAATTTTTTCCTCTGTAAAAAGGCAGTTTCCAACTTTTATTTGAAATTCTTTTGGAGAAATTTCAACCTGCCTAATGCAATGGTATTCGCACATTTCTTTAGCGCCTGCGCCTAGCACGCCTGCTCTTACAACTACGTAAGAGGGAGTTAAAATAGATTCGCTTTGAATTTTCTGAGCAGAGGCTGTTCCTGCAAGAACGTTTTGAAGGTCATCTGCGGAAATATTCATTCTAGATTTAAAACCCAAAACGACTTCATTTTGCGAAAGATAAGGATTTATCATCGAAAGTTCTACAAAAAATTTCCGCTCTAAACCTGTGCCAGTTTCAATGCCGTTAAAAGTATAACGCCATATATTAACACCATTTTTTTTAAGAGCTCCGTTTAACTGATGACGATTTGCTTTTATACACTTTTTTGTAACACTCATCTTCTGAAAAAATCCTCACTTTATAAGTCACTATTAATTTTCGGTATAAAAACAAGGATTCATAAGTTTTATTGAAAGAGTTTGTTTATTTTTGTATTTACATCCTTTGAATCTTCTGGAAAGTTTTCATCTAAATACTCAAAGCAAGTAACAGCAGCTTTTTGCGCATGTTCGTACCAAATAGAATAAAGTTCACCTTTTATATCCTCTCCAGGATAAGGAGCTCCCTGAACATCTGACACAAGCTGACGCAACATCTCAACACACTTTTTAGTTTTCTTATCCATAATCAGACCTCGGTAATAACGATACTCTCCAAATAACACGAATGTTGAGTTTTTATATCAAGAAAAAAAGCGAACGAGAATTTTACAATTCCATATAAAAACCCGACTTTCAGTTACTCTTATCTATTATAAAGGCAATTTTATAATTACGCTAGCATTTTTTATTGATTTAACATTCAATTTAGCAGAAGCTGAGTCGCAAATTATAGCACACCTTTTTAAGTCTTTTTCAGAATATATTTTCTTAGCGACGCTCTGAACTTGCTCTGGAGTTACCTTTAGCAACTTTTCAAGCTTGTTTTTGCGGTCTTCAGGAACAATGCAAGAAACTGTCCTTAAAAAACCAAGCGCCCCGCGGCTAGCAGGCGAACTTGGCTGAACTTCATCGCCGTAAGTTCCAGTTATCAGCTTAGTACATTCAGCTTTGTCTAGCAAAGTTTCTCCAGCATCTTTTAGACATTCTTCAAATACTTGCACAGATTTTTCTGGCGATGGGTCTCTAAAAGTGGCGAAATTAAACGAGCCTACCATGTTTGAGCTGGAAGCATAAGCCCCGTAAGCGCCACCTTTTGTTCTTAGGCGTTCCCATAAAAAATCACCGCTAAGCCAATGCGCCAAAACCAGTTCAGCAGGATTTTCATCGCTGCCAAACAGGGAACCCTTCATTGTGCAAGCAGAAAATCCAACTTGCGCGTCTGCAACAAAAAATTCATAATTCGGCAAAACTTCTTTTTCACCCGGAAGGAGAAGCAGTTTCTTAAACCTTGACTCATCAATATCTAGTTTTTTTACAGGATTTTTTAAATTTAAATCCACTGCAAGTTTTTTTAGAAGCTCAAGTGCCTTAGGCATAGTCTCAGAATCAGTTGTTACATGCAAAAGGGAGCCTGAAGAAAGTATTTTTTTTGTATAACTTTCAAAACGCATTTTTAAACTAGAAAGAGATTCAGAAGAAGTTCTTTTTATTGCAAACAGTTGCGAAAAGCCCCTCCAAATTTCGTCAACTGCGCAAGCATGGTTTTCAAGGCACTGAACTCTTTTCGCAGCAAAGCGATTTCCTCTAGGAATTACAGATGCCTTTAATCCGCTTGAAATTTCCCCTATCAGAGTTTTCATCCGTTTTGAATCATTAAAATCGAACGTTGAAATAGCTTGTGTAAACAGGTTCAACGCTTCTGGCAATTTTTCGCTAAGACACTTTATGGAAAAAACTATCCAATCGCGATCTACGCAATTATACTTTGAAAGCCGCTCTTTTTCTTTTTGCGCAAGTTCTGTACTCGCAGAAGAATTTGAAGAAAGCCTTACTGCCATTCCACCAGAAACACAAGCGCAGTCCAAAGATGTTTGCCACCAGCTTTTATTATTCCAGCCGAGATTTGTTGCGCAATAAGAGTAGACTGGCAAATATGGGTAATCTTCTGGCGAAAGAACATCAACTGGAAAATACACTTCAATGTAGGCGATTCCATTTGTGCTTTCTGTATTTTTTAAAAGCGGAACTATAGAATCCTTATTTTTGAGCTCTTCAATTTCAGTTTTTACATTGTAAATATCTGTTTTTAAGCCGGAAAGCTTTAAACTTGGAATACAAGACGTTTCTTCTAACGTTTCTCGGTGCGACTGGTAATCATACAAGCGTTTTAACTCTTCTTTTAAATTATTTAAGTCAGTTTTAGACTTTAATTCTTCTATTAAAAGGGCTTCTTTTTGTTTTCTTTCATTTAAGAAATCTTTTGAAGGCTCTACAATTACATAAGAACGGTTAGTATTTTCAAGTAAATATCTTTTTATAAGTTTTAAAACATAGTCAGAATCTGCATTTAGTTTATCTTTTATTTCCTTAAAAGCTTCTCTGAATTTTAGCATAAGAGCAGGCTGTTTTCCGTAATTCCATCCAGAAAGAACTCTTTCTAAAAGAACTAAAGCATAAGGTCCGCTGCCACGAACAATTTCTCTGTTTGCAAAGTCAACACTCATAACAGCAGATTCCAGCATTTTTTTATCAAGGCCGTTTTTGCAAATATCTTGCAAAGTTTTTTCTATAAGATTGTGAACTTTCTTTTCATCACAAGATTTTACACCGTGCAACCCAAGTGTAATTGTAAAATATCTAGAATCATTTGAAACCCCTATGCCAGGAGCGAGGTCGTCCCCTAACTCTGATTCAACCAAGGCTTTTACAATTGGAGCTCCGTCGTTTCCAGCTAGCGCTTCGCACAAAAAAATACATTCCATGTAAGAAATTAAATCCGTAGTTTGACCGCAAAGCCAGTTCATTGTAACGGTACTGCCAGTAGAACCGGAATCCGGAGCAAATGCATGGACTTCTACATTTTTTTGATTTTGCAAAGGAGTTTCCATTTCTATAAACTCTTTCGGAACGGCAGGATAAGCATCTTCTAGCTTTGGAATGGAAAACTTTTTTTCAAGGCGGTCTAAAATTTCTTTTTGAACAAAGTCAAGCTGCTCTTCTGTTGGAATATTTCCATAAAGAAAAAGAATGCAATTGTCCGGGCGGTAATATTTTTTGTGAAATTCCTTAAAATCATCGTAAGTAAAGCTTGGAATTTCCAAAGGATCTCCGCCAGAATCGTAAGAGTAATTTGTATCTTGCAGCAAACTTTTAAACTGAAAATCAGAGGCAACTGAATCAAATGAAGAATAGCAGCCTTTCATTTCATTGTAGACAACGCCTTGAATTGAAAATTCATCTTTTTCGTTTACTTCAAGGCGGTATGCTTCTTGCATAAAAGTTTCTTTTCTTAGCAAAGGAAAAAACACGGCATCCGCATAAACTCTAAAAAGATTGAAATAGTCATCTTTTATTGTAGAACTTGCAGGATAAACTGTTTTATCAGGATATGTAAGGGCGTTCAAAAAGGTATTGACGCTTTGATTCATAAGATTTGTAAAAGGTTCTTTTAATGGAAATTTCTGGGAACCACAAAAAACAGAATGTTCAAGGATATGCGCTGCTCCTGTAGAATTTTTTACAGGAGTCCTAAATGCGAATGCAAACAAATTTTCTTCATCGTCGCTGCATATATGGACAACTTCCAAGCCTGTATTTCTGTGCCTTAAATAAAGAACATCTGAATCACAATCAGTTACAAATGTCTTAGAAATCAAATCAAAGTTTTTATAATAGTTTTCCATTTTAAATTTTTCCTTTATATTTCGCAGTCGGCTTTAGGCCGTTTATACATAAACATCATCATTGCGGCCTTTTATAACAAGAGAACCGTCCTCAAAAGCTCTTCGCAAGGTGCTAAAGAAACTTGCAGTTATCTTGTCAACATCAGAGCGGCGATAAGGGGATTTTAATTCCCTTTCTTCTTTTATGGCTGCCCTTCTGCCAGAAGAAACGCAGCTAAGTATTTTTTCCACAAAATTGTCCGGCTTTCCAACAATTAGCATTGCAATTTCAGAATCAGGCATAGCTCTAAGAAGATTTTGCAAGAATCTGTCATCGGCAGCAATTACATCATCAATTGTAAAAAGGCGGCTTCTTAAATCCTGACCTAGCTCTGGGTCATCTTCTGCCAAACTGCTTAAAATATCGTTTTCTGCTTGAGGAGTCATTTTCTTTAAGATTGAAGCAAGCGCGTTGCGTCCATCAAGATTTTCAGCCTTTTCAGATGTCTGGGCAAGAGACTTTTCGTGCATCGCCTGGTCAACTCTTCTAAGAACTTCAGGACTTACGCTTTCCATTTTAGCAAGCCGGTATATAACATCTTTTTTTTGATCGCTCTTCATAAGATTTATGACTGCGGCAGCTTTTTTGGGTTCCAGCCTAGAAAGAACAAGCGCTTGAATTTGAGGACTTTCGTCGCTTAAAAGATAAAAAACTCTTTCGCTGTCTGCATCGTTTAAATAGTCAAAAGGTTTTGTTCCTGCAAGAGGAGCCGCTTTATCGAGCAATTGCTGCGCTCTTTGAGTGCCAAACGCTTTTTCAAGAATTGTCCTTGCGGTTTCTTTGCCCCCAGATTCGCGCGACTTTTTAAGCAAGCTTTGAAATTCTGCTAAGATTACAGATGCTTCCTCAGGCTCGATATTTCTTATGGAAGCTATTTCTGGAATAATCTTTTCAGTCTGCTCCTGCGTAAGATGAGGAAGAATTTTTGCAGCCTCATCAACGCCTATCAATAGAAGGAATTTTGCAACCCGCCTGTAAACAGAATCTTTTCCATCTTTTTCTTTTGGACTTACAGGGACTTTTATAAGACCGCCAGATTTTAAATAATCAGCAGATTTTCGACTTTCGTTTTTATTTTCCAAAATTTCTGCAACTTTTTTATTTACATCTTTAAAAAGAGGCTTTTCGAATGAGTAAGGTTTTATATTTTGTTCATCGCCGCTTTGCTGGACTTTATAATCTGAATTATTTTTTAATTTTTGTTGCTCTTTTGAACTTTTATCAACATCTAAATTATTTTTTTTATTGTTTGAAGCAGCAGAATAAGCATTCAATCGCCAATCGTTCATGTTCATGCATATATAATAACATAAAATTTACTGTACTTCAAATATGACAAACGATATAATCAAAATATGTCTTTTGAAAACACCCCAAATCAAACGATGAAATATAACTTTGCCATAAAAGCAAAAAATATAGTTTTAAAAAAAGGTAGGTCACCGCTTTTATTTGAAGACTTAAAAAAACTTTCCGCTCTAAAAAGCATGGATTTTTTTTCAGAAACAATTTTTAGCCTGACTTGCTTGGAATTAGAAGAAAATCAAGAAATTTACAGCGAATATATAGAAATTCCTTTAAGAGAATTTTTTTCAATTGCTTCAAAAGAAGAAAGTTCCGCCGCGGCAAGGGCAAGAACTCTTTCAAAGTGGAAAAACTCCATGAATTTCTGCCCGAAATGCGGATGCAGACTGCTGTTTTGCAAAGGATTTTCCGCAAAAGAATGTCCAAACTGTTCTTTGCAATATTTTCCAAGAATTGAACCTGCCGTAATTGTTTTAATCTCAAAAGGGGACAAAATTCTTCTTGCAAGACACGCGCAAAGAGACCAAAACGTTTACACTTGTCTTGCAGGATTTATTGAAGCTGGAGAAACTGCCGAGCAAGCGGTCGTTCGCGAAGTATTTGAAGAAACCGGTCTAAAAATTAAAAATCTGCAATACAAGGGCAGCCAAAGCTGGCCGTATCCTGATCAGCTTATGCTGGCCTACACAGCCGATTACGACAGCGGCGAGCTTTCTATTCAAAAAGAAGAAATTTCAGATGCCGCTTGGTTTTTGCGAACTCAGCTGCCGCAAATTCCAAAACCAGGCTCTGTAGCATTCAATCTTATAAACGATTTATTTTAAAAAGAAATCTCATTTTCTTCTTCGGGCGCGACTACTGCAAACCAGCGAAAAGAATCGCCTTGCCAATATTCATTAAAGACTTTTAAAATATCTGAAACAGTCACATTTTTTACTTTTTGTGTAAGTTTTTCAGATGCATAAATATCTTCAAACTGAAGTATTCCGGCACACATTCTTGACGCAACGCCTAAAGAAGTATCCTGCGTCGAATACTTCATATTTATATACTTATTTTTATACCCTTCAAGTTTTTCTTCCAAGGGCACAAATGTAAAATTGCCAGAAGAATCTTTTCCAGAAACAACCTTCCCTTCCATCATAATTTTTCTAGAATCCTTTAGAGAATTGTTAAACCTTTTTAAGTCTGAAACCCTGTAAAGCTCTTCCACCCCAAAAGCGCAGTCGGAACTAAAAACAAAACTAGATGGCGTATAGCAAATGCCATCCCGCTCTCTTACAACATTGTACAGAATATCGGAATAGATTAGTTCTATAAGACGAGCTGCCGCATAATCTTCACTTCTTACGGAAGGAGAATCAAAAGTTCTTATTACAAAGCCAGATTTTTTTGCATCTTTATTAAAAAGCACAACGGGTTCTCCGCTTATATTCAATTTTTGCTCTTTAAACTTTAGCAAATCACTTTTTTTTGCAGAAATTTTACCAATCTTTTCGTTTAGTTTTTTTACTAAAAGATTTTCATCAAAATTGCCGACTGCGACAATGCTTATTCTTCTGCTATCCATTAAACTTTCATGAAAGTTTTTCATGTTTTCAATGGTTATGTTTTTTATAGATTCTGGAGTAACGTTAGTTTCAGACGCAAAAGGTGTTCCTTCGTAAAGAATTTTATCCGCATAGTAAAAAAGCATTGATCTAGGCTCATTTAAAATATACTGAACATTTTGATTAAAGGACTGAATCATAAGTGCGAATTCTTTTTCGTCAAACAATGGATTTATAAATCCGTCCACAAGAATATCAAGGGTCTGCTCAAAATACGAATCGATGCAGCTCATCGAAAGCGTAGAGCCATACCTGTTGCTAGAACTGCTGATTCCTCCTTGAGTGTAATAACTGAACGACTGCAATTGCTGTTTTGAATAGTTTTTAGAACCTGCTGTCATCATGTTAAAAACTGCATTTTCGATGCCTGAATATTCGGGCGAATAGTACAGAATTCCGCCAGAGACAACAATTGAAACCGCGCAAATCCTTGAATTTTCAATTTTTTTTACGTACAAGGGGATGCAGTTTTCAAGAAGCAGCTTTTCGTTTGAATCTGCAGAAAGAAAACTAAAATTAAACAATATAAATGAACTTAAAAGTAAAACAGCTTTTTTCATACTTAGATTTAAAACTCCCATGCAGTAAAACCTCGTTGCTTAAAGTCTTCTTTTATAGCTTGATAAACTTCAGGATTTACAATTACTGTAACAAGAGGATTTTTTCCAACCAGATATTTATAGTTAAAATCTTCCAACATCTGTGCATTCACAGACTTTAAGTTTTCGATATAAGAAAAGTAATAAGAAGAATCGGCTACAGTCCACCAAAAACGCAAAGTTTCCAGCAGACCTTGCGCTGTTTGACTTTCAATAATTTTTGAATCTTCTACGCGTCTAATTAAAAAATCCATTTGATTTTCGTCAATCTGCATGGCGATATTGTGCACAATTTCAGAAATTCCGCTTTGGAAATATTCAGCGCGCTCGGCAAGGCTCATTTGAGGATTCTGAACCATAATTCCAAAGGAAAGTTCTCCGCAAGTTTTTCTAGTGTAATAGCCGCCCCAGGCGTAAGATGGGTCTGGAACGAATAACAAGGGGTCTGTCACTAGCGACTGCTTGTAAAGCCCCATTGGATTTGAAATGAGATTTGCAAGGACATCTGCCGTATAAGTATCGTTTTTTTCAAAAAAACAGTCCGGTCCTCTGTAAGCTACTTCGATTTGCGCAATATCCTTTGAAATTCTGTCAAAAGGGATTACGCAAAACGTTGTTTTTTCAAGAGGAGTCTTTGAAAACTGAACAATTTTATCTGGATTAGATTTTTTTTCTTCAAAAGGACTGGCTCGCCTTTTCCAGGAACCAAAAATCTTGTTTACAAGCAAAAAAACTTCTTCAGGATTAACATCGCCGCCAACAAACAAGGCAGAATTATTTGGAATATAAAATCTTTTTTGAATCTTCTTTAATTGAGAGACAGTCGCGTTTTGAACAGTTTCAGCAGTTCCGCTAGGGTTTAATTTCCACCCAGCATCCGGAAACATTAAAGAATTTTTATTGTTTTCAACAAGCCAAGATTGATTGCTAAAGTTTGACTCTATTTCTGCAAGCACAACTTTTTTTTCATTTTCCAGCTCTTTTGCATTCAATTTTGGTGTTCTTATTGCCGCATTCCAAAAGTTTAAGCCTTGCTCAAGTTTTTCAGAAGGAATTGTAAAATAATAATTTACGCACTCAATTCCTGTAGAACCGTTCCACTGGGCAACGCCTAAATCACCAAGCGCAGAATTCACAGAAGCCGCATCCTTGTACAAGGAATTCCCTTTAAACATCATGTGCTCATACAAGTGAAAAAGCCCTTGGGTTTGTTCCGTTTGCGTAAAAGCGCCGCATTTTACGGCGATTTCAATATACGCCAGCGGCACAGTATGATTTTCAGCGACAAATAAGGAAAGTCCGTTATCAAGAGTATAAGAATAAAGTCCTTTTATTGCAGTTTCCTGTGAAAAACAAAAAAGACTGCAAAAGAAAGTATAAAAAAACTGCAAAAACACAAAAAAAGATTTTTTATTTTTTATCAACCTTAAAAACCTCCTGCGAAAAGAGTTTTGCCTGTGTAGTTCTAACTAGCCCGAAAATCGAGTTTTTTTTACAAATTATAAAAAAAAGCTTTCAGCGACTTTCCAATTTGCTGCAGATGGTTGTGCTCGCACTCCGTTTGAATTGCTTTGGGGGCTGTCCCAAAAGTATCTTTTCTGTCATTTTCGGGCTTGACCCGAAAATCTAAATGCATATATTGCAAT
>CAKULY010000014.1 GCA_934667505.1 uncultured Treponema sp. | reverse complement strand
GTTATTACTATTTCAAGTCCAGAAACAGCTAATGCAACTTTAGGTTCTGTAGACAATGCTCTTCTTATAGTTACAAAGCAGAGAGCAGATCTTGGAGCATATCAAAACCGCTTTGAAATGGCTGCTAAAGGTGTAAATATTGCTGCAGAAAATACACAGGCTGCAGAAAGCCGTATCCGCGATACAGACATGGCTGCAGAAATGGTAGAATATACAAAGAATCAGATTCTCACACAATCTGGTACAGCAATGCTTGCACAGGCTAATTCACAGTCACAAAATGTTCTTGCCTTGTTAGCATAGTTTTTAAGAGAATGCTGGATGTCATCTCTTAAAAAATGACGAAGTGGGAGGGGTGCGCCCCTCTCCCACTTTTTTTTCAAGGAGGAAGCCTTATGAACACAATAACTTCATTCAGGCAAACATTGACCACGGATGGTCATTCAAATGTTTACAACTCTACAAAACTTTCTAAAAGCACAAATTCTGCAGATGTTAAAACTTTAGTAGCTCCTACAGGGTCTGAAGTTGCCGAAAGCATTGCGCAAAATGTAGCCGAAGTAAAAGCAGACGCTCAGCAATTGCAAAAAATGTCTGACCTAATAATGGGGAGAAAACTTCAATTCAACGTAAATAACGAATTAGGAAGCGTTGTAGTAAAAGTTGTTGATCAGAATACAAATCAGGTTTTAAGAGAAATACCGTCTCAAGAAATACAGCAACTTAAAATCAACATCAGAAAAGCTATTGGCATTATTTTTGATGAACTGATTTAATTCCTGTTTATTTCTTAAAAAGGGAAACAGATGGCAGGAATAAGCATACCAGGTGTTACAGACAAGTATAAAACAAACGACACTGTTGAAAAACTTATGCAAATTGAGCGAATTCCGCTTACAAGGGAGCAGAAAACGCTTGAAAACTATAAGAGCGAGCAAGAAACTTGGCGTTCTTTAAGCAGAAAGGTAACATCTCTGCGAGACAATGTAAAAACGCTCTATTCATTTGAAAACCCGTTTAATAACAAACTTGCAGAATCAACGCAAGAGTATGCAATTACAGCAGAAGCAACTAGAAAGGCTTCTTATGACTCTTTTAAAATAGATGTAATTCAAACAGCAACCGCAGACAGATTTCTTACATCTGAACTTCCTGAAGATACAAAAGTTCCTGCAGGAACATATACATATAAAATCGCTGATAAAACTATTTCAATGAGATGGAAAGGCGGTTCCCTTCAAGATTTTTCTACAGCGCTTAACAAAAGAGGAAACGAGCTTTTAAAAACAAGAGTAATTGGCGCTTCAAAAGGAAAAAAGACGCTTGCAATAGAATCGCTAAAAACAGGAGAAGAAAACAAGCTTTCTTTTGAAGATGACGCGAAATCTTTTGCAGAATCTACAGGAATGATTGTAAAAACAAAGCCAAAATCAATTACGTTTGCAAATTCTAGAGCGGAACTCCTCGCTCCCCCGCCAATAGAACTTGAACAAAACAGGCTTCCGCAAGTTTCTGCAAATTCGCTAAGCGTTATTCAAGATAAAATAACAGTGCCTGCGAGGGGTGGATTTCAGACAAAAATTCCTGATTCTATAAAAAGTATTCCAAATGCTCATATCCAATTTTCTATAGAAAAAAAGGAAGTTCAGGATATTACACAAGAAATAAATAAACAAAGCCAAAAGCCAGAACTTCCAGACTCAGGCTTCGCAACTTTTAGGGATGTAACGATAATCAACTCCCCAGTAGATGCTATGCTGCCATTGCAATCTGCAGAAAAACCAGAACCAGTAACTCCCATAACAACTTCGGACATAGTATTTGCAGTTATGGCGGACGGCTCTGAAAAAGTTATACCAACTCCAGATATTCTTACAGAAAAAAAACTTATAGATATAAAACTATCCGATTATCCAAATATACAAGCAATAGCAGTTAGAAATAGAAATACAGGATATTCTTTTACAGTATCTTCGATTTCGGGCTTTAATCCAAATCAAAACCTAGGATTCACACCACAGCATCCTATATCAACAGCACAAGATGCAATTATAAAATACGAAGGAATTACAATAAAACGCCCGAACAACGACATAGACGACATCATTCCAGAAGTAACCTTGCACGTTCACGAAAAAACCGACAAAACCGCAACCCTTTCAATCAAGCCTGATGTAGAAGCTGCAAAAGAAGCTTTAATCACTTTTGTAGGAAAATATAATCAAGCGATGGCGGAATTAAACGTACTTTCGCAGAACAAACCAGAACTTATAGAAGAGTTAGATTATCTTTCCAATGACGAAAAGGAAGAACTCAAAGAAAAACTTGGAATGTTTACGGCAGATTCATCTATTTCAAGTTTAAAATCAAACATGCAATTAATTACAAGCGCAAAATATGCACCATCGGAATCTGCCCAAATCACAATGTTGAATCAGATTGGCATTGCAACAAATGCGACAAGTTATTCCGGATACACTCCAAGCAAACTTAGAGGATACCTTGAAATTGATGAAAAAAAACTTGATTCAGAACTTGAAAAAAATCTTGATGACATAAAAAATTTATTTGGCTTTGATTCCGATGGAGATTTAATAATAGATTCTGGACTAGGCTTCAGAATGGACAAGCAATTAACTGCCTATGTTCAGTCGGGTGGCATCTTTGCAATGAAAACCACCAGCTTAGACGGAAAAATAAAATCCAGCGAACAAAAAATTTCTAAACTGGAAGACCAAATGCAATCCAAGGAAGCAGAACTTAGAAATAAATATGGTCAAATGGAAGGAACGCTAAACAGTCTTGAAAGCCAGCAGAATTCTATACAGAATTTTTCTAACAGTTTTAGAAGAGGTCAATAAAAAAATAGCAAAAAAAGCATTTTTATTATAAACTAAATAATAGATTAAAAGGAGACTGTTGTTTCTCACTTCGTTGCGAAACAACTTTCTTTTTATGGGAGAACGTTATGGATTTATTCATGAATGGCGAAAAAATAGATGTAACTCTTGAAAATGAAAAAACAGTTGGCGACATATTAAAATCTTTTGAGCTAACTTGCGAAGAAAACGACGCGGCAGTAATAGGCATTATTATAAATGGAAAAAATGTCACGGCAGACGATTTCGATGAAATTTCTAAAGAGGAAATAAAAGATTCTACGAAAATCGAATTTAGCGTAGTTACAAAGCAAACAGTAGCAGATTCTTTTAAAAAAACAGCAGAGCTTTTTAAAAAACTTGAGCAAGAAATGAAAAAAATTCCTGTTCAATTTCAAAACGGAAAAGAAAAAGAAGCAAACCTGTCCATAAAATCACTTGCCGACAGCATAGAAGATTTCTGTCATATAGCAGCGCTCGCCTCTCTCTTTAAGGAATATTCGATTGTTTCAATAGACGGAAAGCCATTTAATGACTTTTTTGCAGACTTTTCCCCTATTCTTTCAGATTTTGAGCAGGCCTTAAAAGACAACGACACAGTAACCATCGGAGATTTAGCTGAATACGAAATATGCCCAAGACTTCAAGCCATTGCAGAAACTTTAGAAAATTTGAATTAAAATAAACAAAGGCGGAGGAAATATGAACTTTATCTTGCAAGCAAAGATAGCACGCAACACTCAGGAAGTCTATCTTATAATTTTATTTCTTTTAGTGTTAGTTTCTGCGCTGTTTTTACTCCAAGTATTGATAAAGATTAATAAAAAAAGAAAAGAATCTGCAAAATACATTGAACTGCAAAAAGAAAAAACAACCACAAGAAAAGATGTTGCAATTACTGCTAAAAAATACAATTTAGATGCTCAAGAAGAAACAGTCTTATGGAAAATCTGCAAGCGGTACAAAATAAAAAACATTCAATACATCGTAAAACAGCTAGACTCTTTAGATGTTTTTTTCAAGCGTTTTTATAATGAATTAAAAGAAAACTCTTCAGAAGTCGAATTGAGCACAATGTTCAAGCTTAGATTTAAGCTTGAACGATTTTTAGCGGGTACAAGCATCCTTTCTTCGACTCATTCAATTCCTTTAAAAACTAAAATTGATGAAATCTTTATAGATGGCTCAAAAAAAACATATACTGTTGTAGAAAACACAAAAGACTATCTTGGTATTCAAATTTCGCAAAACGACTTTTATGCGGAAAACAAACCTAAGGAACTTGAAAAAGTCGCATTTACGTTTACAATGCCTACTCAAATGAGTTACGCTTTTGTTACTAGGCTAATAAAATATTCCACAAACAAAGAAAATTTACCTATTCTTTTAGCCGCCCACACAAACAAGCTCTTGCAAAAGCAGCAAAGGCATTTTAAGCGCAAAAATATAAGCGAACCTTGTTTTTTCGCATACACAAAAGAACAAAAAACTAAAAACGGCAAACTAACGTACCCTTCATTAGGGCAAAAATATAAAGCAGAAGTTGTAAACATTTCTGGCGGCGGCTGCTGCATCACTACATCTTTGCCCATAAAGGAAGGTCAATTAATCTATCTAGAACTAGTTATGAAAAACGAAACCGTTAAAGCCGTAGGAAAAATAGTAAAAACTAGAAAATCAAACCTGGCAAACTTTTTTAATCTGCATATTCAATTTATTTCGATAAGCTTAAAAAATAGGAACAAGTTAATTGCTTACGTTTACGACTACGAGGAATAGGAATTAAACAAATTTGAAAACTTACCACACAAAACTTTACAAAACAGATTTTTAGCACATATAATTTTTTACTTGAAAAAGACTAACTATTAGAGTATTCTAAAGGTTATGAAAATCATTGGGCTTAAGAACCTTAAACGTGAAGAAGGTTACATTTATTACAGAAGGAATTTTTTAGCTGATGCGCTTGTAGAAGTTCCTGGCAAAAATTTTGAAACGCCCATAAAGTTTTGCATAGAAACAACTCCTCTTGGAACAAAAAATATTGAGATAAATCTTTCAAATTCCATAAATTATCCAATTATTCCTATAAAGAAAGCACTTAAGGAATATATTCTAACTCAAGACAAAGAAGGCAAACTGCCATTATGACATTTACAACGCATTCTCCAGAAGAAACCATAGAGCTTGGAAAAAAGATTGGAACTCTTTTACAAAAAGGAGACATCCTTGCGCTGCAAGGAACTTTAGCCGCAGGCAAAACCACAATTACAAAAGGAATCGCTCAAAGTCTCGGCGTAAAAGATGTAATAACAAGCCCGACTTTCTGCCTTATAAGCGAATACGAAGGAAAAATGCCTTTATACCACATGGATGTATACAGACTTGACGGGGCAGAAGATTTTGCGAACCTAGGAACGGAAGATATGCTCTATGGAAATGGAATCTCAATAATTGAATGGAGCGAGAAAATAATGTCTGAACTGCCAAAAAAAACAATTAAAATTGTCATTACCCCGAACGAGGATGGCTCCCGCTCCATATCTATAGAAAACTGGCCATACGATTGGAAGGAATAAACAATATGAAAGCTCTTGCAATAGATTCTGCAATTTCAAAACTTACCATAGCTGCTAAAAATGAAGAACGAACTGTTTCTGTTATTTTCGATATTGGAATGAAACAGTCAGAAACAATTCTTCCGGCAATCGATTATGTACTTTCAAAACTTGAACTTTCTGCAAAAGATTTAGACTACACTACAGTCACCGCAGGGCCAGGCTCTTTTACAGGACTGAGGCTAGCTTATTCAGCATTAAAAGCGATTGAAATGGCCTATAAAATTCCTATATATGAAATTTCAACTATGGATGCATACTCTCATGATTACAGAAATCTTCCGTTTACAGTGATTTGTGCAATCGACGCGAAAAAAGACCGTTTTTACGTTGCCGCGTACAATCAAGATAAAAAAATAATTGATGATGGCGACTTTTCAGTAGAACAAGCACCTGAAAAGCTTAATGCTGAAAACGCTACACAAACCATTGTAATTTGCGGACCGGATTCAAATCTTTTTGAATCAAAAATAAAGGAAGCCTTGCCTAAAAGAAAATTTATTTCGCTGCCATTTAATGAAGATGTTTCAAAAGCCCTGTTCAGCAGCGCCGAAAAAAAGATTGAACTTGGTAAAAGCAGCCTAAAAGAATTTGAAGGTCCAATCTATTTAAGGGCAAGTGAAGCAGAAATCAAACTTTCTCATTCTTAAACATACTAGAAAGAGAACCGATTTTTTCGCTATTTACATTTGACGCAGCGGCATTCTCATTTTTTATAGCATTAAAAACTTCTTGACGAAAAACTTTTACATCCCGAGGAGCCTCTACGCCGATTTTCACTTGATCGCCTCGGACTTCTATTATAGTTATGGAAATGTCGTCTCCGATTTTTATTTGCTGGTCTATTTTTCGGGAAAGTATTAACATTCTATTCCCCCTTCTTTTTTAAAGCTTCAACAATATTAAATTTTGTAGACCACCGATTATCATTAAGGATAACTTGAGCGCATAAATTATTTTTTCTATTAATAACAACAGGACCTAAAAAATTGGCTGTTATAGCAGAACCATCGCAAGGAACTGTTACAATAGTCATGACAATAATATCTTCAGGGGAAGCTACTTGCAAACTTTTTAAGGAATTGTCATCTATGTCAATTTCATAATCAGAACAAATCAAAAAAGGATCAATTAAAAGAAATGCAAGATTTTTATTTTCTATTGACTGAAGCCAAATAAAAGGTTCATATTCGGATTCAATTAACGCATATTTTTTATACTGTTCAAATCCCATTATTCCATTGGGAAATGAAACCAAACGCTTTTCTTCGACATTTACAATTTTTCCAGATTTTGTACAAACTTCCATGTTACTATCCTAATTGTATATTAATTTTCTCACATTAGAAAAAAATCTAACGCATGTAATTTAGCAACGTATTATTAAACATCTTTCCAGCATTGCTTAAAGTTGCCTGATATGCATAATCAAGCATTTTCATATCAGTTATAGCCTTCGTAAAATCTAAATCACCTTCTGTGCTTATTTGCTGAGTAACATTTAACGCTGTAACTTGATTCCTGCTTATATTTAATTTCGCCCTTTCATATTCAGAACCAGATTTTGCAAGACGCGTTACAAGATTGTCAATTCCTTTATCCAAGGAACCAAGCACCCTGCCTCCAATAGATTCTGTGTCGCCTTTAAGAAGCGCATTCCTAAATGCAATTACAGTATCAAACATTGAACCGCCACTTACGCGGACACTGTTTCCAAGATTGTATGGCGGTTTTTGGCTGGCATCTTTTATAATTCCTAGTTCATTTAGAACATTGCCGTTTACGTCGCTAAGCCATAGCTGTCTTGCATCTGTGGTTTCAAAATTGAGTCCGCCTGTAACAGGATCTATGCTAGCCCTAACAGCAGCTCCGCTGTCGTTTATTTTCGCAGAAAGAGCGTAAACATTGTCGCCGGCATTCACAGAAATTTCTACGCCATCAACACTTATAACAGAATCATTAGAAGCCTGCCAGCCGGAAGCATCTCTTCCACCAAAAAGCTTTTGCTCTTCCGCCCAAAAAGTTCTGTTTCCAGCGTTATCTAAAGTCATAAATTTGTTTTCATCAACTTCAATTTTATTTGCATCAATATTGCCGTTATAGCGAACTGTTTCAATGAGAGGCACTCCAGAGCCAGAAACATTGCCCATTTCAATTTCAAAAGCAGTAGACTTTACGTTAGTTCCGCCAAAAACAGAATTTCCGTCAGAAGAAACCGCATTTGCATTTTGAACAAGCTCTTTGAGCAGCTCATCAACTTCTCCTGCGATATTTTTCATATCTTCTGGAGTATAAATCCCATTTGCGCCGGTAACGGCAAGCTCACGAATTCTTTGCATAATTTCAAGGGAATTGTTCATATACCCTTCTCTTATGCTAAACTGCTCAGTAAGAGTAGTTGCGTTTTTCTCAAAATTTTTTACTCTTCCTAAATAAGACTGATACCTAACCAGATGACCTGCCGCAATAGGGTCATCACGAAGTTGCTGTATGCGATTTTTGCTTCCAATTTGATTATTCGCTTTATTCAGTCTGCTTTCCTGAATCCGCAAATTAATTTGAGTATCCATGTTATTCATATTTGAACTAACTCTTCGCATATTTTACCTCCCATAAAAAGCTTGCAATGCAAACTTTCAAGGATAAAAACAGACGGTATTTTCGCCTGTTTTTATCTTCCTTCTTATAAAAAGTCAAAATTAAAACTCATTTTTTAAGTTTTAAACACCTAAACGATTTATAACGGTATCAAGCAAACTGTCCCATACTGAAATAAATTTTGCAGCCGCATTATATCCGTGCTGGAATTTTATTATTTCAGACAATTCTTCATCAATATTTACACCGCTTATAGAATCTCTCATCGTTCTAAGATCATTCATTACAGCCAGCTGGCTATTAAAATTGATTTCAGCCTGCTCTCCTTTTAATCCGACGTTTGTAACAGAATCTGCAAAATAGTCGTCAAAGGTGCGTTCATGTCCAATCATGACTTTAGTATTTCGCACGGAAGCTATTTCGATTGCAGCACGTGCGTCGCCTGCGTTTACATTGCCAGAATTATCCATAAACGCAGCGGCAACGCTTTGGACATCATTTCTAATAGCAGGATTCACTTCAACATACCCTGCAGGATTTAAAACAGGGCTTACAGAAAATTGTGCCTGTGCCAATGAATTTACAGCATCTGCGCTTGCATAGTCGTAAGCCCCCTCTGCGCCGCTGCTTCTTAAAATTCCAGAATATCCTGCAAGGAAAAAGCCTGAATCTTCAACATGGCGGATAACAAAATCTGGATTTTCCATTGCCGCAGCTGTTGTTGCTTTTAGCACAAGATTCGAATTTCGGTCAAGATAAGCTTTTACTTCGCCATTAGAATCATTTATTCTGTTGATTACGGTTTCTACTGTATCTGTAGGATAATAAGAAACTTGAACGTTGCCAGAAGGTCCGCTCAAGGTCATTGTGCCTTCAAGACCAATTTGCTCCTGCGGATTTAACTTGGTAGTTCCTGTAAATCTAAAAATATAAGAATGATCAGAAACTCCATCGCCATCGCGGTCAAAGTTGCCATTTACATTTTCAACAAAAGAATGCTGTGTAAAAAAATCCAAACCAGTAACTTTGTTCGCACCATAAGCATTTCTGTGAATATCATTTACTAGGTCTGAAAAATTCATCGTCATTGTATTCAAAGACTGAATTTCATTGCGAATGTCTGTATCTCGAAGTTCAATCAAAGCCCCAAGTTTTCCACCAGAAATAGAAGCATCATTTTGAGTGTCGGCCCAAACAAGTTTGCTATAGCCATTGTTGTCTACAACAGTTTCGAGTTCAAATCCTCGTGAAATTCCGCCTTGAACCAAGACCTGTCCGCCAAC
Organism: uncultured Treponema sp.; assembly: GCA_934667505.1. Classification (GTDB taxonomy): domain Bacteria; phylum Spirochaetota; class Spirochaetia; order Treponematales; family Treponemataceae; genus Treponema_D. Next base: position 45,471 of record CAKULY010000014.1, on the reverse strand, counting down.
ATGAACAAGGAATTCATCAGCATCACGATTATCTGTAGAAATATTTACAAGCTTTGAAAGTTTATCTACAAGAAGGTCTCTGCGGTCGAGCAAATCATTAGGATTATCACCCATTGCTTTGCTTTTTACAATTTCGCTATTCAATGAAGCAATCTGTTTCGTGTAATTATTTACTTGCTTTACAGTAGCCTCAATATCGCCGTTAAGAAGTTTTCCAATTCCAGAAAGGCCTTCCCATTTTGTCTTTATAGAATCTGCAAGGCTTTCCCCTCTAGAAACAACGGCTTGTCTTGCTGCATGGCTTTCAGGATGAACAGAAAGTTCCTGCCAGCTTTCCCAGAACTTGTCCATATTTGAACGGATAGAAACATCATCAGGCTCATTATAAACCTGCTCTATCATTGTATAATAATTGCTTCGAGTTTCCCAATAGCTTTCAAGATGCTGCTGCTCTGTAATTCTTCCATCGAGCATTTCATCACGAATTCTTTCTATAGCTTGAATAGAAACGCCCTGCCCTATCATGCCAGCCCGTTCAGGACGTTCTAAATCAGCACGATAAAGAGGATCAAATTCTTTTAGCTGAACTCTCTGCCTTGAATAACCTTCTGTATCAGCATTTGAAATATTATGACCAGCAGTTGTAATGGCATCAGTATTAGCCATTATGCTTCGTTTTCCTAATTCAATTCCAGAAAAAGTAGATCCCATTTTATTGCTCCCGTAAAAAGTTATTATTAATACAAAGTGTTCACAACAACGCTTTCTGGCTGCCGATGGATTATTGAGCCGTTGCGAGAATACAGCTTATTTCTATTATGCGGAACAGCATTTTCAATTACATCTTTTACAAATTTTCTAGTTATGCTCAAATAGTCGCCAAGAGCTTTATTTTCAGTCCTGCATCTAACAAGTTTTCCTCTGACAGAACATAAAAGTTCATTACAGTCCTGTGAATTTTTTATATCTTGAACAAAACCTTCCCGCTCCTTATCAAGCTTATTAAAAGAATCCATTTTTAGATTTATTTTTGAAATAACTTTCATAAGCTCTGCCCAGTCTTTGTTGTTTACTGCAGTTTTAAAATCACTTTGAAGAACCAAAACTTCTGAAAGAATTGTATTTTCCTTTGTTAAAATGTCTTTATATTCCATAAAATTACCTCTTTTCTGTTATAAACAAATCGACTTTAAGGCTATTTAGTTTATCGGCATATAAAAAATCAACTTTATACAATATTTTGTTTAAAATAGGCAGAACAGTTAGATTTTTATTTAACCTAAAGTTCTGGCTGTTTAAAGGCATTATCTAAAATCATGACTAAAAATAAAAAACCGCTGTGGCAAAAGAATGTTTTAGAAATTCAATAATAAAACCTTGACGAATATATTCTTTTTCTGATATAGTGAATTCCGTTGACGTTATGGTGCCTGTAGTTCAGTGGTAGAGCGCCAGATTGTGGATCTGGTTGTCGTGGGTTCGACCCCCATCAGGCACCCTATTTTTCTAAAGTTCTTTGGAAAATGCGCCCGTAGCTCATCTGGATAGAGCTTCGGACTTCGAATCCGGAGGTAGCAGGTTCGAATCCTGTCGGACGCACTAGTTTATATTTTGGGCCATTAGCTCAGCTGGTAGAGCAACAGACTCTTAATCTGTGGGTCGCAGGTTCGATCCCTGCATGGCTCACTCAAAAATATAAATATGACTGTTCAAGACACGTTTACGTTCAAAGCCTTGACTCAGCCGCTTTTAAGGTTCGCATAAACCTTGAATAAACACGGGCCATTAGCTCAGCTGGTAGAGCAACAGACTCTTAATCTGTGGGTCGCAGGTTCGATCCCTGCATGGCTCAATAAACTCGCGAGAGTGGTGAAATTGGCAGACACGCTAGACTTAGGATCTAGTGCTTCGGCGTGAGGGTTCAAGTCCCTCCTCTCGCAATTTTTTTTTCACTACAAATATTTCTAAGACACATTCGATTTTGCAGTCCGTCAGTAAAAAAACAACTGTTTCTATTTTAGCCCCCCACTTGCAATCATTTATTAAAACAATGTTAGTTTTCAAACATTTTTGCAACAAAATACTAAAAGATTATTGACATTATTTTCTATATAAATTATATTCAAAAACATAGATTTTTACTTATGCGGAAATAGCTCAGTGGTAGAGCGCCACCTTGCCAAGGTGGATGTCGCGGGTCCGACTCCCGTTTTCCGCTCTATCGTTAGCCGGAAGGCGCCAGTTTATATGCGGAAATAGCTCAGTGGTAGAGCGCCACCTTGCCAAGGTGGATGTCGCGGGTCCGACTCCCGTTTTCCGCTCTATACCAAAAAGCGGTTCAGGTATGAATCGCTTTTTTTATATTTAGGATTTTTTTCGAATCCTAATACGTTTGCGTCGCAAACTTTCTTATTTATCTGCAACTTTTCATTTTATGAAAACAGTTCATGGGAGCTTTAGTGTGAAACTCACAAAAGAATTCGCAAGTCTTGAAAAATCAGCTGTAAAACTAACAGTTACAATCGGAAAAAAAGATGTACAGGAAACATACAATGATGTTCTTAACAAATATGTAAAGAATGCTCAAATTCCAGGATTCCGCAAAGGTCATGTTCCTGCCTCTGTTCTTGAAAGAAAATATGGCGATTCCCTAAAAGCAGACGCAATGAGCGAACTAATCGACAAATCTTTAAATGAAATATTCGAAAAAGAAGAAGAAAATCGTCCTCTTCCATATCAGCAGCCAGTTATGGAAAAAGTTCCAGAATTCGACACAACAAAAGATTTTATCTATACTGTTACTTACGATGTATTCCCAAAGGTTGAAGTAAAAGACTTTAGCGGAATTACCGTAAAAGAACCTCAAGTTTCAATTGGAGACAAAGAGCTTCAGGACGAATTAAAGGCTATCCAGGAAAGAAACGCCATTGTAATGGATAAAAAGTCTGACGAAAAAGCGGAAAAAGGCGACATTGTAACAATTTGCTATGAGGAAATTGACAATCCTGAAGCAAAACGTGACGGCTATGTATTCACTCTTGGAACAGACGAAGATGTATATAAAATCGATGACGACATCATTGGAATGAAAAAAGATGATGTAAAGGAATTTGAAAAAGATTCTAAAAAATTAAAGGTTACTTTAAAATCTTTAAAATCAAGAAAGCTTCCAGAACTTGATGATGATTTAGCCCAAGATGTCAGCGAAAAATTTAAAACCTTAGATGATTTAAAAACAGACATCAAGAGAAATATGGAAACTGCAAAAACAAGAAAAATTGCAGAATTAAAAAGCCAGTCTTTGCTTGAACAGCTTGTAGAAAAAAATCCTTTTGAAATTCCAGCGTCAATGCTTGCAGCAGAACTTGACGGAAGATGGAGAATGATGGCGCAGCAGTTCCAAACAACTCCTGAGCAGCTTGAAAAAATGATAACAGCTTCTGGACAAACAAAAGAATCCATGCTTGAACAGTGGACAGGAAACAGCGAAAAAATGCTTAAAAGCAGAATAATTGTTGATAACCTTTTAAAAGCAAGAAACATTTCTGTAACTCCTGAAGAAATAGAAGAAAAATACAAGCAAATTGCCGATGAAGGTGGTATCACTGTAGAAGAAGTAAAGAAACACTATGCGGATCCACGCTCAAAAGAGTGGTTAATAGATGACGCAAAAGAACAAAAACTTTATGAAGAACTCTATAAAGAAGTAAAAGTTACAAAAGGTGACAAAACAACGTTTGCAGAACTTTTCAAAACAAAATAAACCTTATGCAAAAAGGGTTGTCCAAAAAGTAGTAACTTATTAGACAACCTTTTTTTTTTGCTTTTTATAAAAAAAATCGCTATATTCTTATTTATAAAATAATTTCTTAAAAATTGTGAACCGAGGAAAAAGATGAATGAAAGAATGAATACATTAGTACCTTACGTAATAGAACAAAGCGGAAACGGTGAACGTTCCTATGATATATTTTCACGACTTTTAAAAGAAAGGATTATTTTTGTTGATGGCGAAATAAATGATGCGACCGCTGACTTAGCAGTGGCTCAACTACTTTTTTTGGAATCAGAGAATTCTGAAAAAGATATCAGCATTTACATAAATTCTCCTGGAGGCTCTGTAACTGCGGGGCTTGCAATTTATGACACAATGCAATATGTAAAATGTCCTATTCAGACAATATGCATGGGGCAAGCTGCGAGCATGGGAGCATTTCTTTTAGCAGGCGGCTCAAAAGGCAAGCGTTTTGCCCTTCCATCTTCAAGAGTTATGATTCATCAGCCTTGGGGAGGAGTTGAAGGTCAGGAAACAGACATTGCCATCCATGCAAAAGAAATAATCCGGCTAAAAAAACTTACAATAACTCATTTTGCACATCACACAGGAAAATCGTATGAGGAAGTTGCAGCAGACATGGAACGCGATTTATTTCTTTCTGCAGAAGATGCATTAAAGTACGGAATAATTGACAAAGTTATGTATGGGAGAAAGTAACAAATGAAAAGATTCAACAACGATACAATCTACTGCTCATTCTGCGGAAAACCAGCAGACAAATCAAGACATCTTGTTACAGGCCCAAGCGGAAACATTCACATTTGCGATAAGTGCATCGCAGTATGTCAGGATATTTTAGAACAGCAGGAAAATGAATTGGTTCCTATTGAACTTTCTCAAGTACCTACTCCAAAAGAATTTAAAGACTATCTTGATCAGTACGTTATTGGTCAAGATCAGGCAAAAAAAGTTCTTTCTGTCGCTGTATACAACCACTACAAAAGAATGTCAATTTCAAAGATTGCCCAAAAGACAAATGACGTTAAAATTGAAAAATCAAATATTCTTCTTATAGGTCCAACAGGTTCTGGAAAAACATTGCTTGCAAAAACTCTTGCAGAGAAACTAAAAGTACCATTTGCAATTGCAGATGCAACCACGCTTACAGAAGCCGGTTATGTTGGCGAAGACGTAGAAAACGTTCTTTTAAAGCTTATAAACGCTGCTGATGGAAATATCGCTTCAGCAGAAAGAGGAATTATTTTTATAGATGAAATCGACAAAATTGCAAGAAAGAGCGAAAACACATCTATTACTAGAGACGTAAGCGGAGAAGGCGTTCAGCAAGCTCTTCTTAAAATTATAGAAGGAACTACAGCTAGCGTTCCTCCTCAAGGCGGAAGAAAGCATCCTAATCAAGAAATGCTGCAGATAGATACAACAAATATTCTTTTTATTTTAGGCGGAGCTTTTGTAGGGCTGGACAAGATTATTGAACACCGAACAGCAGAACACTCAATGGGATTTGGTTCAAGTGTCGGAAAGTTAAATGCAGAGCAACAGATGGAACTTCTCAGCTTGTGCACCCCGGATGACCTTGTAAAGTTTGGAATTATTCCAGAGTTAATAGGCCGTATGCCTATGACAGTTGCCTTAAAGGAGCTTACAAAGGAAGATTTGGTTTGCATTCTTACAGAACCTAAAAATGCAATAACAAAGCAGTTCCAAGCATCTTTTGAACTAGACAACGTTGACTTGCAATTTGAACCACAGGCAATAGAAGCCATTGCGGACGAAGCAATCCGTCAAAAGACAGGCGCACGAGGTTTGCGTTCAATCGTGGAAAAGCTTTTAACAGATATAATGTTTGAAATTCCTAGTATTCCTGGTCGAAAGAAACTTGTTATAACAAAGGATATGGTAAAATCAGAAGGAAAAATCGATCTAAAAAAAGTTCTTGAGATTATTCCAGATTCTCCAACAGCAGTAAATGCTTAAGTTTTATAGTATCTAAAAGAAATGTTTAATGTAAATGAAATCTCTTTTAGATACTGATGACTTTTTTTGCAATGTCAACTGTTTGCAGGACTGTCTTTTTCCAACTAAAATCGCCGGCCCTTTTTAACCCCTTTTCAATCATAACGGAGCGAAGTTCTTTATCATTCACAACAAGTTCCATAGAGCTTGCAATTTCTTCTATATTGTCAGAATTAAAATACTTTACAGCGTCCTGCCCCATTTCCGGCAAAGCACCGGCATTTGAACAAATTACAGGAACTCCAGTTGCCATTGCCTCTAAAATAGGCAAGCCAACGCCTTCATTTACAGACGGAAAAATACAAGCATCTGAACCAGAATACAATTGAGGAAAACTTTCATAAGGAAAATATCCTGTAAGAAAAATATCAGATGCAAATTCCGATTCAAATGCAGCCTTATGAATTTCTGCAGAATAAGAACCGTCGCTGCCAGCAATAACAAGTCTATGAGGCAATCCTGTTTTCTTTTTGAATATTGAAAAAGCTTTTATAAGCTCAATATGTTTCTTTTCCGGACCAGAAAGCCTTGAACCATAAATAAAATAAGGTCTTTTTATTGCAAATGGTTTTATATCAACTACATCAGAATTTAATTCAATTGCAGGAAAAAACAACTTGTGATCAATTCCATTGTAAACGACTTCAATTTTATCTTTATCAATTCCATGGCTAATTAAATCATCTCGAATAAAAGCGCTTGCTGCAATAATTTTTTGAACGTTCAAAAGACCTCGCTTTATTTGAAGTTTTTGAATCCAATCTTTATTTCCTTCAACGACATTTGAAAGGATGGTGTTTACGACCGCAATTCCTGGCACCTTAAAAGAAATAGGAAGAACTCTTTCTGGAGCGGGATAAATAATTAAATCATAGTTTTGCATGGTTCCAAATTTTGAAGAATTTGTAAAATGCCACAAACGTTCCATGTTTAAACTGTCTGCAATATTTACAGACTTATACGCTATATCTTTTCCAGATGTGTATGTAAAGCGATCTAACTCAGAACCAAAAAGCTCAACATCTACATCACTTTCGGAAGAAATATTCGAAACAAATGACAGGATGTAAGTTCCAAGTCCTGAACGCGCGTGATCGCAGCCAAAAGTATCTATGCCAATTTTCATATCTTTTTATTATAGCACAATAACGATTACTGTGCTATACTCACAACATGATTGAAAATAATACATTCTTAACTCTAAACTCAACATTACAAGAAAATCTTTCAAAAATAGACATAAAGACACCTACAAAAGTGCAATCGGTCGTCATCCCTATTATAGCAGAAGGCTCAAATCTTATTTTTCAATCAGAAACGGGAACTGGCAAAACGTTTTGCTATCTTTTGCCATTAATTTCAAAGATATTAAATAATCAAACTGAAAATGAAAAAAAAGATTCTTCTATAAAATTAATAGTTTGCGCACCAACTTTTGAATTAGCTTCTCAAATAAATCAAAATATAAAAAAAATATGCTCATTAAAGTCGGCTCTGTTTATTGGAGGAGCTCCATTAAAAAGACAAATAGAGACTTTAAAAGAAAAGCCCGAAATTATAACAGGAACGCCAGCAAGACTGGTTGAACTTATTCATTTAAAAAAGATAAAACAGCAAAATGTATCTGCTATAGTTTTTGATGAAGCAGACCGCCTTGTAAAAAAAGAATTAGTTGAAGAAACTAAAAATTTGCTGCAGCAAATGCCAGAAAACTGCCAGAAAATTGCATGTTCTGCGACAATTGACAAAAATACAAAAAATTTTTTCAAAGATTTTAAAACTATAGTAATGCCAGAAGAAGATGTCCTAAAAAAGAATATTGAACATTGGGCGATACATGCAGAGTCGCGAGATAAAATTGAAGTTTTAAAAAAGTTTATTCTTGCAGAGAATCCTGAAAAAGCTTTGATTTTTACAAGCCGAGCAGATCAGGTTGAAAATATTTATACAAAACTGGCTTATAAAAAAATTCAGTGCGTTCCTCTTCATTCAAAGTCTGACAAAAGAGACAGAAAGGCTGCGTTAGACAGATTCAGAGGCGGAAAAATAAAATTCCTGGTTACAAGCGATTTAGCCGCAAGAGGCTTAGACATTCAAGGAATTACACACATTATCCAGCTGGATTTGCCATCTGATTCAGATTTTTTTATTCATAGAGCAGGAAGAACAGCTAGGGCTGGAAAAAAAGGAATAAATGTAGTTATAGGCGATGAATATGAACTTAGAAAACTTTCTGCCTTAGAAAAAAAACTTGGAATTGTGATATATCCAAAAGAGATTATTTACGGAAAAGTTTGCGCTCCACAAATTTAACCTAAAATTACCAGCGCAAAAAACAAGGCACGCAAAAAAGAAGTGCATTGAATCAACTCTATAAAAACAGTATACTAAAAAGATAAATGAGGTTCATGTGTTTTTAAAAAGTCTTGATATATTTGGTTTTAAATCGTTTGCTGATCGCACCCATATTGATTTTTCGGACGGAATAACAGCGTTGCTGGGTCCTAACGGCTGTGGAAAGAGCAATGTTGTTGACGCCATAAAATGGGTTCTTGCAGAAAAGAAACCTAAAAATTTGCGCGCAAATGAAAAGACCGATGTTATCTTTACAGGGACAGAAAGAAGACCTGCTTTGAACGTAGCAGAAGTTACTTTAACTATGTGCAATGAAAACGGTCTTCTTCCGATGGAAGAATCAGAAATTGCCATAAAAAGGCGTCTTTATCGCTCTGGAGAGCAAGAGTATTTTATAAACAACAAACCTGCGACTTCTAAAGATATTGTAAAACTGTTCATGGACACGGGTGTTGGAAAATCGGCATACTCTGTAATGGAACAGGGAAAGATAGATCAAATTCTTTCTAGCAAACCTGAAGACCGTCGCTACCTATTTGAAGAAGCGGCAGGAATCAGCAGGTCAAAAGAAGAGTGCGCCATTGCAGAAAGAGAGCTTGAGCAGACTCGCCAAAATATGCAGCAAATTGAAGTTGCAATGGCGGAAATAAAACGTTCTTATGACAGTTTAAAAGTTCAGGCAGAAAAAACATCTAAATATCGCAAAATAAAAGAAGATATTTTTAACTACGAATTAGATTTAACTCTTTTAAAATTAAAAAACTTTATCAGTGATAAAGTTCGCCACGAAAACGAACTTGTTGAAGTTGAAAAGAAAAGAAATCAAGTCAGGGCGGAAATCGAAGAAATAAACAATACAATTTCTGAAAATATGGATAAGGTGAAGGAAATGCAGGAAAGAGTGTATTCCATGCAAGCGGAACTTATCGGTATTCAAAAAGAAAAAAATGGAAAAAATGATCTTGCGAATCAATTAAACACGCAAGCCAGATCCATAAAGGAAAAAATCGCCACACTTGAAATAAAAAGACAGTCGACAGAAGAAAATATCGCTGAGCTTGAAGATGAAATTGATGAACAGGAAGCCGAACTTCATTCTAAAGAAAAGCAAATTGCCGAAGTTGAAAAAAACATTGCAGACTTTGAAGAAAACATTGTAACTGCAGGAACACAAATAACATCAAACGATAAAATTACTGTAGAAAAAAAGAATGAAATTTCCGGTTTAGATGAAAAACGAAAAAATCTTCAGAACGAGCTTGCTTCAATAACAGAAGATATTGTCACAATGCTTGATTCAAAGCTAAAGGATGCAGGTTTTTCAGATTCCGCAATGAAAAAAGCAAAAGATTCATTTGTGGAAAAATTGCAAAAGCTAAAGATTTTTGTTGAAGGCCGGAAAAATATTTTTAACGACTTTGCAAAATCTTCGCATGAACAAAAAAATTATGAGCAATCAGCAAAAGATGCAGTTCTTGCGTTTGATGAAATTAAAAAAATTACCCAAGAACTAGACGAAGCGTTTTTAGAGTATGAAAAAACTAGTCCTGCATTTATTGTAGAATTTCTAAGTCCCGAAGGAATAATGACTAAAAAAAGGGATTTAGATAAAAAAATATCTGAAAATCTCAACGAAATTGAACAATTAAACAAAGACATTGAATCGCTTAACAGCCAGAATTCAAATCTTGTTTCTAAAATAAGCGAATACAAGGAAACTTGCAGCAAGCTTCGCGAAAACAAAGCAAGGATGGAGACTCAAATCCAGTCATCTATGCAGCAGACTAGCCTTTTGCGAAGAAATTTAGTGTCTTCACAGAACACCTTGCGTTCCATAGAAGAAGAATATGATGCGGAAAGCAAAAATGCTGACGAGATAAACGAAAGAATAGAAGAAATTCAGCAAGAGCTGGCTGAAATTGAACATAGGGGAATAAAACTTGCAGAAGAATTAAAAGAACTTGATTCAAAAATTGCAGAAAACAATTCCAATGTTTCTGGAAAAAAAGACAAGCTTATAAAAAAACAAGAAGAACAGAATAAGTTTCAAGCTCAATACGAAAAACTTTCTTTATCTCTAAATTCAAGCGACACTGAAATTAAAAATTTAAAGCAGAATTTTCAAGAACAGCACAGCCGCAGCTTAATGGAATTTGAAGAGCACATGTACAAAATTACAAAAACTTCTGCTGAACTTAGAGAAAAGTTGCTTTCGGCAAAAGAAGAACTTAAAGCATGTGGTCAAGTAAATTTGATGGCTCCAGAAGAATTTAGCGAAATAAAGGAGCGATACGAAAGACAAAAAGCAAACTATGAAGACACACAAAAGTCTTTGGACAACCTTATCCGTGTAAGCGAAGAAATAAAATCAAAATCTTCTGAAATGTTCCTTGAAACATATAACAAGATTAAAAAGAATTTTCACAATATGTTCAGAAGATTATTTAACGGAGGAAGAGCTGAACTTAGGCTAGAAGATCCTCAAAACGTGCTTACAAGCGGAATCGCAATACTTGCGCAGCCTCCTGGAAAAAAACTTGAAAGCATAGCACTGCTTTCCGGCGGCGAAAAAACAATGACAGCGGTAGCCCTGCTCTTTGCAACATATCAAGTGCGGCCAAGCCCGTTTTGCTTGTTAGATGAAATCGATGCTGCCCTTGATGACAAAAACGTTTCAAGTTTTGTAACAACTTTGGAAACTTTTGCAAATGTCAGCCAGTACATTGTAATTACTCACAACAAAAAAACCGTTACTAGCGCGGGAACTATGCTCGGAATCACAATGGAAGAATCCGGGGTTAGCAAAATAATTGCGCTAAAACTTGACAAAGATATAAAGATTGGAACTAAAGACAAAATTAAGCAGGACAACTTTGTAGAAGAAGATGTTCCGCCAGAAGAAGGCGCTTATATTCCACCGCGTCCACCAAAGCGCATTTACAATCCGGACGGAACAATAACTGACCCTGAAATAGAGAGAATCAAAAAAGAAGAAGAAAAAAGAAAACTTCAAGAAAAAAAACTTGCAAAAGAAGCAAAACAAATTGAAGAAAACAATAGTTCCAATTCAGAAGAAAAATTGCAGCAAGTAGAAAAAACTAATAAGGATGAAATAAAATAGCAATGCCTGTTGCTCAAGTTTTCTTTAAAAAAATAGAAAGTTTTCTCAAAACGAACAGAAGAACGACTCTGACAATTTGCGCTATATTAATCTTTATGACTTTAAGCGCGATTGTAGTCCTTATTTGTTCAAAGCTTCAGCACAAAGACCCCCATAAAGCCGCTGAAAGAACGCTCGTAATAGACCAAAAACTGCTTATTCCTCAAGGTCCAACTGTTTCCAGCGAATATGATACAACAAGAAAAACTGAAAAACAGTGGTCTCAAGAAGAAATTAGCAAATGGTTTACAATCCCCAACGAACAAGAACTTCAAAAACTGTCAGATGCAAACGATAGAACAATTTCTGATATACTCGGAGCAGCTCCATGACTTTTTTTAAAATGCAAAAATCCTTTAAGAGTCTATGTTTTTTAGCCTCGATATTTGTTTTATTTTCTTGTGCCTCTACGCCAAAAAACCAGCAGGAATCGCCTATTAGCGAAGCAGAGACGACTTTACAAGAAAAAGAAGAGCAAGAAGAGAACGAAAATACTCAAAATTCAAACGATAATCAAAATTTAGAAGAGCCTAAAAATCAAGACGAAACTGAAATTTCAGAAGAACAAGAAACTGAAAATGAACAAGATTCTTCAATATCAGAATCTGAAAAACCTGAAAATTTTGATACTGAAAAAGTTTTGCCAGAAAACTTGCCAGAAATTCCCTATCAAGATACTACTACAAACGAAAGCGTGATTGAGCAAAATGAAGAACAAAAAATCTATGAACCTGTTGATTCTTTAGAAAATGAAAAAGAACAGCTTTTAATCCAGGACGAAAATCAAAATTCTGTAGAAAATTCTTCAGAACAATCTGAAAAAGACTCTTTGTCTTATGAAGAAGACGAAAAAAATCAATCTTCAGAAATTAAAACACAAGAAACCAGACAGGAAAACAGTAATGATGAATCATTGTCTTCCAACGAGGCAGAAGATTCATCAGAAAACAATGAACTGCCTAACGAACAAGAATCCAAAGAAGAAATAAAACCTTCTAGAAGTGTAGACATGCACAGAAATCAATACATTAATATAACTTATCCTGGCAAAGGCTGGATATATCAAGGAAATATTGACAAAGACGGTAATTTGGATATTAGAAACAAGAATTTTATTTTCGGAGGAAGAAAGCTCGGCGGCAAAGACCAGACGTTTACGCTTCGTTCAAGAACGGCTGGAACATTTCTACTTCATTTTTATAAAAATGACGCATTAACTGGCGAATACATTGATGACTATCTCGAAGTGAACGTAGACAACTCATTGCCTGAAAGCGACGAAAAAATTGAAGCACCCTTGTATGCGAATATAGTTCCCCCTAAAGCGACTATTACGGCTCAGACCATAAAAGATAGCAAGAAACTGATTGAAAGCACTGCAAGAATGTCCTCTCAGCCAGATAAAAATGAAGCAAACAAAACCTCAAAAGATTCTGATTCTAATAAAGAAATAGAAAAAAAACAAAACGAAGACAAAAAAGAATCAAACTTAAAAACTGTAATTCAAAATTCGGAAAACAAGCAGCTGCCTTTAAAACAAGAAGAATCAATAAATACAACTGCTAAAAAAGACGAAACTTCTTTGGGAAATTCGCAAGCCGAATTGGAACAAATAGAAAACTCAAAACTAAATGCGGAACAGTTATTAGAAAAGGCTAAAAAAGAATACAATAACAAGCAGTACCCTCAGGCTCTTGAATCTATAACTAGTTTTTTTGACAAAGCATCTTCAAAACTTGACGAAGGCTTGTATCTTCAAGGTCAAATTTTAGAACAGAAATCCCCTGTACAGAACATAAAGAACGCAATAGAATCATACGATATGGTTGTAAAAAACTATCCATCTAGCCGCTTATGGGAAAATGCAAATAAGCGAAGTATTTTTCTTAAACGTTTTTATATAAATATAAGATAATTTTGGAGGTCCTATGAAAAAAGGAATAAAATTTGTTTGCGCAGTATTTTCCACAGTTGCACTATTAAGTTCATGCACTGTAAACAAAACTGTAGAGCCTGCGCGAACAATTACAGTGAACGGAAAAGGCTCTATATCAGTTGAACCAGATATTGCGACTATAGAATTTTCGCTGTCTACAATAGGTTGGAGCGCAAAACAAATTACAACAGACAACAACACACTTACAACCAGACTGTGCGATTCTTTGAAAAATGCAGGCGTAAATGAAAACGATATTTTTATTGGAAATTGCATCATTTCTACACCGACTGCGCAATACGAAGCAAAACGAAGTATAGTTGTTACTGTAAGAAATCTAGAAATAGTTCCCGCTGTAGTTGACTGCAAAACATCAAGTGTAAGATTAGTTTCTTTTAAATATGGAATCAGCGATTTAGCAAGCGTCGCAAGAAGAGTTAGAACAACTGCAATCCAGCAAGCACTTGATACAGCAGGCCAAATTGCAGGTCCAAGCGGTTCAAAAGTTGGTCAAGTTGAAGCGATTTCAGAGCTAAAGGCTTGCGAAGAAGTCTTTTCAGCAGGAAAGATAAATGTTGCCTCAGAAGTAGAAGTAACTTATTCACTTCAATAAAAAATATACTCATAGTTTGAATGTAAACTTTATTATAGGAGAATGACAAATGTTAGATTATAAATTTATAAAAGACAACCTTGAAGCGGTAAAAGAAAACATAAAGAACAGAAATATGCATGCGGATGCAGATAAAGTTGTAGAACTGTTTGATAAAAGAACAGCTTTAGTAACAAAGCAGCAAGAGCTTCAGCAAAAGCGAAATGAAAACGCAAAAGCAATGAAACAAAAATTGGACGACAAAACTAGAGCCGAACTCATTGAAACGGGCAAAAATCTAAAAGAAGAACTCGCCCAATTTGAAAAAGAACTTTCAGAAACAGAAACAGCCCTTGAAGAAGCTGCCCGCCAAATTCCAAACATGATTCATCCAGATGCGCCAATAGGAAAGCTTGACACTGAAAATCTTGAAGTAAAAAAAGTGGGAACTCCTAGAAAGTTTGACTTTGAGCCTAAAGACCATGTTCAACTTGCAGAAGAACTGGACTTATTAGATTTTGACAGAGGAACAAAAGTTTCTGGACCAAAATTTTACTATCTCAAAAACGAAGCTGTGTTCCTTGAACAGGCTCTTATAATGTATGCGCTAAATACATTGAAAAAACACGGATTTGAAATTTTTATTACACCTGACATTGCAAAAGAAGAAGTGCTAAAAGGCATTGGATTTAATCCACGTGGAAACGAATCGAATGTTTATTCAATCGAAGAAGAAGGAACTTGTCTCGTTGCGACAGCGGAAATAACACTTGGCGGTTATCACTCTGGAGAAATACTTGAAAAATCAAAATTGCCGCTAATGTACGGTGGACTTTCGCACTGCTTTAGAAGGGAAGCTGGCGCCGCAGGACAATTTTCAAAAGGTCTTTACCGAGTTCATCAGTTTGATAAAGTAGAAATGTTTGTTTACAGCACACCAGAAAAGTCTGATGAAATGCACGAAAAACTTCGCCAAATTGAAGAAGAAATTTTTACAGGGTTAGGACTTCCTTTCCATGTTGTAGATACTTGTTCAGGAGATTTAGGAGCTCCAGCCTACAGAAAATGGGACCTAGAAGCCTGGATGCCTGGAAGAAACGGCGGCGAATACGGAGAAGTAACATCTACTTCAAACTGCACAGACTACCAAGCGCGCCGGCTAAACATAAAATACAAGGACGATGACGGCAAAAATAAATATGTCCACACTTTGAATGGAACTGCAATAGCAGTAGGAAGAGCTATGCTTGCAATATTTGAAAACTATCAAAATGCTGACGGGTCAATAACAATTCCTCAAGTATTAGTTCCTTACTGCGGATTCGATAAAATCGGACCTAAAAAGAAATAATACGGCTAGCCAAGGTCGCTTGCGCAAGACCTTGGCTTTGCCGTTTTTAAGCCTGCATAAACCTTAAATTACATAAAAAGAGTTTTTGTCGCTTTCTCATACAAAAAGCGGCAATCTTCTTCTTGCAAGCTTGTGTAACTACAATCAGCGGCGAAAATCTTTTTATCATCAGAATAGAACACTGTGTCTGCTCTGCAAGTAACAAAGATTTTTCTAGACACAGAAGGCGAATCTTTTAAAACAAAAGTCATTTCAAGAGGATATTCTCCACCTTCTTGAATCGAAAAAGCTTCGTTTAATTCTGAAGCAAGAACAATTCTCTCATGATTTACAAATAAAATGTCAAGGGGCTGCAATCTTCCTTGAATAGCTTCTATAGGTTCTACATAGTCTTCTACCATATATCTGCAAATATTGATTAAATGCACACCGTTTCCTGCTTTTCCAGATTTTCTTGCTTGAAGGACAAATTTTTCAAGAAGATTTTTTGCTTCTTTCTGATTTTCTAAATCTATGGAACTCCAAACAGGTCTTGAAAACAATTTAAATCCCATAGCTGGAACGCAATCTAAGGAATTTTGCTTTGAAGAATCTAAAGAATAGTAAAGTTTTGCAGAAAAATCATATTTTTGTTCTATAGGGACATCTTTTATTCTGGAAATAATTTGAGGAATTACTAAAGCAGGTCCGGAACTTACTTTTTTCATTTCTGTTATAAAGAAAAGCCCTAGCCTGTTAAAATAAAACTCAACCTTAACCTTTTTTCCTTCAAAAGAAGAAATTTTTTCTGGAGGATTCGTTAATAGAATAATTCCTTGTTTTAATACAGAAATATCTTTTGAAGGAATTGCAACAGAAAACATTTCAGAAGAAAGAGAATGAATTTCAAGCTGTTCTTCTGAAGAAGATTTTTCATCCTGGAAAATTGGCGTTATTGCAAGAGGAACATTTCCGTCAATAAGATATTTTAAAACTAACTCACGTTCTATTCCCGAAAGTTCATTTTTTTCCATAAAAAACCTCTCTTATAAAAAGATAAATGAATTAGCAAGGTTACTTTGTTCCCCACCCTATAATTTTTAACTGCTCTATTTTTTCGAATGAATCGTTTAAGTAAGAGACTTTTACGTTCAAGTATCCATACTCACAAAAAAAACGGATAGGAATTTCTATTGCAGAATCTTCAAAAAAGGGCTTGCCGACAATAAAAGAATCAAAAAGTCTATTTTGAGAATTAAGAGAAAATTCCTTTTTAAAATGGGCTTCCCAATCGGATTCAACATCGTGCTTAAAAAGTATAAGAAAAAATGCATTAGAACTTTCAATTTGACTTATAGAAAAATTCCAGGAACATATAGAATCGCAAAAGGAAAGCAAACTATTCATTAAAATAGAATCGATTTCTGTTGTATCAAGACTTCCAAAGCCTTCCAAATATGGATATATCCTGCTTTTTTTTTCGGCAGTGGCAACAATGTAATTTTGAGGAGTAAGCTTTACCTTGCTATCTATATAGGAATTTTTAGAAATATCTTCAACAAGGCGGGTACTTTCAAGTTCTTTTGTCCAAGATAGCTCATTTTCCGTTTTAGTTGAAATTGATTTTAAAGTTACCTCATCAGCAACAAGTTCTTCGGACAAATGATTATTGGAGCATGAATTGAAAACAATGCAGCATAGAAAAGATAAAATAAAAAAAAAGTATACCTTTGAACAATTCATACTTATATATTGTAACATATTTTAAGTGAATTGTAAAAGATATACTTTTATTGCGGTCTACAGTATGCAAACCCTGTTTTTATTCAAAGTTATTTTAATCGCGAACTGTATATATCCAACCATCAGGGGCTTTAATTTCGCCCATTTGAATACCTGTAAGAGTTTCGCGAAGCTTAGCCAAAACCGGACCAATTTTTTCCATTCCACTAGGAACAAGAATTTCTTTTTCGTGGTCAACAATCTTACCGATAGGAGAAATAACTGCTGCTGTTCCGCAAAGTCCACATTCTGCAAAATCAGAAAGCTCATTTTTGTTTATTTGGCGTTCTTCTACTTCAATTCCTAAATAGTCCTTTGCAACTTGAACAAGGGAACGTCTTGTAATAGAAGGCAAAATGCTGCTAGACTTTGGAGTAACCAGTTTTCCATCCTTTGTTACAAACAAAACGTTCGCACCGCCAGTTTCTTCAATATATGTGTGAGTAGCAGGATCCGTATAAAGATTTTCTGCATAGCCGCATTTGTGAGCGTCAACTATGTTGTACAAACTCATAGCATAATTTAAGCCTGCCTTTATATTGCCAGTTCCGTGAGGAGCTGCCCTGTCTAAGTCAGAAATTCTCACAACAATAGGTTTTACGCCGCCTTTAAAATAAGGTCCTACTGGAGTAACAAAAATTCTAAACTGATATTCAGCAGATGGCTTTACACCAATGACAGCATCCGAGCCAAACATAAATGGACGGATATACAAAGTTGCGCCAGTTCCAAAAGGAGGAACCCAATCAATATTCGCTTTTACAGTATCGAGTACGGCTTGTACAAATTTATCTTCTGGAAAAACAGGCATTTCAAGCCGGCGGCAGCTGTCCGCCATTCGGCTAGCATTCAAATCAGGTCGGAACGTAACAATTTTACCATCTTTTGTGGTATATGCCTTTAGTCCTTCAAAACAGGTTTGCGCATACTGAAGAACACCTGCACATTCGCTTATACAAACATTTCCATCTTTTGAAAGCTTGCCTTTGTTCCAAGAGCCATCTTTGAATTCTGCAATAAAACGTTTGTCTGTTTTTATATAGCCAAATGGAAGATTTGACCAATCAATATTTTTCTTTCCCATTTATATAACCTCACAAATCGTCGCGCTAAAGCCCGGCATATTTTTAATTATACTGTAGCACTTTACTTTATCTTACGCAAGAAAGAATCTTTATATCCATCATTTTTAAAGCGATTAAGCACAGTTCCATATTCATCTATTCCTATAGGTCCAATCAAAACCTGATAACCTTTTTTAGAAACTAAAGGAACAAGCGTAATAGGATATTTTTTTCCATACTTAGAAATAAGCGACTTTATATTATTTTCATCAGAAAGAAGCGCAATCTGAACGTAGTATTTGCCGCTCTTAAGAGAATTTAGACTTTCCACTGTGTATTTATTTATCTCAGAAGATGGATTTTCTTCTTTTTGCACAGGAACTTCTTTAGAATCTTCTTCAGACTCTTTAGAAACCTCGCTTGATTCTTCTGCAGCAGTTTCAGGATTTTCTGCATCTGCAGAAGCCTCTGGAGGATTTGATTCTGCAGGAACAAGAATTATGCCTTCATAAGATTCGTCGTTTGACTCTGGCTCGCCGACTTCTGAAACGCTCTTTTGCGGAGCAATATCTTCATCGCTAGTAACTTCACTAGCAACTTCATTTAAAGATGAATCTTCTTCTGCAGGAAGATTTTCAGCTTCTACTTTTTCAGTATCGCTTTCAGCTTCTTCTGCTGGCGGCAATTCTTCTTTGGAAACTTCCTCTTTTGAAACATCTTCCTCTGGAAGCTCTTCTTTTTTTACAGCTTCCATTTTAACAGAATCTTCTTCCTGAGGGATATTTTCTGTATTTGCAACAGCTTCGCTATCTTCTGTTTCTTGTGGAAGCTCTTCTTTTTCTACAGGAGAAATGAGTTCTTCATTATTATCCTCAGAAATTGCTGCGCTGTCTTGAACTTTTTCTTTATCTTCTTCTTTTAAGTCGTCCAAATTTTCTGGAGCTACAGATTCTGAAGGAATTTCATTTTCTGCGGCATCTTCATCTTTTGCAACAGGCTCGTTGTTTTCAAAAGACTCCTCTGAAGACAAGTTTTCAGGCTCAACAGACTCTGCTTCAACATCGCTTTCTTTTTCTTCTGTCTTTTCTACATCTTCCAAAGAAAGTTCATCTTGATTTACTTTTTCAGATTCAATTTTATCATCTTTTGAAGGCTCTTCCTCAGTAGCCTGTATTACTTCTACTTCATCTTTATTTTCTTCTTCAGCCTCTGAAGGTGTCAATTTTTCTTCAGATTTTTCTGCAGGAACAGTTTCAAGCGGAGAAGCAGTTTCTTCTAAATCAGAATCTTTAGTAGTCTCTTCTTGTGCAGGAGCATTTTCGCTTTCGACAGAGGGTTCTGTTTCTTGCATAGCTTCCTGGTCATTTGAAGCAATCTCTGTTTTTTCCTCAGCAGAATTTTCGCTATTAGGTTCTACGACTTCTGAAGTTTCAATTTTGTTTTCATCAGTATTTTGCCCGACGGCTTCTTCTTTTTTATTTTCAACACCGATTACCGCAGTTCCTGTGCAAGCTTCGTCCAACTGGCCAGAACGCTTTGTAATTTTTACGACAGTGTCAGCACCCTTTTTTATTCCGACAAGTTCCGCAGCTTCAGGAGAAAGGAGAATTGCTACGCCTTCAGAAGGGTCTAGCGCACCAATAACAAGAATGTCAATATTTTTGCCATTAGTTAAGTTTGTGACAATAATTGTGTCGCCTGGAAGATAACCAACAGTTTTTGCAAATGCGCCTTTTGGCATTGCTCCTTCGTCAGCGACTAATGCACGCCCATCTAAAGAAGTGCTAAAAGAAGTAAACAGCAAACCTACTAAAAAAAGTGAAGCAAACAGACTAAAAATCTTTTTCATATAAATACCCCTCTAGTTTAACCCTTTGTATTCACAAAACTTATTAAGTCAGTGGCAAAGGCTGCAGAAAAATCTTTTATTCCAAACTCAGAATTCAAATTTCTTCTATCTATAACTTTTCTTTCCCCATAGTTTATTAAGTTTCCATCTTTTACGGCAACTATTTTCCAAGAAACCTTTTCAATTTGACTTAGCGATGGAAGATTTTTTTCATCCTCTTTTAGATTATTAAAAAATAGTTTAATTTGAACAAAATAATCGGCAAGACCTTCGCTTGACTGCGCAAAAGCTTTTTCAAAAAGTTTTTCATCATTTTTGTCAGAAGAAGAAACTACTGTTGGAAAATTGGAAACAATAAATCCAGAATCAAAAAAGCAATTCATAAGCTCATCTTCAAAAACCAAAGACGCTTCGCACACGTCTTTTATGTTTCCTGATTTTTGAACAAGCTCAAAAGAGAGTCCTTTGCAAAAGACAGACTGAACTCCTAAAAAAACAAATCCAAAAAGAATAAAAAATCCTTTTTTCATCAACGACTCCCAAAATTCTCTCCAAAAATCCCCTTCTTTTTAATGTTCGGAAAAAAAAATATTTCTGTTTAGAGTTATTTTGAATATATAATAACGTTTAATTGAGAAACAAATCTGCTTATGATATAATAAGGCGAAAGTCAAGCTTTTAGAAGAATGAACAAATTGAAAATTCGCTGCAAGCGTTTTTTCAAAATTTATAAAAACACGGCTTTCGAGCTAGCAAACTAAGAACAACGATATAAAACGAGGCAATAGCAATGATCAATGAAAGGCATTTATATATAATTGGGGCTGGCTTTGCGGGACAGACTATTGCAGACGATATAAAACGAAAAAAGACATTTGGCTCTGTAGCAGCTTTCCTAGACGATGACACGAATCTAATAGGAAAACAAATAGATGGCATTCCAGTTTTAGGACCAATTTCAAATATTACTGCAATATTAAGATGCACAGACCAAGACGAAGCCATTATAGCTATTCCAAGCGCAAGCGTTGAACGAGTCCGGCAAATATACGAAACCCTAAAAAAGAGCGGATTTTCGCACATAAAAATTCTTCCAGGAATTTCTCAAGTGGTTACAGGTTCTGCTCACCTAGTCCAAACAAGAGAGATTGACCCACTAGATATACTTGGAAGAACTCCTGTAAAAATTCCATTAAAAGAAAGCCTTTCGTACCTTAGGGGAAAAAGAGTTCTAATAACAGGCGCAGGAGGTTCAATAGGCTCAGAACTTTCAAGGCAGCTTCTTTCTGGAGGAGCTGAACGTCTGTACCTTTTTGGACATGGCGAAAATTCTATATATCAAATTGACAGAGAATTAAGGCTCTTGCAGCACGAGGGTGTTGGCGAAAAAGCAACTATTGTTCCAATTATTGGCGACATGGCAGACAGGGCATACACAAAGTATATTATAAAAAAAACAAAATGCGATGTAATCTTTCACTGCGCAGCCTACAAACACGTTCCGCTAATGGAAGAAAATCCTGTGGCAGCAATACAAAACAATGTATTTGGCACTAAAAACCTTTTGGACGCAAGCCTTGAAGAAAACGTGCAAAGATTTGTTCTTATTTCTACAGATAAAGCTGTTTCCCCAGTAAGCGTGTACGGAGTTTCTAAAATGATTTGCGAAAAGCTGGTTTTGCAAGCAGCAAGCCAAGCGCAAAAAAACAAAAAATTTATGTTTGTTCGGTTTGGCAATGTACTAGGCTCAAGAGGCTCTATTCTTCCCCTTTTTATGGAGCAGATAAAAAACGGAGGTCCCGTAACTGTAACTTCTGGTGACATGGAACGATTTTTTATGACAATTCCAGAAGCTTGCTCCCTTGTCCTGCAAACTGGAGGAGTTGGAAGCAACAGGGAATCTTATCTGCTAGATATGGGCGAACCTATAAAAATAATAGACTTAGCAGAACAGATAATAAAATTTAGCGGGCTAAAGCCTTATAAAGATATAGATATTAAAATAATAGGAAAACGGAAAGGCGAACGTTCAACAGAACCTCTATGGCTAAAAGAAGAACAACCCGAAAAAACAAATTTCCCAAAAATCTTAAGATTAAAAAACATATACTTTGCTAAAGAACGTCTAGATTCTTTATTAAATGAATTAAGACCGATTTGTTTTTACGAAAGTAATCGCAAGCCAAACCAAGATATATACAGGAACAAAGATATTCTTATAAACATTCTTTGCAGCAACTTTCCGTCCTTAAAAGAATTTTATAGCAAATAGGAAATAAATTATGAGTGATGCAGATTCATTAAAAGTTCGTTATTCAAAACCTTCAATTTCAAAAGAAGAAGAAGATGCCGTTTTAGACGTTTTGCGTTCAGGCTGGCTTACAACTGGCAAATACGCTCTTAAGTTTGAACAAGACTTTAGCGATTTTATGAACAAAGATTCCTCTTGCCTAAAAAACAGAAAAGACTTTGGTCTTGAAGATTCTAGCGTCATAAGCTTGGCAGTAAATTCAAACACCAGCGGAATGATTCTTGCAATGGAAGCTTGCGGTGTAAAAAAAGGAACTGCCATTATAACGACTCCCTACACATTTGTTTCTACAGCAGCCTGCGCAAGACACTTAGGGGCAGATGTATTCTTTGCAGACATTGAAGAAGATTCTTATAGTATTGACTGCAATAAAATCGAAAAAATTTTAAAATCTTCTAAAGGAAAAAAAGTAAAGGCTATTGTTCCTGTTCATATAGGCGGAAATCTTTGCAATATGAAAAAAATAATGCAGCTTGCAAAAAAATATAATGTCAAAGTAATTGAAGACGCAGCGCATTCTTTTCCAAGCAAAACAGAACTAGGCTATGCAGGTTCAATTGGCGATATAGGAGTTTTTTCATTTTACGTGACAAAAACTATAACTACAGCGGAAGGAGGCATGGTCTGCACAAGAAACAAAGAGCTTGCAAGAAGAATGACTTCAATGCGCATGCACGGAATGGACAGAAACACTTGGGACAGATACACCTCTCCTAGGGCTAGCTGGGAATACGATATTATTGCCCCAGGATACAAATTTAATCTTCCAGATATTCTAGCCTCAATCGGTTGCTGCCAGCTAAAAAAAGCCGAATTGTTCTTTTCAAAAAGAAAAGAAATAGTAAAAAAATACAATGAAGCATTTAAGAACTGTGATTTTATAAAACTTCCGCCAGATTCAGAAGGAAACGCTTGGCACCTTTACTTAATGCGAATTATTCCCGAAAAACTAAAAATAGGCAGAGATGATTTTGCAAAAACGTTACAAAAAAATGGAGTCGGAATTTCCGTTCACTTTATTCCGCTTTTTAGATTTACATATTGGAAAAAACTTTACAAAAATTTTACAAAAGATAACTTTCCAAATGCAGAAAAACAATATACTTCAACAATAACCCTTCCTCTTTGGCCAGATATGACAGATGAAATGATTGACTTAGTAATCGAATCTGTTTTAAAAATAGGAAAAGAATACCATGCGTAAAAAAACAGCAGGACCTTCAAAAAAGAATACAAAATCATTTTTCTCAAAAGATTATTACACGGATTGCAGCAAAAAAGGAATGTTATACGCAGCTTTAGTGCGTTCACCAGTGGCATCTGGAAAAATAACTAACATAACCATGAAAGATATTCCGGAAGGATACTGTCTGTATACGGCAAGAGACATTCCCGGAGAAAACAAGATAAAAACCCTAGACACAGAAACAAGAGTTTTTTGCAGCGAACACGTCCATTTTTTAGGCGAGCCAGTCGGAATTCTTGTAGGACCGGAACTAAACACGGTCCGAAAACTTGCTGACGAAATTCAAATAACTTTTGACATCACAACAATTGAATCTGCGCTGCAAAGAGTTTCAAACGAACTTAAAAGACCAGTTTTAAAACTTCCAGATCAAGTAGACTCAAAAGACAACGACATTGCGGAATTTGTAGATATGATGAACATCATGCCTTCATTAGATCAACTTCCAAAGCAAGACAAAGATTTTAGCTATGCAGAGCCGTCGCTTATCGAAAAAACTATTGAAAATGTAAATCCTTATGAAAAAAATGAGAGTGAAATTGCGCGAAGAATAGTAAAAACAGGGGTTTTTGCCACTGCGAAAAGACCTTCTACAATTAAAAATCTTTTTGCAAAAGCAGATTACGAAGTCTCAGATTCTTTTTCTCTAGAAGAACTCAATCCTGACTGGTGCGAAACAAGCGGAGCGCTTTGTTTTTTTGAAGGCAGCTCTTTAACAGTTCTTACGCCAACAAAATGGGCTTATCACCTTGTAAAAAATATTTCATCAGTTTTAAATATTTCAGAAGAAAATATTTGCGTTCAAAAAACGCTTTCTTCTGATA
Organism: uncultured Treponema sp.; assembly: GCA_934667505.1. GTDB lineage: Bacteria > Spirochaetota > Spirochaetia > Treponematales > Treponemataceae > Treponema_D. Next base: position 21,207 of record CAKULY010000014.1, on the reverse strand, counting down.
AAAATTCAAACGGAATTTGGAGATGCACGACGCTAGCCGTACAAACTGCCCTAGCCGCGCTTTTAAGCCAGCATCCTGTAAAATTAATTTTAACAAAAGAAGAACAGAAAAAATTTATGGCACCAAGCTTAAAAACAAAAGTAACTCACAGAACTGCCATAAATAAAGACGGAAAAATAAAGGCTATGCAAATAGAAATCGACTGCGATGCAGGATATACAAATCCGTTTGCAAAAAAAATTGCAGATCGCCTTGCAATTGCTGCAACAGGAATTTATAACATAGAAAATATGCAAGTTGCCGCGAAAATCCGCACGTCGCAGAATCCGCCATCATCAATATATACGGAACTAATCGATTCTCAAATATTTTTTGCAATCGAAAGCCACATACAGCAAATCTGCCAGAAAACAGATATTTTGCCAACAACGCTTAGAGTTCAAAATATTGTTTCAAATCCCAAAAAAAACGTTTCCCAATACTCATTAAACTTAAAAAAAGTAAACGAGACTGTGCAAGCAATCATAAAGCAAAGCGACTTCAACCGAAAATACACAACATACAGGCTTTCTTCAATTCAAAACCTATCAGAAAACGGAAGAACCTTTTTTGCGCTGCCTAGAAGAGGAATCGGTATTTCTTGCGGATACGACGGCTCTTGTTTTTTAGGAGATGAAGAAGTCATTGCAAATCAAAAAATGGAACTAGTATTAAACATTGAAGGGAATGTTATAATAAAAGCTGTAAATCCGTCAGAATCAGTTCTTTCAATATGGAAAAGCATTGTTTCTAGAATGTTGCAAATTGAGGAAGAAAAAATCTTTATAGATACAGACTTTTCTTCTTCGCAAGAAATTGCTATGCCTGAAAATTTTTATAATGACATCAGCATAATGACGTTGCTCTTAAAAAGATGCTGCGCAGAAATTCAAAAGAAAAGATTTCATTCGCCTCTTCCAATTGTAGCGAAAAAGGCTATAACGCCAGCAATGAAAAGGCAATGGAATCCTGAAACTTTTTGCGGAACACCGTTTCAGTCGATTGCCTTTGGCTGCGCGATTGTTGAAGTCGAACTTAACGCTGATACATTCCAAGAAAAAATAAAAGGCATCTGGCTCGCAATCGATTGCGGAGAAATTCTTTCAATAAAAGCTGCCGAAAATTCTGTAAAGCTTGCAATTCAGCAGGAATTAGAAAAGCTTGTAAAAGACACAAAACTTTCCGCAGACCAAATAAAAATTTCGTTTATGCAATCGAATGAAACTCCTTGCCAAATTGGAAAACTTGTTCACAATATACTTCCTGCAGCATTTTCTTCGGCTCTTTCGCTTGCTCTATTTCACACAATAAACGAATTGCCTTGCACAGAAGAGAAACTTTACGAGCTGACACAACTAAAAGAAGAATTAGAGACAAATCAAAATAAAGATGAAAAAAAATCTTCTGAACAAAAAAATAACACTGGAGAAAAGGAACTGCCAGAAGGGGCTGATAAAAAATGAACATTCCAATAATACTCAACGGAGACAGAATTATGATTCAAGCTAGTGCCGATGAAAAACTGTTAAACGTTTTAAGGCAGCAAAAGTGTCTATCCGTAAAAGAAGGTTGCACAAAAGGAAGCTGCGGTTCATGTACAGTACTTTTAAATAAAAAGCCTGTTCCTTCTTGCAAAATTCCAATCGCCTTAGTAATCAATAAAGAAATAGAAACCTTGGAATATTTTTATAAATCAGAGACTTATTCAGATATTATAAAAGGTTTTTCAAAAGCAGGAATAAAACTATGCGGATTTTGCAATGCCGGGAAAATTTTTGCAGCCGCATACATTATTGGGTTAAACGAAAAGCCTACAAGGGATTCCATAAGAGAAAACATAAAGCATCTTTCTCCGTGCTGCACAGATATTGATACCCTTATAAATGGAATTATATATTCATTTGATTTTTATTCTCGCCGCACGGGAACTTAAAAAATCAATCCTAAAACTGAATTTTTAATCTTTAAAGCTTGCGTTGCAAACTTTCTCTTTGATTTTTTATAGGAGGCAAAAATGGATAACACAGAATGTAATGTATTTTATGCAAGAAATCTTTCAGAACTTTTTTATCACATAAAAACTATTGCAAACTTAAAAATAGTTGGCGCTTGCACAACTTTAGACAAAATGCCTAAAAAAACAATTTCAACAACAAATATTCCAGAACTAAAGCAGATTATCAAACATGAACGATTTATAGAATTCGGTCCTGGAGCAACCCTTTCAGAAATTTTAAATCTTGGAGAACGCCATCTTCCTAAAATTTTAACAGATTCCATAAAGACAATTGCAAATCCTTTTGTAAGAAATATTGCAACAATAGGTGGAAATATCTTGCACGAAAAGCAAAAGCTTACGCTTTATGCTCCATTAATGGCTTTTGATTCTATTTTAGAGTTTAAAAGCCCTTCTGAAACAAGAAATATTCCTCTTACAATGTTTGAAACAATCCCTGCAGGCTTTGTTCTTACCAAAATACGAGTTCCATTAAGAGACTGGGATATAAGTTTATTTTTTAGGCTTGGTCCAGAAAACAAAATAACTGACACTTCTGCGTCTTACACTTTTTTGGTCGATACAGAAAAAGGAATTATAAATAATATAAAAATAGCTTTTGCTGGAAAAATAACATTTAGAGCAAAAGAACTTGAAAATAGATTATTAGGTCTAAGATTGCCGCTATCTTCAAAAGATATTGATTTTTACATCGCAGATGCCGCATTTCAGTTTGAAAAAGAAAGCGAAGGCATTGTTTATAAGCCAATAATAAAACAGCAATATTTAAATCTTATAAGATATTCAATAGAGCAGTTAACTTAAAAAAAATATTGAGCTAATCTATAAGCATACAATCGCCATAACTAAAAAATCTGTACTTTTGAGCGACAGCTTGGTTGTAAGCGTTCATTATGTGCTCTTTACCAGCAAATGCACTTACCAGCATGATTAAAGTGCTTTCTGGCGTATGAAAATTAGTGAACATTTTATCTACGACCTTAAATTCAAACCCAGGATACATAAAAATTCTTGTAGACGACGTGCCAGGATGAATAATCAAATCATCATTCTGAACAAGCCCTTTTTGTTTAGCATAAAAAAGACTCTGGGCTGCGCTTTCGAGAGTTCGAACACTCGTTGTGCCGACTGCAAGAATCGGGCGTTTTTCTTTTTTCGCTTGATTTATCATATTCGCAGTTTCTACCGGTATTGAATACCATTCTTCATGCATCTTGTGATTTTCAATATTTTCTTCACGAACAGGCAAAAAAGTTCCGAGTCCAACATGAAGAGTTACAAAACAGCGTTGAATACCTATGCTGTCGAGCCTTGAAAGCATTTCTTGTGTAAAATGCAAACCCGCTGTAGGACAAGCGGCAGAGCCAGTGTCCGTAGCATAAACATTTTGATAGCGTTCAGAATCTTCTTCTGTATCAGAACGCTTTATGTAAGGAGGCAGCGGAATATGCCCATTGCGTTCAAACCACTGCTCATCAATAGGAAAATCAAACTTTAAAGCGCGAAACTCCGTTCCATTGTTTCCAGGAATATCAATTATAGTTCCTATTGTGCCATCTGGGAAAGAATAACGCATTCCAGGTTTTTGCTTTTTTGCAGATTTCACCATTGTATTCCAAACGGTACAGTCTTTATCCACTGTATTTAAGAACATAAATTCCTGTTCTCGGCCAGTGGTTTCTTTTATTCCATAAACCCTTGCTCTGCGGACTCTAGAATTATTAAAAACCATAAGTGTGTCAGAAGAAATTAATGAAGGCAAATCCTGCATCATTTTGTGCATAATTTCTCCGTTACTTTTATTTAGAACCATCAATTTGTCCTGCCCCCTAATTCCGCTTGGGTGCTGGGCAATTAATTCCTGAGGTAAATCAAAATTAAAATCTGAAGTTTTCATAATAAAGTTCCCTGCCCTTCATCAGTATCATACTTTAGTCCTAAATGTTCATAGGCCTTTTTTGTTACAATTCTTCCACGCGGTGTTCTTTGCAAAAGACCGCACTGAATAAGATAAGGCTCGTAATAATCTTCAAGGGTGTCTATGCTTTCACCAATACTTATTGCAAGTGTTTCTGCGCCAACAGGACCGCCCGCAAAGTTTTTTATTATAGAAACAAGAATTTCTCGATCGTATTTTTCAAGCCCCAATGAATCTATTTCCAGTCTACTAAGACCTCGCTTTACTGTGCTTTCATTAATAACAGAAGAACCTTCAACCTGAGCAAAATCACGCATACGCCTTAAAACTCTATTAGCAACACGAGGTGTTCCTCTGCAACAGCGAGCAAGAAGCAAGGCCGCATTTTCTTCTATTTTCACATCAAGAATTTTTGAACTTCTTAAAATAATAGAAGCAAGTTCCTGCTCAGAATAAAAATCAAAACGAGGAATAAAACCGAATCTTGAACGCAAAGGACTAGAAACACTGCCAGCTTTAGTCGTTGCGCCAATCAGCGTAAAAGGCGGTATAGGAATTCTAACAGTTCTAGCGGCAGGTCCCTGCCCAATAATCCAATCAAGCTCATAATCTTCCATTGCAATATACAGCATTTCTTCTATTGCAGGTTTTAAACGGTGAATTTCATCAATAAAGAAAACTGTTCGCTCTGTTATTGTAGAAAGAATGCCTGCTAAATCTTTTGGCTTATCAAGAGCCGGAGCAGACGTTACTTTAAAATCGACGCCTAATTCATTTGCTGTAATCTGCGCAAGAGTAGTCTTTCCCAAACCTGGCGGACCTATTAAAAGAAGATGATCCAAAGGCTCGCTGCGCTGTCTTGCAGCTTCTATAAATGTACTCAAATTCTTTTTTATTGACCGCTGTCCTAAAAAGTCTTTTAAAAGCTTTGGTCTAAGATTGTTATCGTTGTCCTCGTTTGTACTTATATCAGCACGAACTATTGTAGAAAAATCATCTTCATCCGTAATATTCATCTAAGCCATCTCCACAATAGCACGCCTAAAAACAGTTTCTTCTTTTTCTTTTTGATTCATAGAAGCAAATTTTTCATCATTCAAAAGGGACTCTACAATCAACGAAATTTTTTGTTGAACTAAAAGTCTTTCATACCCCATCGCTACCAAGGAATTTTCAACATCACTATAGTCAGAATTCTTTTTTATAATTGAACAAGAATTTTCTTCATGAACAGAAAGTTTTCCTTTCAACGCAAGAAGCATTTTTCCAGCTGTTTTTTTCCCTACTCCTGGAATTTTTTCAAGGCGGGCTAAATCTCCAGAATCAAGAACTTGAGCCAGTACAGAACTGCTTACGCTGCTCATTATTTTTATAGCTCCTTTTGGACCTACCCCATCGACTTTTAGCAAATCCAAAAACAATTTCCTTTCTTCAACAGTTGCAAAGCCATAAAGATTCATTAGCATATCAGTATGCTGAAGCCACAAAAAAACGCGGCAAGAAGTTCCAACAGAAGGAAACATATCTAAATTTGTGTCTGGAACACAAATATCCCATTCTATTCCATTTGTTTCAACAAACAACTGCTTTGGAAATTTACCTGTAATCGTACCCATCAAAGAATTAAACATCAATCTATAATAGAATAAAAAACAAAAATAATAAAGATAGAACAGATAGACAAACATTCAACGGCAGGTGTAATGAATATGTGTTATTGCGCCTGCAAGAGCATCCGCAGCGTGGTCTGGATGAGGAATTTCTTTTAGCCCCAGCAAAATTTGAACATATTTTTCAACTAAAATTTTATCTGCATTTGCAGAACCTGTAACAGCTTGCTTTATCTGATTCGGTTTATATTCGCAAAGTGGAACAACGTTTTGGGCTAGACACAAAGTCACAACCCCCTTTGCTTCAGCAACACTTATTCCGCTCGTAACATTCTTTACAAAAAAAAGCGCTTCCATGCAAGCTTCGTTTGGGCGAAACTCTTCAATTACGGCTTGAATTCGATTATAAATAGAAAGAAGCCTTTCTGAATGGGATTGCGTAGATTTCGTAGTTATGCAGCCATAACTGACCATTCTATACTTACCGCTAGAATAATCGACAATGCCGAAACCTGTATTCGCAAGCCCCGGATCAATTCCTAAAATGCGACGTATTTTTCGAGAAGGTGTTGTTATATCTGAACCTGGCAGCTGCTTAAAACTGCAATCATTATTAATCATAGAAAAAAATAACCACGAAAAGCGTATAACTATTCGTGGTTTGCAAACAAAAAAACATAAACGGAACTATCTAAAAAGCGCTGCAAAATTGAAGCGCCATCCTAATCAAGCTTAAGATGACCATTAGCTTTTAGCTTTTTGAATAGCCCCATTAATTAAAAACTACTCTTCTGGCTCAAAGTCGTCTGGGAATTCTGCTGTGTGATAAACGTTTTGAACATCATCATTGTCTTCAAGACGATCTATCATCTTTTGAACTTTTGCAGCAGTTTCCTTGTCAACTGGAGTATATGCATCAGGTACCATTCCTACATCAGCAGAAAGAGATTCAAAACCTTTTGCATTAAGAGCATCTGCAACAGCAGAGAATGCTTCAGGTGTAGTTGTAACAGTTATAACACCGTCTTCATTAACAATGTCGTCTGCGCCTGCTTCAAGAGCGACTTCCATAACTTCATCTTCGTTTACTTTATCAGCATCGTATTCGATAGTTCCTTTTCTTTGAAACATACGAGAAACAGAGCCTGTAGTTCCAAGATTTCCGCCGTTCTTTGTAAAAATATTGCGAACGTCAGCAGCAGCTCTGTTCTTGTTGTCTGTAAGAACTTCAACCATTACGGCAACACCACCAGCAGCATATCCTTCGTAAACAAGCTCTTCGTAAGCTGTAGCGCCGTCTTCACCAGTACCTTTTTTAATTGCGCGTTCAATATTGTCCTTTGGCATGTTTGCTGCGCGCGCTTTAATAATTACTGTTCGAAGACGTGGATTGGAATCAGGATCCCCACCACCCATTCGGGCTGCAATAGAAATTTCCTTAATGAATTTTGTAAATATCTTACCGCGTTTTGCGTCGGCAATACCTTTTGCATGTTTAATAGTTGCCCATTTACTATGTCCTGACATTGAAAACCTCTTATAAATAATACGAAATAGTTCTTTATTCTACATTAAAACGGATAAATATGTCAATGTTTGTAACAGTTCTATATCTAACTTTCGCACTTTGATTAAAAAGCCGAAAGCCCAGCTTTTTATAAAAGCCCGGCTTTCGACCTAAAAGCAGAGTCTACTCAGGTTTTTGAACCATAGAAAACCATATTGGTCCGCAGCCGTTTTGAACATCCGGCAAGATATGAAAACCGTATTTCGTTTTTTCAACATTAGGAATAAAATCCATTTTGCAAAAGCTGAAAATATCTTCTCCAATTTTGGGAACCGAGTTTTCAAATGCATTTTTTGCCTCTGGAAACTTTTTGTATAATTTTTCAAGCACGCCATCGTTTTCGCAAACGTTCAATGCGCAAGTTGAATAAAGCAAATAACCGCCTGGAGAAAGCAATCTATACGCGCATGACAGAAGTGCCCATTGCTCCATAGCCAGAGTTTTTATTCTGGCAGGCGACCACTGCGAAAGATATTTTTCATCATTAAACACGTGCCTTTCGCTAGAACAAGGAGCATCCAACAAAATTCGCTCATAACATTCTGTATTCTTTGTACACATTTTTGCAGCATCGGAACAAGTTATTTTTATTCGCCCACGAATTTCTTCAGGAACACAAGTTGTACAGACTTGAACAAGCCTTTGTTTTCTAGCAGGAGAACGTTCATTGCTATGCAGAGTTGCGTTTTTTTCCATTCTAGAAGCAAGAACCAAAGTTTTTCCACCAGGGGCTGCGCACATATCAAGAATTTTTTCAGACTTTTCAAGAGGCAACTGCGCTGCGGCAAAGACACTAGCAGGATCTAAATAGTACGGTTGAAAACCGTCAATATACCAGCAAGCGTGTACAGCATCCTTATTAAAAGATTCTTTTAATGCTGGCCACCTTTCATTAAAAAGCGATGAATAATATTTTTCAAAACCTAGTTTTCCACGAAAATCTTCTTTACTTTCATTTTGTTTTTTTTTCATCTTAGTTCCTGTAGTTTGCTCAAGGGATAAACTCTAAAAAAAGTCAGTATATAAATCTATATTTTTATTTCTTGCAGAATTAAATTCTTCCAAACTTTTATCATAATCAGGATTTTTTAACGGAATCACTACTTTCCAATAACCGTTTTCATCACAGCTGTAAGAAAGGATTCCTGCAGAAAGCTTGTACAAAAGAATTTTTTTGGCAGACTCATTTACTAATTCTAAAAATTCAGAATCTTCATTCATCTTTTTTAAAACAGCGCTTGCAGACGTGGCAAAGCGCTTTTCAGAAATCATTATGCAGTTTATGCCTGCTTCAATTGCTTTTATAGCGGCAGTTTCTGGAGGGTAACCATTTTTTGCAAGAGCAGCCATAAAAACGTCGTCGCTAAAAACAATCCCCTTGAACTTTTTTTGTTTTCTAAGATTTTCGATAATCCATTCTTTAGAAAAACACGCGGGATTTTCACTATCTAAAGCAGTAGTCCTTGCATGGGACATTAAAACTCCTACAGGATTTAATGAAAGGACTTTTTCAAACGGCAAAAGAAGCTTATTTAATTCTTCCATTGAAAGATTTATTTCCGGCAGCCCTGTATGAGGGTCTGTATTTGAATTGCCAGGAAAATGTTTTAAAACTGTTTCTATTCCGTTCATTTTATATCCATTGACACAAGCTTTTCCGTATTGTTCAACTTTGATAGCAGAACCAAAACTCCTGCCATCTAAAAAAACGTTGTTTTGCTCAGTGCAAACCTCTACAACAGGGGCAAGATTTATGTCAAAACCTAAGGTCTTCATCTGCTTTGCTTGCAAAGAATACAAATTATACGCTTGCGCAACAGTAAGAATTTCAGAAACTTTTTCCTGCGAAGGAAGAGGACCTGAAACTATTTTTAATCTGTTTACATAGCCGCCTTCCTGGTCTATTGACAAAAAAGGAGGAACCAACTGCTTTTCATAGCAAAACTTTTTTATAGAATTTGTAAACTTAATTATTTCCTTTGGAGTCTCTTTTAAATTAAACGAAAAAAACAAATATCCTCCGGGAATAAGAGCCTCTCCTTCCCTAGAACTTTGAAATTCATATAAAGAGCCTGTTTTTTCAACCGGAACAAAAACTGTATCTCCCTCAATATTTTCTACAAACAGTTGAGAAATCTTTTGCGCCTCGCTTAAATTAGAAAAAAATTCTTCAAAGGCATTTATTTTCTTCAAATTGACATAATCAATTTCTTGCTGAACTTTTAATGCAGATTTTCTACAAAGGAGTTCTTTTTTGTCAAGAATGGAATCATCTATCCGATTAGAACAAGATACAAAGAAAACTGCGCAGAGCAAAAAAAATGTTTTTTTAAAAAAAGGCATCATGCAGAAATTATACAAATTTCAAGATTTTGGAGCAATCATTTAACCCAAAAATCGAGTTTTTGCAAGACAATGATTTTAATCTATTTACAACAAAAAACGCTCTGAATATAATACAAAACATGAAACATATAACCGAACTTTCTGTAAGATCCTATGAATGTGACTCTTACAACCATGTAAACAATGCCGTCTACCTAAACTATCTTGAACACGCTAGAATGGATTTTTTAAATTCAATTAATTTTGACTATAACGGACTTGTAAAAGCAGGCTTTTATCTTTACGTAACACACATAGATATTCACTACAAAGCTTCTGCTCATTTAAACGACAAACTGCTCATAGAATCTGAGCCAACAAAACTTAAACATATCATGGGTGAATTTTGCCAGACTATAAGAAAAGAAGACGGAACGGTCTGCGCACAAGCAACAGTAACTTGGGCAAGCGTAAATGCGCAGGGAAGACCTTCTAAAATTCCTGAAGAATTTTTAGTAGAAGGCCTTTACCCGGAAAACTAATTTTCAGGCTGTTTTATAAGCGACTCAACAACTTTGCAGGCTTCATCTAAATACGGACTATTGATGCTTTCTATATCGCCAGCATCAACTGCCCTGGAAACGCTTTCTTCCATTGGAATTCTTGCCAAAACAGGAAGGTTAAAAGAAGCCGCGATATTGTCTATGTTGCTTTTTCCAAAGACAGTGATTTCTTTTCCACAATCAGGACATTTTACATAGCTCATATTTTCAACTAGTCCCAAAACAGGAATGTTCATCATTTTCGCCATTTTAACAGCTTTTTCAACAATAACGCGAACCAACTGCTGAGGAGAAGAAACAACAATTATTCCATCCACAGGCAAAGATTGAAAAACTGTAAGAGGAACATCGCCAGTTCCCGGAGGCATATCTACAAACATAAAGTCAACATCGCGCCAATTCACATCCGTCCAAAACTGCTTTACAGCGCCTGCAATAACAGGTCCCCTCCAAATTACAGGATCGTTTTCGTTTTCCAAAAGAAAATTCATGGACATCAGCTGAATTCCAGATTCAGTAACCACAGGATTTAGAGACTCTCCATCACTTTCCGCACGGTTTTGCCCTACTCCAAAGCTCTCAGGAATTGAAGGTCCTGTAATATCGGCATCTAAAATCGCAGTTTTATAACCTGAGCTTGAAAGTTTGCAAGCAAGAAGGCTTGTAACCAAAGATTTTCCAACACCACCTTTACCGCTTACTATTCCTATAACTTTCTTTACCGAACTTCCAGCACGCAGCCCAACGTGAAAATCCCGTTTCTCGCAAGACTTTTCGCACGAACCACATTCATGTGAACATTCTTCAGCCATACTAACCTCCCATAAAAAAGTTTGCAACGCGAACTTTTTAAGATAAAAACAGACGACATTTTCGGCTGTTTTATATCATTTTTTATTGCTTATTTAGCAAATATGTTTCCCTGTAAAATCAAAAAAGTCTGACTCACGCTTTTCTTCAAGAGAAGAAAGTTTTTTTACAAGTCTTTCCAGCTCTTCTGCAGAAAGAATATTTTCCTTTAAGAAATATGACTGCATTAAATGACATAAATTTGCGGCATTTTCCGGCGCATAACCTATCATTCTTTTTAAGCTATAGGAAAGCAATTTTCGGTTTCTGTACTCACCAATTCCACAGTTAGAAGTTTTTTCGTAATCCTCTGCGATTTCTTCCCAGGAAGCGCCGCACAATGCGGCGAAAATTGCGCAAGTCACACCAGTCCTATCGCTTCCTAGTCTGCAGTGGATATAAAAAGGCGCTGGCTTTGAAATTATAAACCTTGAAATAGTTCTTAAGATATTTGAAAACTCCGCCGCATCAGAATGGAAATAAACAAGATTGTAGTCTATATCGACGCAAAGTCGGTTTTCATTCTTTTCTATTTTTTCTATAATTTCTGGCATTTTTTCGTTTTCATAAGAAGAAGCAGCTTCGTAGCCAGAAAGAGTTATATCGCTTTGAATTCCATATTTTTCCAAAGCCTTTAAAACGTAATCAAGCCTAGAATCCTCTGTATCAAGCTCAGGACGAGAACGCTTGTATGGATGATAGCCTCTGTAAAGACATGAAGTTCCTGGCGTAAGCCTGAAATTCGCTATTTCAGAACGACAAGCCGGACAGTCTAAATTAAAATCCTCCATAGTTTTTACGATTTTAAAAGACTTTAATTTTTTTACAAATTCTATATCTTCCTTATCTTTCAGTATAAGGCGATTGTTTAAAAATACATTTTTTTCGTTAGGATTTTCTTTTAAAACGTGATGTCCATCTGAAGAAATAACATAAAATCTAAATTCTGGAAATCCAGAATTTCCAGGGACATCTATGTCAGCTATTTTTTTCTGAAGTAAATAAAAAACCTTTCCTTTTCGTATAGTTTTTTTTAGAAGCCACGAAGAATCAGAACCGTTTATCCAGCCATTAAAAGTGCCAGAAACATAAACCGAATCTCCATCGACTATTTCTTTATAAACTGATGGATCGCAATAAAATTCAAAAAATTCATTATCAATAAAATGATAGCCAAATTTCTTGTAGTCAGTCATTTATAAACTCCAAAAAATTCAAGAATCGCCTAAAATTAAAAAAATTAATTTTGACAGCTAGCACAAAATAAAATATAGCAAATCTAATATAGCACATAAAATTTAGAATTCAAAACAAATTTTTGTTAAAAAAAATCAATTTTTCTTGAAAATACTGTTGACACTTTTTTTACAAACGTATAATATACTAAACATCAAGCGGGTGTAGCGAAGCTGGTTATCGCGCTGGCCTGTCACGCCGGAGATCACGGGTTCGAGCCCCGTCACTCGCGTAAAAAACTTCCTAGTTTTAGGAAGTTTTTTTCATTTAACAAGCTAATCTTAATCACAAATCATAAAATGAAAAAAAGACTTGCAAAAATTTTAATCGATAACAAAATTTGCTCAAGGCGAAGCGTAAAAAGTTTTTTAAAAAACAATAAAATTTGCATCAACAATAAGCGCGTGCAAAATGAAAACGAGCTTGTAGATATCCAAACAAATGCAGATTCCAGCAATTTTAAGCATTGCAAGATTTTCATAAACGACAACGGCTTTTTTCCTAAGAATTACACTTATATATTAATGAACAAACCTTCCGGAGTTGTATGCAAAACAGTATCTGATAAAAACAAAACAGTCTATTCGCTTTTTGACGGCAAAAGCCTTTCCTTTAATCCGCAAAATTTACATACAGCGGGAAGGCTTGACCTGGATACAGAAGGACTTTTAATACTTACAGATGACGGAGACTTTTCGCACAGACTAACCAGTCCTGAATCGAAATGTCCAAAAACTTATTTTGTTGAGCTAAAAAAAACTTGCAATAAAAACGAGCAAGAACGAATAAAAAATGTATTTTCCGCACCATTTGCTCTTCCTGCAGAAAAAAAATCACAAGCATCTGTGTGCGATGGCGGACAAATTTCATGGATTTCTGAAAAAACTTGCGCAGTTACAATCAGCGAAGGCCAGTTTCATCAGGTAAAGAGAATGTTCCTTGCAGTTGAAAACGAAGTTTCCTTTTTAAAGCGAATAAAAATAGGCAGACTAGAACTGCCAAAAGACTTGCAATCGGGCAGCTGGCGTTTTTTGACAAAAGAGGAGCTAGAACTTTTTTAGAGCAATATAATTACATTTTAAATAACCCAAACTTAGAGTTTTTTATAACTGTTAAAAAAAACGCTGTCAGCGACTTTCCATTTTGCTGCAGATGATTGTGCTCGCACTTCGTTTGAATTGGTCCAGGTTGCTGCGCAACTTTAATTGTTCTTATCGCACAAAATCTTCACAAATTGTAAATTCGCTTACGCTTTTGTTTATTTTTCTAAAAACTCGACATTCGGGATAATTACATTCTACATACATTCTACACATTAATTGACAGTTAGTATTTAGAATGTTACAATTATAAATTATCTATAATTAATAAACTACAAGGATTTTATTATGAAAAAGACTACGTATACCATTGGTGCCGTTATCATACTGTTGTTTTCCGCATTCGTTTTTATTGCGGTTCCTGTTTTTTCAGGTGGCACAAAACAAGAAACTCCAGTATTAGGAAAATACAACGGAAAAGAAGTTCGCTATGAGCAAGGCTCCGATTTTAACAACATTGCTTCAAATTATTACGAATATTTTAAGCAGCAAGGCTACGAAATTAACGAAAACGATATGAGTTATATATATTCTATGGCTTTCAATGAAACCGTAAGAACTATGGCTTACTTAGATTTTGTAGAAGAGAGCAATTATACAGTTCCAGTTTCTAAAGTCAATAGAACAATGATGCAGTATTTTCTTGACGACAAAGGCAAGTATTCTTCAAAGATGTACCAGGACGCCCCTAAATCAAGAGTAGAAGAGCTGCGCTCAAATATTGAAAAACAGTACACTTTCCAAAGATTTTATGAAGACAATTTTGGAAGCCAAACAACAAAGATTGGAAAATATCCATTATACGAAGAAAAAGTTTCAGATGAAGAAATCAAGTTCATTCAAAACATGAATAACGGACAGCGTTCTTTCAATATGGCTTCATTTAATATGAATGAATATCCTGAAACAGAAAAAGTTGCATACGGAAAGGCTAACGCTGAAAAGTTCATAAAGTATGATTTATCTGTAATTACCATTAGAGAAAAATCAAAGGCGGAGAAAATTGCCAAAAGCATTAAAAACGGCGAAATTTCTTTTGATGACGCGCTTTCAGAAAATTCCACATTCTCTTATACAAGCGAAAGCGGAAAGATGAACAGCAAACTTCAGTACCAACTTACAAAAATCATAAAAGATGAAAAAGATATGAATGCGGTGGCAGCATTGGAAGCGGGCAGCATAAGCGAGCCTGTAATTACAGCAATTGATGAATATGCGATTTTTAGAGCAGACGGCGAACCTGTTCAACCTGACTTTTCAGATTCTCAGACTATAAATACTGTATACAACTATATTTCGGCTTATGAATATAGCCATATTGAAAACTACTTTACAGAAACTGCAAAAGCATTTATTTCGGTTGCAGAAAAAAAAGGATTCAACGCGGCTTGCTCACAGTATAATGTAAAAAAAGAAACTGTTTCCACATTTCCTTTGAATTATGGAAACGCATCTATACTTAATTCTATGGACACCTCAATCGCAGCTCTTTCTGGCGCGCCTAGAAATGAAAACTTCCTTAAAACAGCTTTCAATCTAAAGGAAAAACAGATTTCTGAACCTATTGTATTAAATCGAAATATTATTGTTCTTGAACTGACTTCTGTAAAAGACAAAGCGGCAGAAACAATTCCTTCTGAAAAAATTGTAGATACAATTGCAGATTATGACCAAAGCTCTTCTTCAAGAATGATTCTTTCAAGCAAGAAACTTGTAAACAATCTTAACGATTTTCTATCAAAGCTTTCTGGAGCAAACAACTAATAAAGCGATAGATAAAATAAAAGTTTAAAATGCTTATAACAGATAGCGACACAGAAGAGCCTTGCCTGGTAGATACTAGACAGGGCTTTTCTGTATCATATAAAAATAAATTACTTTACTCAAAATATAATCCAAAAAAAAATATTGAAGAAATAGTAGAAAGCTCTAAAATTCTTGAAGGGACATTGATTCTTTGCATTTCGCCAATTTTGGAGTACGGGCTTGAAGAGCTTGCGAAAAAACTGCCTAAAAACTGTTTAATGGTTGGCTGCGAAATTGACAAAAAGCTTATTAAATTAGCAGAAGAAAAAACAAAGAGCCTTTCTTGCAGCAAAGAAAAAAAATTTATTTTATTAGGTTACAAAGAACTTTTTGAATTGCCATTGAAATTAAATAAGGAACAAAACAGCTTAACAGGTTTTGACTTCCTGAAGCCTGGATTTTTTAAAAGAGTTATAAAAATAGAATTTAGCGCAGGCTCTATTTTTTACAAAGATTTTTATGAAAAATTATTTACAGCTTGCAGAGATTCTGTTTCTCAATTTTGGAAAAATAGAGTTACTCTAATAAAAATAGGAAGAAAATATTCTTCAAACATCTTTAAGAATTTAAGCTTTACTTCTAAAAAGCAAGCTCTTCCGCAAATAAACAAACCTATACTTGTTTGCGGCGCGGGCGAAAGCGCATTAGAAACATTAAAGTATATAAAACCAATTCAGGACAAACTTTGTCTTATTGTAACAGATGTGCTTTTGCCAACGCTTAAAGAATTAAATATGCGCGCGGACTATGCAGTCTGCGAAGAAGCGCAAGCAATAATTGCAAGCACCTTTACAGGTTGTAAAAACAACTTTAAGACTCTTATCTGCAGTTTAAGTTCCTGCGCTTCGATACCTAAAAAAAGCGATTCTTTATTTTATCTTTCAATGTTTTGCGAATCAAATTTTCTGAATAGAATAAAGTCAAAGAATTTTGCAGTTTCAGCCCTTCCCCCGCTAGGCTCTGTGGGTTTATCTGCAATTTACCTTGCACTTCTTATTAGAAGCAGCAAAGATGTTCCCATATTTTTTTCGGGCATGGACTTTTCTTTTTCTTTAGGATGCTCTCATGTAAAACTTTCTATGCATGACAAAAAAAGAAGAAGCATCTCTTATCGTCTAGAACCGTTTTATTTTGTTCCAACCGCATTGTCACAAACGTGCCTAAAAACAATTGGCAAAGACGGAAAGCATGTATTTTCTAGCAAAATAATGCTTTCCTATGCAGAACTTTTTGAATATACATTTTCTAAATCTGAAAATTTATTTGACTGCGGAAAGACAGGTATTTCTCTTGGAATAAAACAAACTTCAATAGAAAAAATAAACGAATATTTTTGCGCAAAAAACAATTTTCAAGATTCACATTCTAAATCTCCAAAAAAAATTGAGCAAGGCGAAAGCTGGATTGATTTTTTAAAAGAAGAACTAGCAGCATTAAGTAGACTAAAGAATATTTTAACTGGCAAAGAAGTAATTCCCCAAAAAGATGCGGATGCAACTATAATGTCCATTTTAAAACAAAGAGAATACCTTTACATCCATTTTCCAGACGGATACGCTCCTTCCTGCGAAAAACAGTTTCTTAACAGAGTAAGAATAGAAATCGACTATTTTATAAAAATCATTAAGGTCGAACTCAACTTTTAGCCTGCTAGTTTTCTTCTTGCTCTTTTAAAACAGCAAGGAACGCGCTTTGAGAAAGTTCTACATCGCCAAACATCTTCATGCGCTTTTTTCCTTCCTTTTGCTTTTCAAGAAGTTTTCGCTTTCTTGTTATGTCTCCGCCATAGCACTTTGCAAGAACATCTTTTCGAACAGCGCTAACGGTTTCCCGTGCAATTATTTGTCCACCGATGGCCCCTTGAATTGCAACTTTAAATTGCTGGCGGCTTATTTCATTCTTTAAGCGTTCGCAAACTTTTCTAGCGCGTTCAGCTGCGCTCGGCTTATAAGCAAGAAAAGAAAGAGCATCCACTGGTTTAGAATTCAAAAGAATATCAACTTTTGCAAGGTCTGTTGGTCTATATCCAATTACTTCATAATCAAACGAAGCATAGCCACGGCTATAACTTTTTAATTTGTCGTAAAAATCAAACAAAACCTCTGCGAGCGGCATTTCATAAGTTAGCTCAACGCGTTTTTCATCAAGATAGTTCATGTTTGTCTGTTCGCCACGTTTTATCTTGCAAAGCTCCATTAAAGAACCTAAGTAAGTTGCAGGAGTTATAATAGAAGCTTTAATATACGGTTCTTCAGCATCTTTTATTCTGCCTTGAGGATATTCACTTGGATTGTCAACAAAAGTTTCGCTGCCATCTGTAAGAGTTACATGATAGCGGACAGAAGGAGCTGTAAAAATTATTGCCTGATTGTAATCGCGTTCAAGGCGTTCCTGAATAATTTCCAGGTGAAGAAGACCTAAAAATCCGCAGCGAAAACCATTTCCCAAGGCAAGAGAATTATCCTTTTCATAAACAAGACTCGCATCGTTTAATTTCAGTTTTTCAAGGCTGCTTTTCAATTCTTCGTAATCGTTAGAATCCATTGGATAAATAGAAGAATAGACAACTGGCTTTACTTCCTTAAAACCTGCAAGAGGTTCTGCGGCAGGCATGGAAGACAGCGTAATTGTATCGCCGACGCTAACATCGCTTACGGTTTTTATGCCAGCAATTATATAGCCTACATCGCCGGCTTCAAGTTTTCCGGTTTCTTCGTAATCAATTTTGAATATGCCAATCTGCTCTACTTTGTATTCAATTCCATTGCTCATCATTTTGATTAAATCGCCAGTTTTTATGGTTCCGTTTTTTACACGGACATGAACAACGACACCTCTGTAAGGGTCGTAGTGGCAGTCAAAGATAAGCGCCTGAGCAGGAGCTTTCACATCTCCTTGAGGAGCAGGAAAATACTTTACAATAGCTTCTAAAAGCTCATCTATTCCCTGCCCTGTTTTTGCAGAAACCAATTGAGTTTGACTGTCATCAAGCCCAAGTTCATTTGTAATTTGCTCGCGGACGGCGGGAATGTCCGCAGAAGGCAAGTCGATTTTGTTTATTACAGGAACAATTGCAAGGTCCTGCTCAAGAGCCATGTACATATTGCTTACAGTTTGGCTTTCCACGCCTTGAGAAGCATCTATTAAGAGCAAAGCCCCTTCGCAAGAAGCGATAGCTCGGCTAACTTCATATGAAAAGTCTACGTGTCCTGGAGTATCTACAAAATTCAGCTCATAATCAAATCCGTCTTTTGACTTATAAGGGATTGTAACTGCTTGACTTTTTATAGTAATGCCGCGTTCACGTTCTATGTCCATATTGTCAAGAATCTGATTTTTCATCTTACGTTCATCAATAATATTTGACTTTTGAATAAGGCGGTCAGAAAGCGTAGATTTACCGTGGTCAATATGGGCTACAATGCAAAAATTGCGTTTAAATTTCATATCCATTTTTATACTCCGTAAACATTTCTTTTATATCTTGAATTAAAATTTTGATAATCAATAATTAACAAATTTTTAAAAATAGTATGGACTATCAAGAGAAGCTCCTAAACCTATAGAAACATCTAAATATCCTTTTTTTCTATTTTTTGTGCTAAGTCTGATTCCGACAGAATCTTTTTCTTCTGAAAATTTTACTTCATAAATTGTAACAGGATCAGTAACAGAAAAACCGGATTCATCTGCAATGCTTCCAGGAATAATTTCTGTTATTGCAAACTTATTTGAATTTAATGTAGAGCTAGAAACCAATCCCATTCCCAAAATCGGAATTAAAGAAGACGTTACCAAATCTGACTTATAAATTTCATATCCAGGATTTTCAGGCCGCTTTTCAAGGTAAAGCAATGCGGATTTTTTTTCTTCCTCGCGAACAAAGTCAAAAGAGATAATCATGTCATCGCCAAAGTTACGCATAATATTCTGAAAATTTTCCAATGTAAGAACACTTTTGCCAGCTACAGAAGTTATAACATCGCCTTTTTTTAGTCCTGCAAAATCAGCAGGACTTCCTGGCATTACATACTGGACTTCTAAACCATAATTTTTCATTGCAGTTTTTTTTGTGTGGCCAAAGCAGCCAATCCAAGGAAGAGTTCTTTTTCCTCCATTATAAAGATATGGCAGTTCTTGCCGCAAATATTCAACAGGAATTGCAAAGTTCAGCCCTTGATACTGAAGAATTCCTGCGAAAACAATTGCTTGAACTCTCATTTTAGAATCAATTAAAGGACCTCCAGAGTTTCCTGAATTTACAGCTGTGTCAATTTGAAAAACGTCTCCCATTGAAAAAAGTTTTCTATCAAGAGCAGAAACAATTCCACTTGTAATGGTTCCATGAAGCCCTAAAGGAGTTCCAATGGCGCTTACCTTATCACCAATGGAAAGCTCAGAACTAGAACCCAGTTCAAACACGAACGGAGGATCAATTTCAACTTTTAAAAGCGCCAAATCAAGGACAGCATCGTAGCCAACAACTTTGGCTGGAATTCTATTTTCCTGATCCGAAGTTAATTTTATGTATAATCTAGAATAGCCTTCATACTTTGGATCCACAAGGTCGCTTATAACATGATGATTTGTAATAATATATCCGCGCTTGTCAATAAAAAAACCAGAGCCCAAAACCCGGTCTGCATATCCAACGCCATTTTTTATGGCGATTCCCTTATCTATCCAAATTGTTACAGTAGCTTCAATGCAGTTTGCAATTGATTTTGGCAAAAGAGATTTTTCGACTTTCATTCCTGGAACATCTGCAAGATATGAAGCGTACAAAGAGTTTTCATCAATTCCTAAATTTGAAGTTTCAGCTCCCAAAATAGATTTTAACGAAGTGTACAGTTTAAAGGCTTGAAAATTTTCTCCTTTAGAAACACTTTCTTTTAAGAGGTCTTCAACTTTTTGCTGATACTGAATGTATAAATCTTTGTCATTCAGCAAGCTAGCACGCCAAAGAGCTTTTACAGGATTATTAGCCGCAATTTCCGCAATACGTTTTTTTTCGTTTTCAATAACATCGCTATCAGTATAGTCGGGTTTTGAAAAAACATTTTTTGGCTGCTTCAGAGAAGTGCAACTAGAAAAACAGCACAACAAAGAAAACAAAAGTATTATCAGTTTATTTTTTTTATTCAACATCTTGTATAATTTGGACATATAATTTTTCAGCAATTTTTACCGCCAACATTCTGTTTTTATTTCCTTGAATCAATATAGAAACTCCCTGCTCCAAGGAAAGTGAAATATTTTCTAAAACAATTTTTTCATCTTCTGCAGAACCTTCCTGCCCTACCCAATAAAAATTACTAGAAGCGCCTAAAGTTACAGGAAATTCAGTTCCATTTTTTTGAACTTTTATTGGAATAGAATTTTTAGTTGTTATTGTCACTAGATTTTTTTCTGGCAACTGATAAAACTGAGCCTCTTCAATTAAATCTGAATCTTCTGCTTTTGGATAGCGCGTAAAGCGAACATCCCAAAGTCCATCTCCATTAAAATCCCAGCTTGTGATTTTAGAATCACCTGCAAAATATTCTTCAGTAAAATCCGGAATCGTATCTGCGTTTGTGTCAATCTGAATCATCTTTAAATATATTCCCAAATCTGAAAAAGAAGAGCCAAAAAGACTTAAAGCAAGCTGCTCTTGTTCAGTTTTAGAAAGCTGCATTTGATTTTCAATGTCTGAATCAAAAAATTCTGTCGTTTCAAAAATGCCATCACCGTTATTGTCTACAGATTTTATATAAGGAATTCCGTCCTTAAAAATTGCATGAGCATAAGGAATTTCTAAATTGTAATAATCAGCAGAAATTATATTTCCTTTATCAACGTTAAAATGGATTTTTACACCAGGCTTTTCAGAAGATGTAAAGTCATAAGAAGAACAAAACGCAAAAAAATCTTTTTCGGAAATGGAAGGAACTTCATTTTTTACAACGGGAACAAAAAAATCTGCTGAAAATTGATTTTTTACAGCTTGAAGACAAACTATTTCAAACGGCGACCAACTGAATTCTTCATCTGACAAGTTAAAAACTGTAGAAGAATTCTGTTTAGAATCTAAACTGTAAATTATTTTTGTTACATAAGGGAATGTTCCATAAAAAATTTGAGTATTATTTTTGTTCAGCAAAACATACTCTGGAACACCAAAATCGCAAGAAGATG
>CAKULY010000013.1 GCA_934667505.1 uncultured Treponema sp. | reverse complement strand
TCTTTGTTCGATGCAACACAGACAATGGTTTCTAAGATTGCAGATGACCTCTATGAAGTACAGGTTGTTTCTTGGTACGACAATGAAAACAGCTACACATCACAGATGGTACGCACAATCAAATACTTCGCAGAAAACTGCTAAGTTTGATTAAGGGATAAACACAAAAGGCATTCCGTTTTCGGAATGCCTTTTTTTATTTTAAAGTATTTGATTGTTCTTTTATAGTTAGCCTGAAATTCGAGTTTTATGATTTAATGTCATTATCGGGCTTGACCCTGCGATGTTTCTGAAAGAAACTCGGTTGATAATCTATTGCACTTTTTTTTGCAAGATTGCCGTGTCAAGCACGGCAATGACACTTAAAGTACTGTTCTTATCAAAACTCGACATTCGGGCTATTAGGGTTTATAAAAACCTTAAAAACGGCTGAGTCAAGGTCTTGAGCGTGAGCGTACCTTGACCAGACGTATTGGACTTGTCGCAAACTCTTAAAGTTATGCTCCGGCAAAATGCTGCGCACTTGCTTGCGGGTTATTGGCTGCAAATGAACTGGCAAAACGTGCAAGGGTTGTCTGTTTTTCCTGGAACTTTTGTTTTTTTTGCAAGTTTTAAAAGTCCTTCATTATAGCATAAATTCACCATTTTATTTTGTTCTGCCTGCTCCATTACAGTATTAAAATTTTGGGAAATGTTTCCTATAAAAAGTTTACTACATTCGTTTGCAAAACCGCAGCAAGGAGCAATTTGTCCATTAGGGTGAACAAAAAGAATGTGGCCGGGACCTTCGCAGTAGTCGTCTTTAAACCAATGAGGGCTTTTCCAGGCTAGAGGATTAGAGCTTTCAAAACACTGCGGAGTTATATCGCATTTTATAAAAGTCTTTTCATTTTCAATTATTATAGTTCCGCATTGTGTTCTTTTCTCTATTTTTTTAGACAAAGAGCAGTTTAAAATCTTTGATAATTCTGCTAGTTTTTCAAAAATAAAATTTGGACAACTTTTATTTTGAACAGCTTGAATTTCTATCATTGAAAAATTGTTCCAAATTGGAAATGCGGTTTTGCAAAATGATTCAATTTGTTCAGTTTTTTGTCCATGAAAAGAATCCCAGCTGATTGCGATTTTTCCGTCAAATCCGCTTTCAAAAAGCTTAGAAAGTTTTTGTTCCAATTGAGTTTTTTCTTTCCACCAGCAAGCGTTTGTCATAATCCTGTCGAAAAAGAAATCTTTTTTAAGCGCGTACTTACATATTTCTGTAATAAAGTCTAGATTAAAAAATGGCTCTCCTCCAGAAAAACCTATTGTGTTGATATTGCAATTTTGTGAAAGGGTACAGCTTTCTAAAAAGTTTTTTGCATCGCTAGGATTTAAACAAAGTCCTTTTCTGCTTACGTAGCAATGTTCGCAGTGCAAATTGCAATTATCGGTTACGGAAAAAATTATTTCGTTTGGAGAAAAAAAAGTTTTTTTTGATTTTTTTAAAAGGCTCATTTGCTTAAAATTTAATATCCAGTTCTACAGGGCAATGATCGCTTCCTAATATTTTTGTGTGTATTTTTGCATCTGCAAGTTTGTCTTTTAAATCGTTTGAAACTAGAAAATAGTCGATTCTCCAGCCGGTGTTGTTTTCTCGTGCATTAAAGCGGTACGACCACCAACTGTAGACTTCAGCTTTGTCTGGATAAAAGTATCTAAAAGTGTCCGTAAAACCTGCTTGAAGAAGCTGGCTCATTTTTTCGCGTTCTTCATCAGTGAACCCTGCGTTATGTCTGTTTGTTTTTGGATTTTTTATATCTATTTCTTCGTGAGCGACATTCATGTCTCCGCAAACAATGACAGCTTTGGTTTTGTTTAAGTTGCAAAGATAAGTTTTAAATGCCTCTTCCCATTCCATGCGGTAGGATAAGCGTTTTAATTCCTGCTGAGAATTTGGCGTGTATACATTTACTAGAAAAAAATCTTTATACTCTAATGTTATAACTCTTCCTTCTGAATCGTGAAGAGGATTGTTTATTCCGTAAGAAACGCTTGTGGGGTTATGCTTTGTAAATATTGCGGTTCCTGAATAGCCTTTTTTTTGAGCATAATTCCAAAACTGAAAGTAATTAGGCAATTCTATTTTTATCTGGCCTTCTTGAAGTTTTGTTTCCTGTATGCAAAAAAAGTCTGCATCAAGAGAATTAAAAGCATCCATAAAATTTTTGTTCATTATGGCTCTAAGTCCATTAACATTCCATGAAATGAATTTCAAAATTATACCTCAAAAAAATTATTTTTCTTCTTTTAGTGAAGATTTTTTCTTGTTAAACTCAAACAACGAAAGTCCTTGTGAATTTGCGTCTTTTATTTTTGCTAAATATTTGCTTTGCGGACAAAAACTTGTTGCTTCGTCCAAGAGCTCATTGCATTTTTTTAACTCTTTTTGTTCAAAGAGAATTTGGGAAAGAAAAATGTTTGCAAAGTACTTTTGAGATGCAGATTCTGCGCAATCTCTTGCCATTGTAAAATATTCTAGAGTCTTCTTTTTTGAGCCGCCGGCAATTTTGGGAGCAAAGTAATACCATTGTCCAATGTTTGTAAGCGCATAGGAAAGCTTTGGGTTTTCTTTAAGTGCTTTTTCGTATAACGGTTTTACTTCTGTGCCGTATTTTATAACATCCTTAAGGGAGTAGCCCATGTAGCAAGATGTTATATCTGCCCAGGTGCAAAAAAAGTAAGCATCTAATTCAGAGTCGCTGTTCTGTTGTGCAAAAGTTTGGCATTTTTGTAAACTTTTAAATAGCTCTTCATGCTGTATTTTTGCTTGACCAGGTTTTTCGTATAGATAATTGTATTTTTCCATTACAATAAAGTTTTCTAAAATAATTTTTTCTTGCTCTGTGCACATCTTTATTTTTTCTTTATTTTCTGTAGAAAAATTGTCTATGCTGGACAAAATCTTTTCAGTTTCTTCATCAGAAAAACAAGAAAGAGTCATTCTTAAATCAAAAAAAGAGTCTATTAAATTAATTGCATTTTGCGAAAGTTTTTCTTGCGCATGGCAAAATGTCGAAAATACAATGCCAAGCACAAGAATTATTTTTTTGTTCATAGAACTAAGATACTTATAATAGAATAAAAAGTCTATTCAGTTGCATATTTTAATGGAATTTTATAGGTATCTTCGTAGATTTTTTTCCATACAGAATAATTTTCGTTCATCATAAATTCAATGTTTTCTTTGCAAGAAAGTTCTTCTTTAGGGAATATCGGTTTTCCTATGTGAATCAAGTATTCTTGCACATAAAAACCGTCCGCATCTAAAACATCACTGTCTTCCATAGTAATAAATACAGGAAGTATGGCGCTGTTGTTTTTTGCAGCCATTGAATAAGCTCCCTTGCGAAGAGGCTTCGGTTTCCTGTAGTTCCACCACAGGCTCTGCTCTGGGTAAATTAAGATGTAATTTCCTTTTGCAAGAAGTTTTTTCACTGCGTTAAGAAATTCCATCATTGTTTTGTGGTTTGAACTTAGCGGCAAGGTGTTGCAGCTTCTCATTAGTTTTCCATAAAAGCCTGGAAAACTTGTGTAATTTCCTTCTTTTATGATTCTAAAGAATTTTCCGCCTTTCTGCTCTTTTTTTATTTCGTCGTAGACGTACTGGATTGCGAAACTGTCAAATGGATTAAAGTGGTTGCAAGTTATTATTGTTCCGCCTTTTAGAAGCTTTAAGTTTTCTTTGCCTTCGATTCCTTTGATTATCATCTGGCGATTTTTAATCAGTTTTTTCATGTATCGGCGGGCGCTATTGAATGCAAAGTACGCTTTTATGCGGCTGGAAAGTTTTTTCTGTTCGTAATCAACTTCTCCCGGTTGAATTTGGCGAGATTCCGGATCGTCTTCCACGTCTTCTACAAAGCGGCCGGCTTTTTCGTACTCTTCAATTTTTGCAAGTATTCTTAATCGTTCTTCTGATTTTTTTACTGTTGTGTTCGTCTCTTGCGGTTTTGCTTCTTTTGCTTTTTGCTCTAAAATCTGTTTTCGCTTAAGATAGTTATCCGGGCGGTTTGTCTCTGATTCTGCAAGGGCGGCGAGTCTGTTTACAGATTCATAGTCATTTTGTCTTTGTTCATCTGTATAATTTTCTAGAACTGAACAAATTTCTTTATAAAATGGAGATGTTTTGGCATAATTCCAAAATTCTTTTCCGAAAGGAACTTCTTCAAAGTGCCATGGTTTCCCTACCATTATGTAGTGAATTATATTTGCAGTTTTTTCGTCGTACTTTATTTCTCCATAGGTTTCAACATCCCAAGAATTGTCTATCCAAAAGATTTTGTCTTTGCAAATAAGATTTAAATAGTCTTCGTCTTGCGTAACTACAAATGAATATTCGTGGAGCAAGCGAATAAATTGATCTAAGATTTTCTTATCTCTGAACTGCTTGCAGTTTATAAGGAGCATACCTGCGTTAAAATACTTGTTTCTGTCAAGTCCAATGCATTTTTCTACGTAGGTTCCATAAACGTCTGTTTGAACCATTGCTTGTTCATTGCAAGCTCCTACGTAGTTGTCTCCAATTTCGTGATTGTATAGCTTTGAAATATCGCCTAAAACAACCATGTCGCTGTCAAGATAGATTGCTTTGTCCAAATCTGTGAACATTTCTGAAATAAAAAGGCGATAATAAGTTGTCTTTGAATAATAGTCGCGGATTGGAAGCCTGTAGCTAATAGATTTTAAGTAATCTGTTACATCGTCAAAATAGATTTTAAAATTTTCGCTTTCAAGAGCCATGACAATCTTTTTTCTTGCTGTTGTAATGTTTGTGTAAAGAATGTGCAAGTCGTACTGATAGTCTTTTGAAGCGTTTTCCATAAGAGATTTGATTGTTACCGTCGTGAACGGAATAAAGTTGTCGTCGCATGCAAAAAAAATCGGTATTCTTTTGTTATTCATTGTTTTCTCGCTTAAAATTTTTTATAAGATAGATATATTCAAATAGAATGTCATCAAACTGAAAATATCTGAATATTTTGTGAACATTTGTAACATCCCATTGTTTTATATTTGCTATGTGCGGATAAGGGAAGTAAAATAGCCTTTGTGAAAAATGCCTGATTACTGTCCAGGAGTGCAAAAATTTTTGATCGTTAAAGCGTTGCGGCAAGAGTTTTTTCTTTGTTGTGCTTCTTATTATTGCGCTTTGATCTGCAAAAACTAATTTTTTTGTTTTTATAAGATTTCTAGCCTTTTGAAAAAGTTTTGTTTCTTTGCATTTTTTTAAATTAAAAAGCAAAACCCCGGCGTTTATGTATCTTGGATTTATAAGATATTTTCCGTAGTGGTCGTTTGCCGCCGCGTATTCAACGTCAGAAACGTCAGTATTGTAAAGCAATGTTATATCCCTGTTTGCAAGAATGTCTGCGTCAAGGTAAAGAAATTTTTCTGGCATTTGTGGAACAAGGTCTGCAAACAGGCGTAAAAGCGTGTAAGGCGAGCAATAGCATTTTTCGTTGGGTGATGAACGAAATTCTTTGTTGTAAATTTCTGTTACATCTATTTTTTCAACACGGTTTTCAGGATTGTAAGTTTTTAATATATCTTGCAAATATGAAATCTGCTTGTCAGATAGCGGTTTGTAGTTTTCGTCTAAATCCGTCAAATCCATTGTGTAGATAAAAAGTTTAAACGGTTCTTTTGTTTTGGTTCTTTTTACTAAAGAAAGAGAGCAGGTAAGGATTCCGTCAAATACTTTGTAATTTCCACAAAAAAGAATGTTTATCATATTAATCCTATATTAAAAATGTATTGCATATTACTTTTAAGCAATATCACAAGTTAGACACAAATTCTTACTTTCGGTTGCAAAAATTTAATAATTTTTACAGTTTTTATCTTGCTTCTCATTGCAATTTCGCAACAGAGTGAGAAATTACAGTTTTATATATTTTATTACTTCTATGTTGTTCATTTTTGCTCGTTCGCACATCGCTTCATAAATTCTATTTCTTAAATCTTCGCGCTGCTCTTTTACAGAGAGTTCTTCGTTAGGGTAGAAAGGTCCGTCAATATATGTTGTTATGGAAGGCTTGCTGGAAAATTTCCTTTTTCTATAGACATTTGTAAAGCAAAATGCAGGGACTTTGTACTGAATAGGATACCTGAAAGATAGCGATGTAAACGGACGTATCTTTGTGTAAAACGGCCAGATATGCGCTTCTGGATATATTGCTA
Source organism: uncultured Treponema sp. (assembly GCA_934667505.1). Lineage (GTDB taxonomy): Bacteria > Spirochaetota > Spirochaetia > Treponematales > Treponemataceae > Treponema_D. Next base: position 50,384 of record CAKULY010000013.1, on the reverse strand, counting down.
TTGTTTTATTTTGTTTTACACGTGTTTCAATACATTTCATAAAATTTTTGGTAGATGCCATATCGTCTGGAAGGGGAATTGCTCCTAAGCTCGGCGTGATTTTTCCTAGGACTGGCATGGAAATATTGTTTGGATGTACTATGACGTATACGTTGTGCGGAAATGTTGCGATAGTTGGGATTAAGGCATCGCAGATATTATGAGTGTGGTTTCCATAAATAAAAAAACTTGTCTTCTTCGCTTTTTTTAAAACTTTTTTGTTTACAACTTTATGATGCCAGCTAAGTTTTAAGTATATTGCAGCGATAGGCAAGGCAACAATTCTGTACCAAAAGAAGCGTGTAAACTTTTTCCATAAAGAATTATAAACATAGACATATTCAGAGCCAATCTTTTTTGGTTTTATGTTGTCGAACGAAAATTCGTCGTTTAGCTCATCTTTATAGTGAATTACTTTGCATTTTACTTTCATACTTCTAAAGTATACATAAGTCCTATAAAAGTCTAGTTTATTAGCCCGAACTTCGAGTTTTTAGGAAAATAAACAAAAGCGTAAGCGAATTTATAATTTGTGAAGATTTTGTGCGATAAGAACGATTTAGGTTTCATAGCAACCCCAACCAATTCAAACGAAGCGCGGACACAACCATCTGCAGCAATTGAAAAGTCGCTAAAAGCATTATTGCAAAAAAATTATGCAACTCAACTTTTACTCTAGTGAATTTGTTTGACTGTTAGTATTATAAGATATATAATCGCCTATTCTAAGAGAGTATTCTACATTGAACCGAGGTTTTTTATGAAATCTATAAAAGGAATGATGCTTATCTTTTCAGTTTCTTTAGTTTTTACCATTATTCTTGGAGTTTTTATTTCTGTGAAAATTGGAGTTACTAAAATTCGCGATTACAGCATGAATCACATTGAAAGCGAGCGAATGAAAGGATATGATGATTCTGTTAAGTTTCAAATACAAAATGTTTATTCTCTCTTAAATTCTTTGCATAGCCAAGAGCAAAAAGGAATTATTTCCAGGCAGCAAGCCCAAGAATCTGCAATTAGCCTTATAAAGGCTCTTCGCTATGGAGATGACAACTCTGGATACTTTTGGATTGATAATACGGATTATATTCTTGTGGCTCATCCTATTTTGCCACAAGACGAAGGAAAAAACCGTGTAAATCTAAAGGATAAAAATGGAGTTTCCATAATTAAAGAAATTTTAAATGTTGTAAACTCTGACCCTAAAGGTGGATTTACAGAATTTTATTTTACAAAGTCTGATGGAATAACTGTTGCTCCAAAAAGAACTTATTCAATAAAATTTGAACCTTGGAACTGGATTGTTTCTACCGGAAATTACTACGATGACATAAATGTAGAGCTTTCAAATATTGAAAAAGGTGTAAAAAGCCAAGTTTCAAAAGTTTATATTTATATGTTAGTTACTCTTGCAATAATTTTTGTAATTTCTTTGTTTGGTTCTTTTTATTTCGCTACACGTTTTTCAAAGCCTCTTGAAGAAACTGTTTCTGCCCTTGAAAAAATGACAGAAGGAAATCTTTCTGTAAAAATAAACGAGTCTGATAAAGACCGCACTGAAATTGGAAAAATGCAGCACAATGTAAACGCTTTTGCAGATTCCATGAGAAAAATGATTAAGGGCACAAAAGAAAATATTTCTTCATTAAAGAACGTTGCTGAAAAATTGAATAAAAACAGCGAGGAAATATCTACAGAAATTAGTCAAATCTCTAATAATTCTGTGGAGCTTACAGGACAGGCTAAATTGCAGCATGATTCTGTTTCTGAAACGGTTTCCTCTATGAATCAAATGAATTCTATTGTAGAAGAACTTTCTGGTCAGATTAATGAGCAAAATGCAGCATTGTCGCAGAGTTCCGCAGCCGTTGAAGAGATGATTTCTAATATAAATTCAATAACAGAAAATGTTGACAAATTTGGAAACAGTTTTAAAAAGCTTGCTTCTGATTCAGAGGCGGGAAAAACAACTATAGAAAATGTTATTCACTTAGTAGATGCTGTTTCGGAAGAATCTGCCAAGCTGTTGGATATGAATAAAATTATAGAATCGGTTGCGGCTCAAACAAATCTTCTTGCAATGAATGCGGCAATTGAAGCGGCTCATGCAGGAGAAGCTGGAAAAGGTTTTGCGGTTGTCGCAGAAGAAATTAGAAAGCTTTCTGAAAGTTCTACTGAGCAGTCTCATTCTATAAAAAAAGCTCTTTCAACTGTTGTTGAAAATATAAAGAACGTCAATGATGCTGCAAATAATGCTGGCTCAATGTTTAGTGAAATTGTCGGCCAAATTTCAGAAGACGATGCTTTAATATCTGAAATTCGTTCCGCTATGGAAGAGCAGAGCGTTGGCAGCCGTCAAATTGTTGATGCGCTTTCTAATATAAAGGATACAACTTCTGTGGTGATTGAACATTCAAAAAATATGAATGGACAGATAGATAACGTTGTTGTTCAAGTTAATAACCTTGAAACTGCGACAGAAGTTCTTAAAACTAAAATTGAAGGAATTGCAAATTCTGCAGAAGTAATTAGCGGCAATACAAAAGAGTTTATAAAAATGGCTAATGAAAACATGGAATTTGGAGAAAAACTTTCTGAAGAAACAGATAAATATACTGTTTAGCCCAGACTTCTATTTTTTAGGAAAATGAATAAAAGCGTAAACGAATTTACAATTTGTGAAGATTTTGTGCGGTAAGAACGATTAAGGGGCTGTCCCAAAAGTATCTTTTCTGTCATTTTCGGGCTTGACCCGAAAATCTAAATGCATATATTGCAATCATTTAGAGATTGTTGTATCAAGTACGACAATGACATTTAGAACTTATTAGACATCCCCAAAACAAATTCAAACGAAGTGCGGGCACAACCATCTGCAGCAAATTGGAAAGTCGCTGAAAGCGTTTTTTTTCATAATTTCTTAAAATTCGACATTTGGGCTATTTAGTTATATTTTAGGCTTCGTTACCTTCCAGTATTGCGGAGCCTTGTAATCTATCCACCATCCTCCATTGTAAAAGCCGTTTTCGTTTGCTGTAGGGCTTACAAAAATGACTTTCAATGGATTTTCTGTATTGTAATAAAAAGTGTTGGATTCCCAGTCTTTTTCCTCGTTTTTTTCTGGAATTTTAAATCCTAATTGCTCCTTTACAGGAGTTTTTACAGTAATTGCATATTTTCCAGGCTTTAAAAGAAGATGCATTGCCATTCCGCCAGAAAGAAAATAGCTTTTCTGGTATTCAAACGCTCTTTTAGGTTCTGAAATCCATGCGTAATTTGCCTTTGCTTTTGAGTAAGTTACATCTTCGCCTGTAAGCGCGTCTTTTATAGTTAGAAAACAGCGAATTTCATTAATTTGCGCGCTATTATCTGGACGGTAAATTATTAGAGACCAAGGATTGTGTTTTATTGCATCGTCTTTTTCAGTTTTTTCAGAATTTTGCGCATTTAGAAAAAAACTGTTAGCCAAAATTATTGCAATGAGAAAAAAAGCCTTCATTTGCAGAATCTATAAATACTGATTTTCTTGATTTTGTCCATCTTCTTCTGTGTTTTCACTTAAAATTTGAGGAAAGTCTTGAACATCTTTTTTTGAAACTAAAAGATCGAGCACTGTAAAGAACAGAATCACAATTAAAGGCCCTAAAATAAGCCCGTTTATTCCAAAAAATCTTATTCCCCCTAAGATTGCAAAGAAAATAACCAAAGGATGCACATTTATTCTGTCTTTTAAGAACAAAGGTCTAAGAAAGTTGTCCATAAAGCTTACGCAAATCGCGCTTAGCAATAAGAAAATCAATCCTTTTACAATAGAGCTGGTTGCGCATATTACAATTCCCACAGGTAGCCAAACAGCAGCTGCTCCAAGAATTGGAATAAATGTCGTAAACATAAGTATTACTGAAAGCAAAAGCGCTCCAGGAACTTTAAAGCATAGCATTATGATAAAAGCTGCGATTCCCTGATACAAGGCTACCAAAATATAGCCTGCAAACAAATTTTTCGTTATGTCTGAAAATTTTGTAGTTAAAACTTTCATGTGGGCAGGTTCTATAGGAATCGCTTTTTTTATTAAATTTCCAAGGTACTGACCGTCTATAAAGCAAAAATACAGAGCGAAAACTATAAAAACTAAAGACACAAAGAAAGAGCCTGCGCTGCTAACAAAACTTGTTCCAATAACAAATAATTTAGAACTGTAATCATGAATTAGACTTAGCACAGAATTTTTTAATTCTGATTTTTCTGATACCGGCAAAGAAATTCCTAGAGACTCTGCTTTTTTTATAACTTTTTGAAAAAAATCAGATTCCACTATGTCGCTAAAATTTTGGCGAATATAGTTTTCCGCAGCTTGAAGAAATGAAATCCCTTGCTGTATAAGAGTTGTTCCCATTATTAGAATTGGCGTTATTATAAGAATAAGCGTTCCTACTGCGAAAATAGCTGCAAAAAGGTTTCTTTTTATTTTTATATGTTTTCCATTTTTTGTAACTTTATTTACAACAAAAATGTATAAAGGGCGAAGCAAGACGTAAAGCAGCGCAGTCCATAAAATTACTGTAGAAAATGGATACATCATAAAGATTATAAGGCAGAATAAAACTGCGAATAATCCAAAAATACATATAGTCTGAAGTGTGTTTTTGTTGTTCATTGATTTTTCCGTGCTTTTTAGTTTAATTTCCGCTTTTATATTTTTCAAAAAAGTTGTCTTTAGTTTAGTATAAAACAGTAATAATATAAATAGCCCAGACTTCGAGTTGTAGAAAAATAAATAAATTCGCTGAAAGCATTTTTTTCAAGCTGCATAGAAAACTTGAACTTTGGGCTAATTATAGAAAAACTTGATTTTGAAAAAAAATAAAAAAAATCGAAAAAAAATGATTTTACCTGTTGACACATTTATGTGTTTTTTGATATATTCATCTCATCGCAACGAGATGTTTCGTTACGGACGGTTAGCTCAGCTGGTACGAGCGTCTGGTTTACACCCAGAATGTCGGGAGTTCGATCCTCTCACCGTCCATCGATGGGCTACTAGCTCAGCAGGTAGAGCAACGCCCTTTTAAGGCGTGGGTCACTGGTTCGAATCCAGTGTAGCTCATTAAAAGGTCTTCCGATTTTGTCGGGAGACCTTTTTTTTTAGTTTGTACAAACCTTAAAAATGACTGGTCAAGGTCTTGTGCGTAAGCGTGCCTTGCCTCAGTTGGGGGGCTTATGATTTGGTTAATTGGCTGTAAGGGTATGTTAGGAACTGAAGTTGCAAGACTTCTTGATTCAAAAAAAATCAATTACTGCGGCACAGGAAGAGAAATTGATATAACGAATTTAAGCGCGGTTTCTAATTATGCGCAAGGCAAGCAGATTGATTGGATTATAAATTGCGCAGCTTACACTGCAGTTGATAATGCTGAAAAAGATGTTCTTTCTGCGCAAGAATTAAATGCGAAAGCCCCTCAAATTCTAGCTGAAGTCGCAAAAAATATTAAAGCAAAGCTTATTCACATTTCTACAGATTATGTTTTTGACGGTTCTGCAAATAAGCCGATAAGAGAAGATAAAAGCGTTTGTCCTTGCGGTGTTTATGGTAAAACTAAGGCTATGGGTGAAAAAAATATTGCCGAAACTGTTGACGAATACTACATTCTTCGCACGGCTTGGCTTTACGGCTGGAACGGAAAAAATTTTGTATACACGATTATAAAAGCCATGAATAATAATCCTAGCATAAAAGTTGTAAACGACCAGTTTGGGACTCCCACGTCTGCAATTGATTTGGCGAATGTAATTTTGGAAATCGTAAAAAAAGATGACTGCAAAAAAGTTCCTTACGGAATTTATAACTGCACGGATTTGGGCGAAACTTCTTGGTATGAATTTGCTTTAGAAATAAAAAAACAGGCAGAAAGCATTGGAATACTTAAAAACAAAGACTGCCTGGTTAATCCATGCTCTACAAAAGATTATCCAACTCCTGCAAAAAGACCGTCTTATTCTGTTTTGGATAAGACAAAAATCCAGTCGGCATTAGGCATAAAACTTCCAGACTGGAAAGACAGTCTTTTTCAATTTTTTAAAAGTCCTCTTTTTGATTTTAATCGGTTAAATTAGTTTGTTATGTAGCCCGAACTTCGAGTTTTTAGAAAGAAAGTAAAAGCGTAAACGAATTTACAATTTGTGAAGATTTTGTGCGATAAGACCAGTTAAGGTTGCATAGCAACCCAAATCAACCCAAACGAAGTGCGAGCACAACCATCGGTAACAAATTGTAAATTCGTTGAGAGCGTTTTTTTTCACAATTTATAAAAAACTCGACTTTTGACCTGCTTATTTTTGTTTTCCTATTTGATACCTTTGCATTTTTAATGTAAAATTGAAATTGATTTAAGTTTTATGCGAGCCTTAAAAACGTCCTTGGCAAGGTCTTGAACGTAAGCGTACCTTGACCAGACGTTTTGCAATTTTCTTTTTGGAGTTTATTTATATGAAAGGAATTATTTTAGCTGGCGGTTCTGGAACACGTCTTTATCCTATAACAAAAGCGGTTTCTAAACAAATCCTTCCGCTCTACGACAAGCCTATGATTTATTATCCTTTAAGCGTGCTTATGCTTAGCGGTATAAGAGAGGTTCTTATAATTTCTACGCCAAGAGATATTTCTTCTTTTAAAGAGCTTTTTGGCGATGGAAAATGGCTTGGAATGCGTTTTGAGTATGCCGTTCAAGAAAAACCTAGAGGTCTTGCGGACGCGTTTATTGTTGGAAAAGACTTTATCGGTTCAGATTCTGTGGCTCTTGTGCTGGGGGATAATATTTTTTACGGGCAAAGTTTTACTTCAACTTTGAAAAATGCTCGTTCAAAAATATCTTCTAACGGCGGTGCTGTGATTTTTGGATATTATGTAAAAGATCCTACGGCTTACGGTGTGGTAGAATTCGATGAAGGCGGAACAGTGTTAGGAATTGAAGAAAAGCCTGCTGAACCTAAGTCTAATTATGCTGTTCCTGGTCTCTACTTTTACGATAACGATGTTGTCCGGATTGCTCAGGATGTAAAGCCCAGCGCGCGAGGCGAAATTGAAATCACAGCTGTCAATAATGCCTATCTTCAGAAAAAGCAGCTGAGCGTTGAGCTTTTAGGACGCGGAATGGCGTGGCTTGACACTGGAACTTATGATGGCTTGCTAGAAGCTAGCAATTTTATAGCCACAATTCAAAAAAGACAGGGATTATATGTTTCTTGCATAGAAGAGATTTCTTTTTCAAACGGTTGGATTGACAAAAAACAGTTGCTAAGTCTTGCTTTAGGTTATAAGACAGAATATGGTCGTTATCTTGAATATGTTTCAGAGCGATAAATTGACTTTTTATGGGAGAATGTATGCCTTTTGCCTTTAATAAATGTTATTCAAAAAATGGCGATGAATTTTTAGGACTTTACGAAGTTCAGCCAAAGATTTTTAATGATTCCCGAGGTTACTTCTTTGAAGTCTACAGTGAAAAAGATTTTTTTGAAGCTGGACTTAAAATGAAATTTGTGCAGGATAATCAGTCTGCATCTACTGGTCACGTTTTGAGGGGGCTTCATTTTCAGACAAGGCATCCTCAGGGAAAACTTGTCCGTGCGGTGAGCGGCCGTGTTTACGATGTCGCTGTAGATTTGCGCAACGGCTCTAAGACTTTTGGAAAGTATTACGGTGTGATTTTAGACAGCGAGCAGCAAAATCAGTTTTATATTCCCGAAGGATTTGCTCATGGATTTTATGTTTTAAGCGATTTTGCAGTCTTTGCTTATAAGTGTACCGATTTTTATCATCCAGAAGATGAAGGCGGACTTATGTGGAACGATTCTTCAATCGGTATAGATTGGAAGAGCGTCGCCCCTGACATAACTCCATTGACTAGCGAAAAAGACCAAAAGCATCCGCTTTTTTCTGCTGAAAAAAAATACTTTGACATAAATGCTAATTGGATTGGAGAATAAAATGAGAAAACTTAAAAACATTCTTGTTACTGGTGGAGCAGGATTTATAGGCTCTAACTTTATAAATTATCTTTTCGGGACAAGCGCAACTGGTCAAAAAGAATTTATGGATTCTGATTTTGATGGAAATATAATAAATGTAGATTGTTTGACCTATGCAGGAAATCTTGAAAATCTTTCAATGGTTGAAAAACAGTTTGGCGGAAAGCGTTATTTTTTTGAAAAAGCAGATATTTGCGACCGAAAGGAAATAGAACGCATTTTTGCTCAGTACGATATAGATACCGTTGTTCACTTTGCGGCTGAAAGCCATGTGGACCGTTCTATTTTAGGACCAGAAGCGTTTGTAAAAACGAATGTAATGGGGACGTTTACGCTTTTAGACGTTGCACGGAATTATTGGAAGGTAAGCCTTGATAATAGGCGTGATGATGTTTTGTTTCACCATATTTCTACAGATGAAGTTTATGGAAGCTTAGGAGCCACAGGATTTTTTACAGAAACCACGAATTATGATCCTAGAAGTCCATATTCTGCGTCAAAGGCATCTTCAGATCACCTTGTCATGGCGTATTTTTACACTTATGGACTTCCTATAACGCTTTCAAACTGTACAAATAACTATGGTCCTTATCAATTTCCAGAAAAACTTCTTCCGCTGATGATTTCAAATATCCGCGACGGAAAAAATCTTCCTGTTTATGGGGAAGGAAAAAATATTCGCGACTGGATTTATGTTGAAGATCACAACCGGGCTGTCTGGCAAATTGTAAACAGCGGAATTGCGGGCGAAAAATATAATATTGGTGGGGAAAACGAATGGCAGAACATAAAGCTTCTTCACAAGGTGATAGAATTAACATCAAAAGAACTTGGCAAAAATCCAGAAGAAGTTGAAAAGACTGTTATCCACGTAAAAGACCGGCCTGGTCACGACGCCCGTTACGCAATTGACTGCTCTAAAATAAAAAAAGAACTCGGCTGGGAGCGAAAAATGACTTTTGAACAGGGGCTTTTGCTCACTATAAAGTGGTACTTGCAGCATCCTGAATGGGTTGATCACATATTGAGCGGTGAATACAAAAACTGGATTAACAAAAATTATTCAAAAAGATAGTCTAAGATAAAAGTTGAGTTTTAGAAAAATGAATAAAAGCGCAAGCGAATTTACAATTTGTGAAGACTTTGTGAGATAAGAACAATTAAGGTAGGAAATTATGTTAGAAGATTTAAAAATGCCAATTTCGCAACTGAAAGAAGATATTATGAACGTATGGGGGCGTCTTTGACCCTGAAGGAATTCAGAAGAAAATAGACGAAAAAATGTCTTTAAGCGAAACCCCAGGTTTTTGGGATGACCACGAAAAAGCAGAAAAAGTTATGTCTGCTGTTAGAAAATTAAAATCTAGAATTGAGCCTTGGAAGGATTTGCTAAAAGAATTTGATGATTTAAATGCTATGTACGAACTGGCAGAAGAAAGCGGCGAACAGTCGGATGAAGAAGAAACTCGTTCCATGTATGCTGCTTGCAAAAAAAAGTATGACGAGCTGAATATCTTGAATCTTCTTAGCGATGAAGTCGATGATTCTAGCGCATTTCTTTCAATCCATGCAGGCGCTGGCGGAACAGAAGCTGAAGATTGGGCGAATATGCTCCTGCGAATGTATACTAGATGGGCAGAGCGTCACGAATATAAAATAGAAGTCATAGATGTTCTTGAGGCGGAAGGCGGAATAAAATCTGTTACGCTTCAAATTGACGGCGACTATGTTTATGGGCATTTAAAAGGAGAGGCTGGTATTCATAGACTGGTCAGAATCAGTCCATTTGACTCGAACGCTAGAAGGCACACTTCTTTTGCAAGCGTTTACGTTTTTCCAGTCCTTGATGATTCTATTGAAGTTGAAATTCGGCCAGAAGATTTAAGAATCGACACTTACCGCGCCGGCGGAAAAGGCGGACAGCACGTAAATAAAACCGATTCTGCAGTTCGTTTTACTCATATTCCTACAGGAATTGTTGTTGCCTGTCAAAGTGAACGAAGCCAGATTTTTAATCGTCAGGCTTGTATGAGCATGCTTAAGGCAAAACTTTACGAATACTACAAAGAGCAGAAAGAAAAAGAAAATTCAAAATTCGCTGCAGAAAAAAAAGATATTTCCTGGGGAAATCAAATCCGTTCTTATGTATTTCAGCCTTACACAATGGTAAAAGACCATAGAACTAAGTGCGAATCAGGAAATATTCAAGCTGTTATGGACGGCGATATTGATCAGTTCATGGATGCGTACCTTGTAGCAAAGTGGAAAGGACTTCCTATGGATTCTAGCGATGCGGACGAACAAGTATAGTTTTTTTCAAAAAAAACATTTTTTATTTCTCGTTGCGTTTTTTGCATTTTTTTTAACTTGCATTCCTGCTTTGCACTCTGCTGAAAATGCAAAATGGACTATTGCGGCAGAACGTTTTTCTTTTGCAAAGGAAAATGTAAAGGAAAGTTCTGCAATAGCGGCTGCAAAGATTATTCCGTCTCTTATTTTGGAGCAAATGGCGGAAAATCTTGAAAGAACTCCAAAAAATCAAGAGCTTTTAGACAGAAAACTTTATGATTTGCGCAAAGAGCGACTGTCTTTGTTCTTGCAGCTTTCAAAAGAAGAGCAGTCTAGGGATTCTGTCTTTTTGAACAGCTATTCAAAGGGAATCTTAAAAACAAAACTTTCCGAATCTGAAAAAAAAATTGCAGATATTCAAAAAAAAATAGATGACAACCTCTTGCAAGTAAATAAGGAAATTTCTGACTTTCAAAAAAAAGAAAATGAGATTGAACAGTCTGCGCAAAAAAACAAGGCAAAAGATGTTGAAACTGAAAAATCTGAGTTAAGACAGCTTGGAGAATTCTTTAAGTCTTTTGTTCCCGGAACGCAAGAAGATACAACTTACGAAAATGTTGTTCTTTATGGAAATGATTTTTCAAAGCTTTTTGATCCTGGAGAAGGAATTCGCGCAGAGGGGTATAAAAGTTACAATTTTGAAAAAAGCTGTGTAGATGCAAAAATAAACTGCCTTTTAACGGGAAAACTTACAGTTTACGGTTCTTATATTTCTGTTTCTGTAACTTTATTGCAGTTTCCTGGCGCAAAAGAAATCGCTTATGCAACAGAAGTTGGCCTTATTGACGAGCTCGGAAGCATTGCAGTTTCTATTGCGGGGCAACTTACTCCTGCTGTGGTGGACAGTATTCCAATTCAGCTTTCGTTTGAAGTTTTTCCAGAAGATGCAGCAGAAAAACTTGTTATAGGAATTGACGATGTTGTTTTTAGAAGTGTTCCTGAGCATTTTTTATTAAACGCCGGAATACATACGCTTAGATTTTCTGCAGAAGGTTATGAATCGGTTTCAACTTCTTTTATGTTTAGGGGAAATCAAAAGTTTAATGTTCAAGTCAGATTAAATAAAAAAAATCAGGAAACAATTAATCTTGCTATAAAAAAGCCTTTTGCAGGTAGTATCGTTGCTGATGGAGTTAATTTTGGAGAAGTATCGCCAGAAAAAAGATTTGCTCAGATAACCGTGAATAACAGGCCTGTTTTAGGGCAATTTATTAGCACAGATGGAGAAGTTGCGGCGTTTTTTGTAGAGCCTAAACTTCTGTCTGAGGATTTTATTCAAGTAAATACAAAGCCGTTTGACCGAAGCAAATATATAGATGTAAGGCGAAGGTGGATGTACGGGGCTTACAGCGCTCTTATAATCTCTTTGATTCCAGAGTTTTATGTCTATGGAAATTATTATTCCAATGCCCTTGCTTATAAAAATTCAAACAGTGTAAGCTATGAACAAGCTTTAAAATGGCAAAATGCAAACTATATAACAACAGGAATTTCAATTGGCTGCGGAGTTTTTTTTGTGTACGAACTTATAAGATACCTTGTTGCAGCTAATTCTGTTCTTCCTGCAAATGCTAAAAAAATACCGGAAAAACAGCTTTTGCAAATTCAGGATTCCCAAAAAAAAGCATTGGAAGAAAAAGAGCGTAATCAAACTGAAGAACAGGTTGCACCGTCAGAAGAAGAGCAAAACTCGGAAAAACACGAAACTCTGCAAGTCGAAGAAATCCCCTTGAACTAAATTGCATAAGAGGCTTCTTTTGACTAAAATAAATAAAGGATAAAAAACTATTTTAAAGGTGTGTATATGGCAAAAATGTCCTTTTCAGAAAAGATAAAAAGCCTTTTTTCAGGAAAAAAAGAATCAGAAGAATTTTACGAAGAGCTTACGGATAGCCTTATAGAAGGCGATATAGGCGCAAAAACTGCGTTCGAAATTTCAGATATTTTGGAACAAAATTGCAAGAAAAATCATATTTCAGGCGAGCAGGCTATAACCTTGGAATTAAAAAAGATTCTTTTGGAATATGTGAAATCGCTAGATTTAGAGCCAGTTCTTTCTTCCAATAATACAAATATCTGGATGGTTTTAGGCGTTAATGGCGTTGGAAAAACCACCAGTGTTGCAAAGCTTGGAAATTATTTTAAGAATAAAGGCGTTGAAAATATTGTTCTTGCTTCTGCGGATACTTTTAGAGCCGCCGCAATTGAGCAGCTGGAAATGCACGGAAAAAAAATTGGTTTAAGAGTTGTAAGCCACCAGCACGGCAGCGATCCTGCTGCCGTTGTTTTTGATGCTGCTCAAGCGTGTTCTTCAAAAGGCGCAGGCCTTGTAATAGCTGATACTGCAGGACGCTTGCACAATAAAGAAAATTTAGTCCGCGAGCTTCAGAAAATCCATAAAATTTGTACTGAAAAAGCTAGCCAAAATTGCTATAAGAGAATACTTGTAATAGATGCGACTACTGGACAAAATGCTCTGCGCCAGGCGGAAGTTTTTAACGAAGCTGTAGGAATCGACGCGCTTGTTCTTACAAAGTACGATTCTACTGCGAAAGGTGGAGTTGCTGTTTCTATCGGTAAAGAATTAGGAATCCCGGTCGCATTTGTGTGCAACGGAGAAAAATACGAAAATATAAAGCCGTTCAATGCAGAAGATTATATAAACAGCTTTTTGGGGCTAGACTGATTAAATGAAAGAGAGTAGAAAAGTTTTTTTGTCTGTTTTTTTTATGCTTTCCTCTTTAAATATGATTTTTGCAGTTGAAAATCCGCTTTTTAAAATGAGCGCAAAAGTCTGCTGCTATGAACTTAATAAAAAAAGTTATTCTTCGGAAATAGAGTGTTTCTCAAGTTTTTTTGATTTTCCATTTAAAGTTCTTGCTTCAAGACACTGGACGGTTTTAAAAGGAAACGTGCCTTTGTTCGATTTGTTAGTTCCTAGTTACGAAGGCTTTATAGATTTTATTCATATTTATGACCCCCTGCTTGAAGATGAAGATTTAATACAGACTTTCTTTTTAAAAAAATCAGGCGATTTTACAGTTCAAAAACCTAAGGAGCTTGATCAAAAAATAGTTTTTGATAGCGATTTAAATCCTATATTGATTGAAGATAATAAAACTGAAAGAGCGCAAAGAGATTCTTCAGGAAATTTAAGTCTTTTTTCAATAGATGATGAAATTCTTTCTATGCAAAATTTGGGGACGGAAAAAATTATTGTTAGAAAGTGGGAAAATCATCTTATAAGAAAATTTTATGATGAAAAGATGCGGCTTAAAAAACGCGAAACTTGGAATATTTCCACAGATTTTTCGGATTCTTCAATTCAAAAAACAGAAGATTTTTTTTACTCTGATGATAGTTTGGTTCCTGTTTCCTGCCAAATTTCAGAAGCAAATAAATTTTCAGAACTTTCTTATGATGATAAAGGGAGAGTTGTGGACCTAAAAGAAAGTTCTGTTCAAGATGAAAAAAAACATTTGCAAAATCATACCGTTTGGCATTACGACGAAAAAAACAGAATTACAGAAAAGCAGACAAAAACGTACATCTATAAAAAAGAAAACATTTCAAAAGCAGAAGGCACGCGCTCTCAAAAAGAAGTTTATATCTATAAAATTGAAGACGGTCAGCCTGATTATTACTACTATGAAGATAATGAGCTAAAGCTAAAAACAGAATACAGTTCGCAAAATGACTATATTACAACAATGGATTTTGACAACGGATTTATTGTTGAATCATTTTACAAAAACGGAATGCGTAAAAAGGACATTTACTACCTGAATGGCGTTGTTAGGAGAGTAAAGCAGTATGAATAAAGATAAAAATCTTTTATCGTCACTGAAGTGGATTTTTGCAGTTTCAAAGCGTTTTGCGTTGGTTGACAGAACAGGACGAACAGCAGTCACCTCAAAACTTTCTACATTAGGAATTTGCTTTGGAGTAATGACTCTTATAACTGTAATGAGCGTTATGAATGGCTTTCAAATGAGTTTTGTAAAGTCTATAATTGAAATTTCTTCAAATCATTTGCAAGTAAAATCTGTGCCGGAAGAAAAAAAATTTGATTTTTTGCAAGAATGTGAGCAAAATAGCGATGTTTTGACCGTTTCTCCTTTTTACGAATCAAGAGGACTGATTGCCAGTAAAAGAAATTTTCAGGCGGCTGTTATTGTTCGTGGAGTTAGTAAAGATATTTTAAATACTGACAAAGGTTTTGCAAAGGAATTAAAAATAATTAAAGGCTCATTCGATATTGAAAAAAATAGTTCAATAGTTTTAGGAATAGGTTTGGCGGATTCTCTTAATGTCACAGTTGGAAGCTCCGTCAATCTTCTGGCTATGAGCGGTTCAAAAGATGTAAGCCTTATTTCTTACGACAGAAATTTTATTGTAACAGGAATTTTTGAAAGCGGTTCAATGGATATAAATCAAGCTTATGCGTTTATAAATCTTTCTGCTGCGCAAGAAAAAATTAGTTCTAGTTTAGATTTAACTTATGGATTAAAACTAAAAAATTATAATGATGATTTTTCTGTAATTAGCAGCTTAGAAAAGGTTTTTCCAGAAATACAAATTGAATCGTGGCGTTCGTTTAATCGTTCCTTGTTTGGAGCCCTTAGAATTGAAAAAAATATTTTGTTTTTTCTTGTCTTTCTTATTTTTATAGTGGTTGGAACAAATATTTACAATGGTGTTCGCCGGCTTGTCTTTGAACGCAAGCAGGAAATTTCTATACTTTCGGCTTTAGGCGGCTCAAAGAACGAAATAAAGTCAATTTTTATAGCGAGAGGTTTTATTTCTGGATTTACAGGAACGTTTTTTGGTCTTGTACTAGGTCTTTTAATTTGTGTGAATATGAGCAGCATATTTATGTTTATTTCTAATTTTATGTTTTATTCAGAGTATCTTTTTACACGCATTTTTTCGCCGCAGAATGTATCTTTTGTAAGGCAAAATCCAATGTACCAAGTATTTGCCTCAATTCCAGCGCAGATAAACTTTTCAGAAGTAGTTTTAATTTGCGTGTTTGGAATATTAGCGCCTTTAATTGCTTCTTGGTGCGCAAGTCATAACGTTCTAAAAATGAATGTAACGGAGGTTCTTCACGATGAATGAAATTTTAAGAATAGAAAATCTTGAAAAGACTTTTTCTACAGATAGCGAAAGGCTTACAATTCTAAAAGATTTAAATCTTTGCGTAGGCGAAGGAAGTAAAACCGTTATAGTTGGCGAAAGCGGCAGCGGAAAAAGCACTCTTCTTAATATAATCGGAAGCATAGATTCTGCGACAAATGGAAAAATTTTTGCAGGAAAATGGGAAGTAACTTCTCTTTCTGAATCTGAGCAAAACGAATACAGAGCGAATTTTGTGGGGCTTATATTTCAGTTCCATTATCTTTTAAAAGATTTTACCGCGCTTGAAAACGTTTATATGCCGGCTTTTATGGCTGGCGTACCTAAAAAAATCGCTGAAGAAAAGGCTAAAAAACTGCTGTTCGATGTTGGACTGGAAAATCGCCTGAACCATTTGCCAAGCCAGCTGAGCGGAGGAGAACGCCAGCGAGTCGCTGTCGCAAGGGCTCTTATAAACGAACCTTCTCTTATTCTTGCAGATGAACCTACAGGCAGCCTTGATCCTGCGAATGCCCGTCTTATTGGAGATTTGCTTTTTTCGATTGCAGATAAATATCATAAAACTCTTATCCTTGTAACTCATGATAGAGCCTTAGCTTCTAAAGGTGATGTCTGCTACACGATTAAAGAAGGCAAGTTAGAGAAGGTGAGGCAATGACAATTTTCAGTTCACTGATGTTTTCGTTTAGATTGCTTTTTCCCCGCTCTGAAAAAAAATCCTCTGCAAGAAGAAGTATTGTAGGTTCTATTATTTGCATAGGACTTTGCATAGTTCCGCTAGTTACAGTAATTTCTGTTGTAAATGGCATGATAAATGGAATGACGGAGCGGATGATTGCTCTTTCTTCAAATCACCTTAGCGCAATTGTAAAAAGAAACGCTTCTGTTTCTAAAAGTCTTGAAAAGTTAACTGGCTATGCAAATCGTTTTTTGCAAGTTGACGGAGTGGATGCCGTTTATCCAACATTAGAATGTGATGCGATTGCAGCATCTAATTTCTACAGAACAGGGGCTGTTGTCCGCTCTTTTGATGCAAGCATTTTTGAAATGAATCCTGATTATAAAAAGTACTTTAAAGTTGAATCTGGAAAATTAAGCGATTTTAAAAATGGCGAAAAAACTGCCATTATAGGAGAAAATCTTTCTAAAGTGCTAGGAATAAAGCCTGGCCAAAGGTTTAGCCTGATAACTGCAAGAACGCTAGAATCTGGAACAATCGTTCCTAAAATGACAGTCTTTAAAGTTGGAGCAGTAGTTTCTTGCGGTTATCAAGAATTAGATTCGCTTTGGGTCTTTATACCTTTAGACGTAGCTTATTCTGCAATGCCATTAGAAAAGTCGGTTGTGTCTGTTCAAATACATACAGAGAATCCGTTTTCCACAAATCTTATAGCTATTCAGCAAGAGTGCTCAAAAATAAGCGGCGGTCTTTCTAGAGTTTTTAACTGGATGAAGCTAAACGAATATCGTATGCAGTCATTTTCATCTACAAGGCTTTTGATTATGCTGATTATGATTTTAATTGCGCTTGTGGCAGTTGTAAATATTGCAAGCGCGCTTGTAATGCTAGTTATGGAACGTCGCAACGAAATTGCAATTTTAAAGAGTGTTGGCGGCAGCGCAAAAGGAATAACATTTTCATTTCTTGCAGCAGGAGTTTGCTGCGGAATTGCAGGCGTCGTCATAGGAATGCCAATTGGAATCCTTTGTTCATTAAATGCTAATAAAATTGTAATTTTTATGGAAAAATTAATTAACCTTGCAGCAAAAATTATTTATATTTTAAAAGGAAACAGTTTGGATTCTTTTTATTCTATAAAATTAATGGATCCCGCATATTATCTTTCAGAAATTCCTATAGATATTCCATTCAATCAGCTGGCTTTAATTTCTGTAAGTGTAATTTTGTTGTCTCTGTTAGTTTCCATAATTCCCGCCATAAAAGCAGGCAAGGAAAAACCTTTAGATATTCTTAGAAAATCGTAAGATTGGGAAAAATTATAATGTTATGCAATATTTGTCATAAATCAGAAGGCGTAATTTTTGTGGAATCCATGACTCCTTACGGGCCTAGAAAAATTACCTTGTGCAATGAATGTGCTTTAGCAAGAGGTTTAAATCCCCCTATGCCTTCAAATCCAAAGCTTTTAGCAGGAATTTTCAAAGAAATCGATGAAATAAATGCTAAAAATAATCCAGAAGAAAAAAAACTCTGTCCAGTTTGTTCAAGAAGCCTTGCTTTTATAAAAAGAACAGGAACTGCTGGCTGTCCTGAATGTTACAGTGTCTTTAAGGAACAAATAAAACAAAATATGCAGGAACACGGCATTCTAGAAAAGTATGCAGGTTCAATGCCAAAAAGACTTGCAGGATTTAGAAATTCTTTAACAGACAGAAGCGACTTGCAGAAAAAATTAGACGAAGCCATCGCTTCTGAAAATTATGAAAAAGCTGCCTTTTACCGCGATTGCATACGCTGCTTGGAAAAAGGCTTTGTGGCGAACGGTAACGAAACAGATTCTGAAGAAGATTTTAGCGAGGACAAAAATGAGCAGTGAAACAATGTCCTTCCAGTGGTATTCAAAAAAAGGTCTTGAATCCGATGTAGTTATCTGTTCAAGGGTAAGGTTCGCTAGAAATCTTGCAAGTTTTCCTTTTTCGCAAGCGTGTTCAGATGATGATAAAAGGCATATTCAGTCGCTGATTTTTGATGCTTTTTCAAAATTCCAAGATGCTCAAAAGTTCTATTTAGCAGATATTTCTTCAGTAGAAGAAGAAAAACTTGCAATCTTGCAAGAACGGGCATTTCTAAAAAGAATAAAAACTCTAAATTCAAAATTTTCTACAGGTTTGATTTTTAAATCTGACGAAGATTTTTCTTGCAGCATAAACTGTTGCGATCACCTTAGGTTTTCATTCTTTGATTCTGGTTTGTCCATTCGTAAATGTTTTGAGCAATGTAAAAAAATTGACAGCGAACTGCAAGATAATTTGCAATTTGTAGCCGATTATGATTTTGGCTATCTTACTGCAAGTTTTAGAGATGCGGGAAGCGGAATGAAACTGTCTGCGCTGATGCATCTTCCTTTTGCAGTTCGTTCTGGAAAAATGAATAATATAGTTCAGTTCTGCAAAGAAAAAAAACTTGGCATAAAACCAGCTTTTTTTATAGAAGAAAAATTAGCAGGCGCAGCTCCAGGTTGCTTTTTTATAATAGAAAACTTGCAGTCTCAGTCAGGCACTGAAATTGACCAGTTAGCAGATTTTGAAAGCGCTTGCCGTTTTATAGCAGAATCAGAACGAAAGATTTTTGCAGATTTAGCCGAAAATAAAATAACATTAATAAAAAATTCTATAATCAGAGCATATTCTCTTTCAAAAACAAGTTTGCTCGTTTCGTTTAGAGAAGCGTTGGATATGATTTCTGATTTTAGAATTGGATTAAAAATAGGATTTCTTTCTGGAATAACTGAAGAAAATTTAAATAAGTTGATGTACGATGTTCAAAAAAACTATATTTCGTACATGGCAAAAGTGTGCAGCTTTTCCTTTGAGCCAGACATCAAAAATGATTTTGACTTAAAAAAGGACAGGCTTAGAGCAGTAATTTTGCAAGAGTCACTTGAAAAACTTTCGTTGGGGAATTTATGAAAAAATTTTCACCTATAGCATCTCGGATTGTTTTTGCTTTGTGTCAGGATGAAGCAAAAAAAACTTGTTCAAATTATATAAATCCAGAGCATATTCTTTTAGCTATTATAAAAAAGTCGGAAGGTCTTGGCTATGAATTGCTAAAAAAATTAAATGTAAACCTAAAAGATTTTCAACTAGAGCTGGAAAAGACAGTTGAATGTTCTTTGGAAGAAGAAAAAACTTCGCAAAATAAGATGATTATTCCGCACAGCAGACGGATGACTGTATTTTTAAATATTGCAGATTTAGAAGCCATTTATTTAGAGAATTCTTACATAGGAACAGAGCATTTAGTTCTAGCCGCAATCCGGGAAAATGACAGTATTGCTGAAGCTTTTCTTTCTGCCGCAGGAATTACTTTGGAAGCTGCTAGAGATTGTGTAAAGTCTTTGCAAAAAGAAAGCAAGTCTTCTATACAAAAAAATAATGAAGGCAATTTTAAGGAAGATGCCATAAAAGAGTTTTTTAAATTAGATTCAAAGGCTGCAGATTTTATAAATTTTTTAAAAAATGAAGGCGAAGAATCAAAAAATATTTCTTCTTCTGATAATTTGGATAAAGAAGGCAAAAATTTTGAAGAAAAATCAGATTCTTTTTTGTTGAACTTTAGCCGTGATATAACTCTGCTTGCAAAAAAAGGTCAAATAGACCCTGTAATAGGCCGTGAAAAAGAAATCCAAAGGATAATTCAAATTTTAAGCCGCAGAACAAAAAACAATCCTGTACTTATAGGCGAGCCAGGAGTGGGAAAGACGGCGGTGGTTGAAGGCTTGGCATTAAAAATTTCTAAAGGAAATGTTCCTTTTGGACTTTTGAACAAAAAAATTCTTTCCTTAGATTTGACTGCTGTCGTTGCAGGAACAAAATTGCGCGGCGAATTTGAAGAGCGCATGAAAAGAATTATGAACGAAGCAAAAGCTGATAAAAGCGTTATTCTTTTTATAGACGAATTCCACAATCTTATAGGGGCTGGCGGACCTGAAGGGCAAATGGACGCTTCTAATATGCTAAAGCCAGCTTTAAGCCGCGGAGAACTTCAGATAATTGGAGCTACAACTACAAAAGAATATTCTAGATATATTGAAAGGGACACAGCGTTGGAAAGGCGTTTTCAAAAAGTTTTAGTAGAAGAGCCTGGCGACGAAGAAACTGTTGAAATTCTAAAAGGAATAAAAAATCAATACGAAAAGTTTCATAACGTAGTGTTTGAAGATAACGTTGTTGCCTCGATTGTAAAACTAAGCCGCCGCTATCTTCCAGAACGCTTTTTGCCAGATAAAGCTATAGATATTCTTGATGAAGCTGGCGCTCAAAAGAAGATTACAGAGGAAGAAAAGCCTGCAGAACTGCTTGCCCTTGAACAAAATATTTCAGAGCTTGCAGAAGAAAAAAAGCGTTTGGTTAAGCTGCAGGATTTTGAAAGTGCCGCAGTTGTTCGCGACGAACTTATAGGTTTAAAAACTCAGCTGGAACAAAAACAAAAAGACTTTCAAAACTATTCTGCGCAAATTCTTAGGCACGTAACAGAACAAGATGTTTGTCAAATAATTTCTTCAATGACAGGAATTCCTGTTGCCCAGCTAGATGTTTCTGAATCTGAGCGCCTAATCAATCTGGAGCAAGAATTGCATAAGTCTGTTATTGGGCAGGAAGAAGCTATAAAAATAATTTCTGGGGCAGTCAGGCGCAGTCGCTCTGGAATTTCAAATCCTCGCCATCCAATTGGTTCATTTATTTTTCTTGGGCCTACTGGAGTCGGAAAAACGCAGCTTGCAAAATCTTTGGCAAAGTTTTTATTTGGAAACGAAGAGCAGCTTGTAAGAATTGATATGTCGGACTACATGGAAAAGCATAATGCAAGCCGTCTAGTCGGCGCTCCTCCAGGATACATCGGTTACGAAAACGGAGGAATTCTTACAGAAAAAATCAGAAATCACCCTTATTCAGTTGTTCTTCTTGACGAAATTGAAAAGGCGCATCCAGATGTTTTTAATCTTTTGCTTCAAATCCTTGAAGAAGGAGAGCTTGCAGATAATTCTGGCCATGTAATAAATTTCCGCAATACTGTTATTATAATGACTAGCAATGCTGGTTCTAGGCAGATAAGTTCTGCTGGAAAAATAGGCTTTAATTCCGCAGAAAATGCTCTTCTTCCTTACGAAGATATAAAAAACAACGCAGTCGCAGAGTTAAAAAAGCTTTTAAGCCCTGAACTTATAAATAGAATTGATGACATAATTGTATTTAAACCTTTGACTAAAGAGCAGATTGCGCAAATATTTGATATTCAGATAAAAGAACTGTGCGATAGGCTTGCAGAAAGAAAAATAACGCTTTTTGTAAAGCCGAAGGCAAAAGAATATTTGATAGAAAATGGTTTTGATGCGGAAATGGGTGCAAGACCAATGCGAAGGCTTATTCAGCGTCAAATAGAAGACCCTGTGTCGATGCTTATATTAAAGTCTGCGCAAAAAGATTCTATTAAAATTGTTGTGGATTGCGAAAACAATTCACTTAATGTAGACTTTGCTCAAGATGATTCTGAAAATCCTGAAAGCACAGTTTCTTTAATAAAAACAGAATATCAAGTTTTGCCAGAAGTAAAGCAAAAAATCGAAGTAGAGCAAAAATAACTACGAGGAACAAAATGATAGATTTAAATTTTTCAGATTTTGGAAAAAAATTGTGCGGCCCATCTGGAATAAATGCTCTAATGGACGATTTAGGAAAACCTCTTCCTAAAGGAATACCTGTAAGCCTTATGGGCGGAGGAAATCCTGCAAGAATTCCAGAAGTTGAAGCAATGTATCGCTCGCAAATGCAAAAAATATTTTCAAATGGCGATGACTTTGAAAATCTAATCGGAAAGTACGATTCTCCGCAAGGAAAGACAGCGTTTCTTTCTCAAGTTGCAGACTGCCTTTCTTCTAGGTACGGATGGAAAATCGGTCCAGAAAATATTGCTGTTACAAACGGAAGCCAAAGCGCTTTTTTCTATCTTTTTAATATGTTCAGCGGAAGATTTTCTGATAACGGTTCTACTAAAATAAAAAAAATAGTATTTCCTTTGGTTCCAGAATATGTAGGGTATGCAGACCAAGGAATTGAACAAGGAACTTTTACAGGAATAAACGCCGGCTTTGAAAAGTTTGAAGACAGAACCTTTAAGTATCACATTGATTTTGAACACTTGGAAAACTATTTAAGCGCGACCGATGATACTGCGGCTATTTGCGTTACTAGACCTACAAATCCTACTGGAAACGTTCTTACAGATAAAGAAATTCATCGTCTTTCTGATATTGCGCAAAAGTATAGTATCCCCTTGTTTATAGACAACGCTTACGGATTGCCATGGCCAAATATCATTTTTACAGATGAAGCGACTCCTTTTTGGAACGAGAATATAATTCTTTCTATGAGCCTTTCTAAAATTGGTCTTCCAGCTTTGCGTACAGGAATTATAATCGCCGATAAAAGAATTATAAATGCAATAGCAAAACTTAATGCGATTGCTGCTCTTGCAAGCGGCAGCATGGGGCAGGCTCTAGCAGGAAATCTTATAGCTTCTGGAACATTAATAGATATTGCAAGAGCAAAAGTTCGGCCGTTTTATGAAAATAAATCGAAAAAAACACAGGCTTTGATTCATAAGTATTTTGCTGGCGGCGATTATTACATTCATAAAAGCGAAGGCTCAATCTTTCTTTGGCTTCTTATGGAAGACCTTGCCATTTCTACAAAAGAGATGTATCAGATTCTAAAGGCTAAAGGCGTTTTTGTAATGCCAGGAGAATACTTTTTCTTTGGAAACCAAGGCTCTGACGAATTGCCGCCTGTTGAAGAACATCCTCATTATTCAAAATGCTTAAGATTGAACTATGCAGGCTCCGAAGCGGAAGTTGAATATGGAATAAAAACAATTTCTGAAGTTTACTTTCAAAACAGAAAATAAGATTAGCTCGACTTTAGTCTTGCTATATTGTTTACATTGACTAAAGTTTTCTAAAAACTTAAAATATCGTGTTTTATGGACTTTGAATTCATTAAAAAAGTTGTTCCAATGTATGTTGAAGCTGCAGGCCTTACGTTGCGCTTGGCTACAATTGGAATTCTTTTATCGGTAGTTGCAGGCCTCGTTTGCGCACTTATAAAATATTTTAAGGTGCCTTTTTTGCGTCAAATTGTCAGTGTTTACATTGAATTTTCAAGGAACACACCGCTTTTGATTCAGCTTTTTTTTCTATATTTCGCTTTTCCCCGAATGGGTATTAAATTGTCGTCTGTTCAGTGCGCGGTGATAGGGCTTACATTTTTGGGCGGAAGTTATATGGAAGAAACTTTTCGCTCCGCTCTTGAATCTGTTTCAAGAATTCAAATAGAAAGCGCGCAGTGCATAGGACTTACCCGCCGCCAGATAACACAATATGTAATTCTTCCTCAGGCCGTTTCTGTTTCAATTCCAGGTTTTTGCGCAAATATAATGTTTCTTATAAAGGAAACTTCTGTTTTCAGCGCAGTTGCTCTTGCCGATTTAATGTTCGTTGCAAAAGACTTAATCGGACTTTACTACAAAACCGACGAAGCTTTGACGCTTCTTTGCGTTTCTTATCTGATTCTGCTTTTGCCAGTTTCCATATTGGCAGCCTTTGCTGAAAGGAGGTTGCGATATGCACAGTTTGGACAGAATTAATGCCATAAAGGAAGCTTTTAGCGTGCTGTCGATGGGAACAAATTTTCAAAGGCTTTTGGCTGGCCTTTGGACAACTGTGTGGATTGCGCTTGTGTCCGTCGCTTTTTCCATTATACTAGGTTTCCTTTTTGGAATGTTGATGACCTGCAAGAATAAAGTTGTTCGTGCCTTGTGTAAAATTTATCTTGAAGTCATGAGAATTATGCCTCAGCTGGTTTTGCTCTTTGTAGCGTATTATGGGCTTACTAGAATGTTCGGCATATCTTTATCTGGAGAAGCGGCTTCTATTCTTGTTTTTACGCTTTGGGGAACTGCCGAGATGGGAGATTTAGTGCGCGGCGCGCTGGAAAGCGTTCCGTCTCATCAGTACGAAAGCGCAAGAGCAATCGGTCTTACAGAGCGACAGGTTTTTATGTACATTATTATACCGCAGACGTTGCGCTCGCTTATTCCTTTGAGCATGAACCTTATTACTAGAATGATAAAAACAACTTCTCTGGTAGTTTTTGTAGGCGTTATCGAAGTTGTGAAAATTGGCCAGCAGATTATTGAAGCGAACCGGCTTACAAAGCCGACAGCTTCAATTGCAGTGTATTTTGTAATTTTTATGATGTACTTTTTTGTCTGTTGGATTTTAAGTCTTGTCGCAAGACAAATAGAAAAGAGACAGAAACAATAAAGTTCTTTTGCATAATTTTTGAAGCTAAAAAATATTATGCTTTTTAGAATATCAGGGGTTGGATATGCCGTTATTAGAAATAAAAAATATAAAAAAGTCGTTCGGTGAAAGTCAAATTCTTAAAGGAATAAACTTGAATGTCAATAAGGGCGAAGTCATAGTCATACTTGGTCCTTCTGGCTGCGGAAAGTCTACATTGCTGCGCTGCATAAACGGACTTGAATCAATTCAAGAAGGCGAAATTCTCTTGGACGGAGAAATTATTTCCAACAGAAAGAAAGATATGCATCTTGTAAGGCAAAAGATTGGAATGGTCTTTCAAAGCTATGACCTTTTTCCGCACCTTAACGTAATGAAAAACATTTTGCTCGGACCAAAGCACGCCCATAATCTGAATTTAAATATGGACGAAGTTCGAAAAGAAGCAGAAATGTGGCTGAACCGTGTAGGTCTTTGTGACAAAAAGAATGCTTATCCACGCCAGCTTTCCGGAGGACAAAAGCAGCGTGTCGCAATTGTTAGAATGTTATGCCTTCACCCGGAAGTAATGCTCTTTGATGAGGTTACAGCCGCTCTTGACCCGGAAATGGTTCGTGAAGTTCTTGATGTTATGATGGGGCTTGCTAACGACGGAAAGACCATGCTGATTGTCACTCATCAAATGCAGTTTGCCCGCGCCGTTGCAGATAAAATTGTTTTTATGGACGAAGGCGAAATCGTAGAAACCAGCACCCCAGAAGAATTTTGGACAAATCCTAAAACTGAGCGCGCAAAAAAATTTCTGAGCAACTTTGAATTTAAAAGTCGCCGACATTCGTGACTGTAGAAATTAAAAAAAAATGCTAGATTATATTGACATAATTTAATAAGGATTGTATATATTTGTATATACCTACTATTTTAGTAGGTTGTAAAAAAAACACAAAAGGATTTCACATTTCAAATATGCAGACAGTTGTAATTCTTTTGCTATATCATAAGTTTGCGTTGCAAGCTTTATCACAGGAGTAAATTATGAAAAAAACTTTTTTAAAAGTTACAGCAGTTGCTGCCTTGTTGTTTTCGGTTTCTGCGCTTTCTGCAAAGCCAAAATTCAGAACTGTAGAACAGATTAAAAAAAGCAAGACTATTAAAGTCGCAGTTTTTAGCGATAAAAAGCCGTTTGGATATGTTGATGAATACGGAAAATACCAGGGCTACGATGTTTATTTTGCAGAGCGAATCGCAAAAGATTTAGGTGTAAAAATAAAATATGTGCCAGTTGAAGCTGCTGCTCGAGTAGAAGTTTTAGAGACAGGAAAGGTTGACATTACACTTGCAAACTTCACAGTGACTCCTGCACGGGCAGAAAAAGTTGATTTTGCGCTTCCTTACATGAAGTGCGCTCTTGGTGTTGTTTCAAACGAAAAAAATCTTATTACGGATGTAGAGCAGCTTAAAGGCAAGACTTTGATTGTTTCAAAAGGAACTACAGCCGAGACTTATTTTACAAATAACTATCCAGAAGTAAAACTCTTAAAGTTCGACCAGTATTCAGAAGCATACAACGCGTTGCTTGATGGCAGAGGAGTTGCTCTTTCAACAGATAATACAGAAGTTCTTGCCTGGGCAATTGAAAATCCAGGATTTGCGGTAGGAATCGAATCCCTTGGCGAGCTCGACACCATCGCTCCTGCGGTTACAAAAGGAAATGCTTCTTTATTAAACTGGCTGAACGATGAAATCAAGAATCTTGGAAAAGAAAACTTCTTCCATGCCGACTACGAAGCTACTCTCAGAAGCGTTTACGGTCCTGCGTCAAATGCGGATGCCCTTGTTGTGGAAGGCGGACAGCTTTAAGAAAGATAAAAACACTTTCATAGCTTTTATTCATTTTTTTTAATCGCTTTCGACATGAAAAACTATGCAGTCAAAAACTTGTTCATTAAATGGGCTTGCAAGATTGCATAGTTTTTTTGTTTACCTTGATGCTTATGATAAAAGTAAAAATCTAACAGCCGCAATTTAACTATTCCACTTAAATATTTTACTTCCTTTTTTTTAAAGATATGTTATCATTATCTGATTATAAAATTGAGAAACGAGGGTTTAAGATTAGAACAATTTTCAAATTTCTTTGGAGGAAACATGAAAAAGAATGTCTTGAAATGGCTTTTGCCATTGTTCTGTGTTGTTGCAGTTAGCATTTTTGGCTGCAAAACTGACGCAGATGATGAAGGGGGGGGGAAGGAAACTGTAGATTACAATGCTTCAGGTTCTTCTGAATTGCCAAAAACTACGGCAAAAACTGTTATAAAAAATAAAGTTGTAAATTTAAACGGTTCAACTGATGTTTACTATGAAGAATATACTTTTACTTCCGAAAAAGAAGGAACTTATTCTCTTTATAAAGGTACAGAAAAACAATCCAAAATAACTATAAAGAAAACAGAATATTCTGTTCCAACAGATTTTACCTATGATTCTAAGACAGGAAAAGTTACTATAAAACTTGGCGAAATTTCATTGTATTATTACATTTCAACTGCTAAAAAAGGCGATAAAAACATTCCTGTAGTTATAAGTGATATGCTTAGCCTTGTGGATTCAAATGCCGATAAAACTTCTTTGTTTAATAATTGGGAATCCGAAAAATACAAAGCTTCCTTTAAGTTTAATAAAAATGGAATGGTTTCTTTTTCTCTAAACGGAAAAGACGCTTATTCAGAATATTCAAACGATAATGGCTGGATTTTAGTAGGCGAAGTTCCTTTTTATTGGTCAAAACTTGATTCAGAAAATGTTCTGTACTATATGATTTTTGAAACAGAGCAGACAGTTTCTGAGCGGGCCGCATTAAGTTCTAATACAGAAAGCGAGCTTAATTTTACTTCTAACAATTTCTTGTTTGCACTTTAATTTTGGAGGAATAAGATGAAAAAAAATAAAATGCTTTCTAAAATTATTGCAGTTTTTTTAGGACTTTCACTTTTTGCAGGACTTTCTTCTTGTTCTAATGGCTTTGGTGGAAATCTGCTTAGCGAAGATAGTTCTAGGGCGGCAGTAACATTAAATCCATCTGTAGAATTAAAAATTTGTGTTTTAGGAATTCCTTCTACAAATACAAAACCTGGTGTTTGGGCTTGGGCAAAGGCTGGCTCTGATACAAACTATACTTCAGCTACTTGGCCAGGCGACCTTGCAATGGTAAAAGGTACAGAAAGTGGTTACGACTGCTATACTTATACTTTAAAAGTAGACCCTAAGTACGATTTAGGAATTTTGTTCAACAATCTAAATAATAATGGTTCTCCACAAACAGGTGATATTGTAATTCCTAAAGCAAAATTTCAAGCTGCAGCCAGTTTTTACTTTAACTGGAACAGCATGGCATATTACGAAAAAATCGATGACTGTGTAGGAGTTTTTAGCGCTTCTATAACTTCTATCGATAAATCTGCAAAAACAGCGAAACTTAAGCTTGTAACAAGCCTTATAAAATCTATTGCAAAAGAAGAGCTTGCAGTAAAAGATTCTAACGGCAAAGAGCTTTTGTTAAAAATTTCAGGTGAAAGCATAAGCATTTCTAATGATTCTGCCGCATTTGAAATTGCAGACGTTTCTTCTTCTGGAGCAAGCGTTCTAAACTTTCCATATACAGTAACCTACAAAACAAAAGAGCTCCGTGCTGGAATCGATATGAAGCTTATTGACGACCTTTACGGCAATACTGCAAAGTCTGTAGAAGGCTTAGGTCTTGCTCTTAACGGAACTACTGCGACATTTAAAACTTGGGCGCCTACTGCAAAATCTGTAAATGTATTGCTTTATGCAGATTCTGCTGCCGCTTATGATTCAAGCAAAACAAAAGGCTTTGGCGCTCCTTGTAAAACAACTGAAGAGTGGGGAACAGCTCCAACAAAAGATGCCGTGGTTGAAATGGCTATGGATTCAACTACAGGTGTATGGACTGTAGAAAATGTAGATGTATCTAGCTATAAATATTATAAGTATAAAATTGCTGTAGAAGATAAAACTTATTACGTTTCTGACATCTGGCACACTGTGGCAGGTCCTGATTCTGTTGCAAGCCAAATAGTTTCTATTGATGACGCTTCTGCAAAGCCAGCTGGCTGGGAATCAGCTTATACAAATCCATTTACCAGCACATCTTACAATGACGCTGTGATTTACGAAATGCACATTCGCGACTGGAGCCGTGCGTATTCAAAAGATTCTACAGGAAAGTTCAAAGATATAACAAATGCGCTTGGCGCAAATGGCTCTGGCGAATTTGCAAAGCATCTTAAAGATTTGGGAATTACCCACGTTCAGATTCTTCCAATGTTCGATTATGCTCAGGTGAATAGCAATAAAAACTACGACTGGGGATACAATCCATATCACTACAATGTTCCAGAAGGACGCTATGTAACAGATAATTACACAGACGGAACTCAAGCCGTTCTGGAAGCTCGCGAGATGATAAAAGCATTCCACGATGCAGGAATTGCTGTTATTATGGACGTTGTATATAATCACACAAAAGGAACTTTAACAGGTTCTCTTTACGATTCAACGGTTCCAGGTTATTTCTATCGCCAAAATGCAGATGGTTCTTATTCAAATGGTTCTGGTTGTGGAAACGAAACTGCGAGCGACCGTGCAATGGTTCAAAAGTATATGATTGACTCTCTAAAACACTGGGTGAACGACTACCATATTAATGGATTCCGCTTTGACCTTATGGGTATTCATGACAAAGATACTATGAAGGCGATTTATGACGAGCTTTATAAAATTGATCCTAGTATTTTGGTTTATGGCGAGCCGTGGGCAGGAGGCACTATAGCTCTTGACAGCTCAAAATCTGCAGTTTCTGCGGGATTAGGAACTAATGGTAATGGCTACGGTGCATTTGACGACGACTTCCGCGATGCTTTAAAAGGAACGGATGGTTTTGGAGGATTGCATCACAGTCAGCTTGTTGGAAACTTTAGCACAGCAACGGATGGGTATGTTGTATCTGGTTTAAAAGGTGAAAAAATAGCCAAAAACAGCAGAAATGCAACTGGAAAAACAGGTCTTGCACTCCATTATGTTGAATGCCACGACAACTATACTTTGTTTGACAAGCTTGTGTATTCAATGGATTCTTCTATATCTGGAGACGGCGACTGGGCTGTAAAGTTTGAAAATCTTTATAATTCTGTTATGCAAGATGAAGATAAAGTTAATCTTATCAAAAAAGAAAACAAGCTTGCTGCGGCTTATGTTTTCCTTAGCCAAGGAACTCCATTCATCAATGGTGGCCAAGAGTTTATGAGAACAAAGAAAGGCAGCCCAGACAGTTATTCTGCAGATAAAAAGGGTGGAATTACTTGGACAAACACTGCTGGAAAATACAATATTGATGATGTAAACACAATTGACCTTTCATTAAAAGAAAAGTACAGCGATGTTTACAACACTTACAAAGGTTTGATTCATTTGCGAAAAGATTTTGATGCATTCAGAAAACCTACTAGCGTAGCAGCTGAAACCTTGGAAAAAGGAGTAACCCTTTACAAGGCTGATGGCGCTAACGGAAGTTTTGCAGTTGTGTTTAACGCAACTGACAAAGATGTAAGTTTTGACAAAATTGAAGGAAATCTTGTTACTGTTGATACAAAATTAACTCTTACAGGCTCTTATTTTGGTCTTATTCTTGATGACGTAGACGTAGACGTAGAACCTTATGTAATTTCTTCTCAGAAAGCGCAATTTTCTTCTGTTCCAGCAAAGTCTTTCATAATTATTAAAAAGTAGTTTCTAAAAATAAAAAATAATTTTATAAAAGGCTGAATGTCGAGTTTGAATCTCTTCGTTCAGCCTTTTGTTTTTGATGAGCAGTAAGATATACGCATCTGTTTAAATAATTCATTAAATAATTCAGTATTTGCAAATGCTGATATTTTATATTATAATTTTAATGGTATTTTACGAGGAATGTATGATTAAAGAATTTTTACCTTATGAAACTGTTAGAAACGATGCTTTAAAAATAGCATATAAAATGTACAATGAAGATTCATTTACTCCAGACGTTATCTACTGCTCTTTGCGCGGCGGCGCGTATATGGCAAACGTTATAAGCGAGTATTATAAAATTGTCAGAAAAGACCATCATCCTGTTTTGTACGCGGCAGTTGTTGCCCGCTCATATTCAGATGTCCGCCAGGCAACTCCTAGAGTTTATGTTGACGGCTGGACTTATCCGCCTGCGAACCTTAGGCCTGGAGACAAAATTCTTTTGGTGGATGACATTTTTGACACAGGACACACCATTAATGCTCTTGTAAATATCTTGTTGGATTATGGCGTTCCTAGGGAAAATATAAAAGTTGTTGTGCACGACTACAAAGAATTTACTTACAGAGAAAAATTGCCAATCTTGCCAGATTACTGGTGCAGGAAGTTCGTTATCTCAAAACCAGAAGAAGACCGTTGGATTCATTACATGAGCCACGAGCTTGTCGGGCTTTCTAAAAAAGAGCTTGAAGAAAACTATTTTAATAAAGACCCTGAATTAAGAAAAATTCTTGAACCTATACTTGGAAATAAATAATGACAAATTTAAATGCTTTGAAAAAAAATCTTCTTTCTCTTGTCGCCTTGCTGGTTGCAAGTCAGTGGCTTTTTGGACATGGCATTTTAAATCCTGTTGCAGGAAATTGGGCGAACAGGCAGTATTTAGTAATTGAACTTAATGAAGATGAAAACGCTTATTATTCTTTAAATGGGAGCAATCCAGAATCTTCTGGCTTTGCCTATGACGGTCCGGTTTTGCTTGATGTTGAAGGGGATGTTTCTTTAAAAGTCGCTATTGTAGGCAAAGAAGA
This sequence comes from uncultured Treponema sp., assembly GCA_934667505.1. Classification (GTDB taxonomy): domain Bacteria; phylum Spirochaetota; class Spirochaetia; order Treponematales; family Treponemataceae; genus Treponema_D. The sequence continues at coordinate 18,901 of CAKULY010000013.1, read as the reverse complement.
AAAGTCTTCTGTATATGACATAAAGTATTCTGTAAACAAGCAATTTTCTGATGATGAGGAAGTCGATTCTTTTATTGATTCTTGTGCAGATGGCCTTATTTCCTATACGGTGGGGAATGTAATCTCCATTCCTAAAAAAATTGAATTTGCTATTGGGCAGCCGCTTGAAGTTTTTGAGCAAGGAAAAAAACTTTCCATCGATAAAAATTCTGTTCTGGCACGATACGTTCCTCTTAGCATCCTTTATAAAGACATAAAGTGGCGTTTCGTAATAGATGTAAAGCCATTGTTTTCTGGTTTGTACAGTCGTATAGATGTTCCCTTTGAAATATCAGATTGGGAAAATATTTCTTTTACAGACCGCAAGATGATTTATAAAATCGACGACCAATGGTGGATGCAGCCTAAGCAGCCGTTAAAACTTGATCGCTCTGCAAGCCACATGGTTTCTTGGCAAAGCATTGACTATTCGCCGGAAAATTCTGTCAAGTATTGTGTTTTGCCACCAAAGCCTCAGTTTATAACAAAGACTTCTGAAAACGGTTCTGTTTGGGTTTCCGTAGAAGGTGAGTCTGGCTATAAGTTTGGAATTATAGATTCCGCGCAAAATGTTACAGCTCTGTACGATTCTATAGAAATAGACACTTTTCCAGGCGATAGGTACAAAGGCTGCTTAAAAGTTGGAATATATTACGATTCTGTTTATCAAGGCTCTGTTCCAATTGAGTTTAATATTAATAAGCGTATGCCTGCAATGCCAAAAATATTGCCGTCAATAGCCGAAAACTTTTCTAGAACTTCTGTTGATTTGACTTTTGAGTCAGAAGAAAATACCAAAATTTTTACACTTGTAGAAAAGGACTTTCTTCCAGCAGACTACAAAAAAAGTGAATATTCAGCTCCTATTGCAGCGGATAAAGATTTAGCTTTGTTTGGCGAGCTTTCAAATAAAAAAATTAGCTTGGAATTGCCTTCGCAGCAGCCTTGCATTTATAAAGTTTTTTCTTATGCCTTAGATGAAAGTGGCAATAAAAGCCGCATCAGCACCTATTCGGTTATAATAGATCCGTTTAATTATTATATAGACGGCAACGCTTCTGAAAGCGATGTTGCGACTGCCGACGGCACTTCTGAAAAACCTTTTGTTTCTTTTTCTCAGTTGATTTCCGCAATGAAGTATGCAAGAACTATGAATATTTTTGCAAAAGGAAATATTTATATTCCTTCTGGCGAAAACGTTGTTTCTTCTAATTGCGCTCTTTCTTGCAAGGACGGAGACGCTTGCTTAATTTTTGCTCCTGATTCAAAACTTATAGTAAGAAGCTCTTCTTTTGAAATTTCTAATGCGAAAATTATGTATTCAACAGGCAAAGATTTAAAAAAGAATACAAACTGCATTTTTCAGCTTGAAAGGGGAGTTTTAGATTTAAAAAATTGTGTGCTTTCTGCTGTTTTTGGAAAGACTGGAACTGTTGTCACCGCTGATGCTTCCGTTGTAAACTTTTTTGACAGCGATGTAATTTCTTCTGCAGAAAATTATACTTCGATTGTAGCTTCTGTCCGTTCTTCTATAAATGTAAAGAACTCTAATTTGTCAACGGTTGCTCCAACAAGCGTGATTTTTTCTGCGCAGGAAGGAACTTTTGAATTAAGCTCATCTTCTTGCAAAGTTACAGGTTCTCTTGGTCGAATCGCAGAGCTTTTTAATACTCAGAGCAGAATATCCTCAAATTCTTTTTATGCAGATTTAAAGAACACCGCAAATGAAAGCAAGCCTGTTTATTCTGATAAAGAAAATACAATGTTGGAATATTCTGATAACTCTACAGTAGGATTTTAATATTATGTCTTTAGAGCTTTTGTGCGGACTTGACGAAGCTGGAAGAGGTCCTTTGGCCGGTCCTGTTACGGCAGGGGCTGTAATTTTACCAAAAGATTTTCCAATTGAAATTTTAAATGATTCAAAAAAACTTTCCGAAAAAAAACGCCAGCAAGCGGAGCTTGTTATAAAAGAAAAAGCTTGCTGGGGAATAGGCATTGTAGATCACGAAACTATTGATAAAATCAATATATTGCAGGCAAGTATGCTCGCTATGAGCCTTGCTTTTGACATGATGATGCTAAAATTTCCTGAATGGGCAAAGCAGTTTGATTTTAAAATCGAAGATATTTGCTGCATCGCCGACGGTACAACTGTTCCTAAGGTGAAGTGTAAAAAAGTTTTTTGCGAAGCCAAAGCGGATTCTAAATATCCTTCTGTTATGGCGGCAAGCATTATTGCAAAGGTTGAGCGAGATTTTCTAATGTGCGAATATGATAAAATGTATCCGCAGTATGGTTATGCCAAACATAAAGGCTATCCTACTGCGGAGCATAGAAAAATCTGCCATGAACTTGGACCTAGTCCTATTCAGCGGCTTTCTTTTAACTACTAGATAAAGTTGTTTTTAGTCCTCTGTGTTCTGATTATTTGTTTCTTCTGCCGGAGTTGGGGTTCTTTTTGAAACTACATGGATTCTGCCAGTTCTTTTTAGGCCGTCTGTTTTCTTTTCGGAATCCTTTGAAATTTTGTATATTTTTTTAGTTTTTTCGATTTTTTCTGCTTTTTTTGCGGCCTTTGCTTTTGCTCTATCTCTTTTGTCTTTTTCTATATAGTTTAAAGAGCGGTCCATTCCCTGCAAAAATTTTTGCATATCGTCGGCAAAAATGGCAATTTGATGACGCTCTCCGTCAGCACCATCGCGGTTTTTGCTTTCTACTATTTGAAGAAAAACGTCTCCAGTCCTGTTTTCTTTTATGTTAAAAAAGTATGAACGGTTATCAAGATAAACTTCTGTTGTAAAAAGTTCTCCGCGTGCACCCATAATTTGCCTTCCTTTGAAATGTTGTATAGTTTTATAAAAATATCAGAAAAAAAACGCTTAGTCAATTAATAGTTTATGTTCGTTTGTCTACCCCAAGCCGATTCAAATTTTTGGCTAGTTAAATTTTTCTACGATTTCTTTAATCTTTTCAAATAATTCTTCTATTCCTTCTTTTGTGCTTAATGGTCCAAAACTGAATCTAACAGCATTTTCGCTTACTTGTGGAGTTACGTGCATTGCTTCTAAAACTGGCCGGTTATTTTTTCTGCTAGAACATGCGCTTCCTGTTGAAATATAAAATCCTTCAGCATCTAAGGCTCTTAGCATAACTTGACCTGGAATGTTTTCAAATGAAGCTTGAACAACCCAAGGAGAGTAATTTTCAGGATTTAGAATTCTTGTTTCTGGAATTATTATGCAGCTTTTAAGTTCCGCAAGTCTTTTTATAAAATTTTGAGTGTAATTTATTTGATTTTCTAAGCGTCCTTTTGCAGCTTGATTGCTATCGCTAATCCAGTACTTTTCAAGGGCTTTTGAAATTGCAACTGCTCCAAAAACATTTTCTGTTCCTGAGCGAATTCCTTTCTCTTGACCGCCGCCTTTTAAAAATGGTTCAAAAGCATCTGCAATGTATAAAATGCCAATGCCGCGCGGACCGCAAATTTTATGCGCGCTTATCGCAGCGCTGTCTATACCTTTGTAGGATAGATTTAATGGAATCTTTCCAGCTGCCTGGACACAGTCTACATGAAACTTAGGTTTTCTTTTTCCTTCAGAAAATTTTGCAATTGTATCTGCAATTTCATAGATTGGTTGAATTGCTCCAGTTTCATTGTTTACAGACATAACGCAAACCAAGGCTGTGTCTTGGGTAAGTTTTTTTTCAACGGCTTGCGGTGTTATAATGCCGTTTTTGTCCGCGGGAATAGAATCGACTGTCCAGCCGCATTTTTTTAATTCAAGAGCCATTTCCCTTACGGCTGGGTGTTCAATCGAGCTTATTAAGACGCTTCCTTTTTTGGGTCTATTTAAAATGCTTAAAATAGGAATGTGGTCGCTTTCTGTTCCTCCGCTTGTAAAAAAAATTTTTTCTGCCGAAACCCCAAGAATTTCAGCAGATTTTTTTCTAGCTTCTTCAAGAGCAGCTTTTGCTTCTTTTCCTATAGAATGTGAGCTTGAAGGATTTCCCCAGCTTTTTAGCGTTGCATTTAAAGATTCGTTTAAAATCTGTGAATCTGCAGGACTTGTAGCGGCCCAGTCAAAGTAGTACTCTATTTTATTTTCTTGTCGATTTTCCTGTTGTTCCATTGCCAGTATGAACCTCTATTTTAAAACGGCTAAAATATCTTTATCATCAGTTTCTTGTATAAAGGTTTGCGCCAATCCATTTTGAAGAATTAGTCTTATTGTGTCGTTCTTGTTTTTTTTGTCTTTGTGCATAACGGCAATAAGTCTTTCTCCAATCCCTCCGCCTAGAACTAATGGATGAATTGCAGATGTGCACCAGCCATATTTTTGCAAGACAGATAGAACTTCATCTTTGTATTGTTCTGAGCAAAACTCTTTTCTTGCGGAAAGGCAAATTGCCCTGCCGATTCCCCAGGCAACCGCGTCGCCGTGTGTAATGTTGCCAAGTCCTGCTAATGTTTCTAGCGCGTGACCAAATGTGTGTCCGAAATTTAAATAGGCACGGATATTTTGTTCTGTGAAGTCTTGCTTTACAATTTCTGATTTTGCTTTTGCAGATTTTATAATAATCTCAAGGACTGTATCTGGATTTCTGTCTATAAGTTCTTCCGATTTTTGCTTAAAAATTTCATAAAGTTCCTTGTCGTATATAAGTCCGGTTTTTATTGCTTCTGCAAGGCCTGAACGGTATTGAGCTTTTGAAAGAGTTTGCACAAATTCTGGAAAGACATGAATTTCTTCTGCCGGCCAAAAAGCTCCTAGCATATTCTTGTAGTTTTGAAAGTCGCAGCCGGTTTTTCCGCCTATTGAAGCATCGACCATGGAAAGAAGAGTTGTTGGCACAAACTGAACTCGAATTCCTCTTTTATAAACTGATGCGGCAAAACCTGTTAAGTCGCAAATAACTCCGCCGCCAATTCCCACAAATAAGTCATTTCTGGAAAAGCCTGCTTCCAAGGCTGTTTGTGTTATAGTAAGAACGCTTTCTATTGTTTTGTAAGGTTCTCCGGAGCCAAGAATTATAAGAATATCTTTTCCGCATACACCGTCTTCAAATCTGTTTATAAAAGACTTCATGCAGTCAAGCGTTGCAACCGTGGCGTCTGTTACAAAGCATCTTCTTTCTGCGCTTTCTTTTCCGTAAATTGGCAAAAGGTCTGGTGTTTGCGCATAAAATGAAACTTTAGTTTTTGCAGTTCCAGGATAACTTGCTGGATAAAGAATATCTAATGTGTTGGTAATTGAACTTTCCATGCCTACATTTTAGTAAGTTTTGCTGTCCATTGCAATAAAGGTATCGCGAACATTTTCAACTCTTGCAATTTCTCTTTTCAGCATTGCTTCGTAGTCTAGTGTGCCTTGTTTTATCCGTTCTCGTTCATCTTCCCAGTTTTGGCAGTCTGTTATAAAAAGAAAATCAAATTCTTTTGTGTTTGCTTTTTCCGCCCAAAGCAAGGTTTCTTTCCAGTAGAGAAGAGCTGCATTGTAGCAGGAAAGCGCTTTTTCTAAATTTCTAAGGTATTCATCTTTCCAGGGAGCGTCATAAAAATACGCAGCTTTTTTGTCATAAATTCTGCCTAGCCGCAGATGTTGTTCAATAAGCTTTAGGTTTATGTGCATCTGAAAAAGATACCTGTATTTTTCCCATTCTTTTTCTGTATTTATTTTTGCATTTGCATACAAAGGATTGCAGAAATCTGCCTGGGTCGCTTTTTCTAGCCAATAAATATTTTCAATGCAGTCGTCAGGGTATTGCTGGTAGTGAACATGGTACAATCTGTACCAGTCCTCTTTATACTTTACCATATATGCCTGAGCAGGCTGCACATCAGTCGCAATAAAAAGAAAAAGAGGAAAAAGTATTTTTAATACGCTGAAAAGTTTTTTTTTCACACTATATTATCGGTTTTATATTCAGGTTATTTATAGTTTTTAAGATGAAGTCCCTTATTTCTTCAATTGATTTAGACGCATCTACGTCGATTATGGTCATTCCTAAACCTTTTTGCCCTCTGTATTCGTCGATTACAGATTCGTAAAGCTTTGCTGTTTTTTTCTGAAAATCAAGTTTTTCATAGATTTCTTGAGTTTCCCCTCGGCTTGCAACTCTTTTAATAGAAATTTCGGGATCTATTCTAAAAAAGAAAAGCAGTTGCGGCAAAGGAAACGGGCTGTTTATAATTTGCGGAATTTCTTTTCCGCATGAAACTGACTGGTATGCCAAACTTGAAAAAAAGTATCTGTCGCTTAGAGCCAGTTTTCCAAGCTTTGTCTGTTCAATTACCCCGTCTTTTCCAAAAATATGTTCCGCTCTGTCTGCGGCAAAAAGATAGGATGCTGTAATTTCGCTGACAGAAAAATCTTTTTTGAGCATTCTTCGCAAAAAAAGACCTGTTTCTTTTGATGTCGGTTCTGCAGATACAAACACTTTGTCATGTGGAAAATTCTGAGCAAGAAGTTTTATCTGTGTGCTTGTGCCAGAACCGTCTATGCCTTCGAAAACAACAAAATTCTTTAAAATCATAATGAAACCTACTCCTATAAGAAAATTTGCAACGCAAACTTATAAAGTTATATAAAATATTAAAAAAATCCGATAGAATATAAAGCAATCAAGATGAAAAAACATTTAGCAAAAATTAATTTAGGCATTTTAATTTTTTTCCTCATTTTAGGCCTTGTTTCTGCGGTGTTTTTTCCTTTTTTTAAAGGGATTTCCAAAAAGATTCGTTCCACTGCTTCTTATTATTGCACGGTTTTTGAAGAAAAAACAAATCTTTTAATAAGCTACAAGAGTCTTTCTCCTTCAATTTTTAATGGTCTTAGAATAAGAAATATAATACTGACAGACGTTCAAGACGGCAATACCATTATCGAAATAAAAAAAATTGATATGCGTTATAATTTGCTGTCTTTGATTTTTGAAAAAAAACTTTCTGCTATAAAAAATATAACAATAGATGGTTTTTCTTTTGAATTTGACCAAAATGCTGATAGTTCTGTGTTTGAAAAGATAAAGCAGTTCTATTCTGTTTTGCAAGAGTCTGATAAAAGCAAGCCAAAAAACAATTCAAAGGCAAAGACTCTGCCGGCAACAACTTTTTATGATGTGGAAGAATTTGAAAAACTTTCTGCAGTTTTGCCGTTTGACGTATTTTTAAAAAATGTTTATTTAAAATATCGTTTTGATGAAAAGCTGTTTATTCTTCAAATAAAAAAGGTAAATCTTGCATTTTTAACGCGTTCTCGTCAAATAATGGTAAATGCGTCTTGCGCTTTTAAGTATTATAGTTCAGAAGATGCAAAACCTCTTGAAGTTGAATTTTCCGCAGGAGGCTCAGTCCCTGAAAAATTTAATGGAACTTCTGTTTCTTTAAAAGTTTCATCTCTTTCAAGCGGCTCTCTTTCATTTGGAAGATTAAATCTTCATTTAGGTTATCAAAATGGAAGTTTTGATCTTAGAACTGTTCAAAATGCATATCCTGTTTTTTTAAAAGCTGTTTATGATTTAAAATCTTCTCAGACTGCCGTAGAATTAAAAACAGATGATTTAAAACTTGCTTCCTTGTTCATGTTTCAAAAGGAAAATAAAAAGTTCGGAAAAGTAAGGCTTAACCTGTCTGCAGATGCTTCGTATAATTTTAATTCAAAACTGGCAGATTTTAATTCTTCTGGAAATGTAATTGTTCCGAAAGAAGTTTTTGATGGCGGATTTTTGCTGGACTACGCTTTGTCTGGAAATTCCGATGAGGTTAAAGTAAAAAGACTTTCTGTTCTAGGTCAAAAAGTTGACGCATCTTTTAGCGGCAGCTACCTTTATAAAGATATGAACTTTTCTGGGGAACTTCTTCTTTCTAAGTTTACGCTTCCTTCTGGAACAAATGTCGCTACAGAAATCTTTTTTGAACCTTTGGAAAAAGGGTTTATGGCATTTGCGCCGCAGTTGCTTCTAGGTGAAAAGGCTCTTACAGGCTTGCAGCTTTCTCTTGAACCTGCGCAGGATTCTATAGATTTTGATTTTGAACTTTCTGACTATTCCCACTACGAATCAGATTCTCCTGGAATTATAAAATTAAATGGAAGCTACATAAATGGAATAAAATATGTTCAGGCGAACATTTCTGCTTCTTCCATTTACCTTGACAGTGTTTCAGAAACAGTTTCTTCTGTAGCCGGGAAAAAGACAAATTTTTCTTTTTTAAAAGATTTTTTGTTTAATGGCGAAATGTTTTTTTCAACGAATTTCAATTCTCTTTCTTTTAGCGTTCCTTACGCTTTTGTTGCAGACACAACAAAAAATGACCGGTTTTTGTATCTTTCTTTAGATGGCAACGACAGTTCTATCCAAGTTAGCCGGTTGGATTTGATTTCTGGCAAAAATTTTTCAAGTTTTTCTGCGCTTTACGAAAAATCTCCTGATAACGACGGCGCTTTTATTAGCGCGGACTTAAATTCTGGTTCAGTTCCTTACCACTTTGCTGGAAATCTACGCGATGGTAATTTGTCTTTGTCTGGTGATTATGGATTTTCTTTTGATCTGTATAAATCTTTAGGCAGAATTGACGGCTCTTTATGCATGGAAGCATTCCCTGTTTCAATTTCAGGAGCTTTGTTTACAGTCGCCGCTGACACAGGTTTTTCTTATACAAAGGCTGATGGGATAAATGTCCGCATTGCTAGAATAGAAGCTTCGGAAGTTGGCGAAAAAATTATTTTTCATCCTTCAATTGAACTTTCTGGTTCAGCTTCTAAATATGGGTTCTTTTTGAATAAAATAACTTATAAGGACACAACTTCAGTTTTAGAAGGAAAGTCGGAGCTTTTATGGAACATAAATAATGGTTCTTTTGATTCTGCTTCTCTTTCTTTTGATGCGAAAAATAGTTCTAACTCTGAAAAAGTTTCTATATCGGCGGATATTTCTTCTGTAAAAGATGCTTTAGGAACTTCTTACTATTTAAATGCCAATATGAATTTTAATCAGTTTAGCTTAAACAGATTTTCTTCGGAACAGAGCGACAATAACACCGTAACAGCAACAATGATTGCTTCTGGGGCGCTGGACAATCCTTACATCGGGATAAATATAGATTCCATGAATTTAATGGCCGCTGGGAATCTTATAAAAGCAAAAGGTTCTGCATTTGTGGAAGATAAAAATCTTACATTGAGTTCATTGAATCTAACATATAATAATATTGATGTTTCAAAATTAAAGGCAAATTTTGATTTAAGAACTTTTACAGGAACTGCTTCTGCTGTTTTAGAAACTTCTGTTATGAAAAAAAATGTTGTAATGCCGCTGCTTTTTGTAATCTCGGATACTGTTATTCCAGAAGACAAAAAAATCCCGGAAGAATATGTTGCAACGCTTTCGTGCGATAAGGTTGAAGGCTCCTTTTTTGCAAAAACATTTCCTTTCTCGATAACAGTTCTTCATTCAAAAGGGGATACTTCGTTTTTTTCAAGCACGGAGCAAGGAATTTCTGGCACAGTAAGCCAAGATGGAACTGTGTTCGCCTCTGTCGCGGAAGGAAAACCTGTTCAGTTTAATATTACTGGAAATATCGAAGGAAGCAATTTTGACCTTTCTCTTTCAAAGTTTAGCGCTGATTTAGGAGCCTTGTTCAGCTATATAAAAATTCCTTACCTTGAAATTTATGAAGGACTATTAAAAGGCTCTCTAAAAATAAATGGTTTAAAATCTGATCCGGATTTTACAGGCGCGTTTAGCCTTTCAAATGCTGATTTTAGCCTTCCCGGAATAGTGCCTTCACATATAACTGTTCCAAAAGCCATTATGACTATGAACCACAATGAACTTTCAATGCAAACTGCTAGCGGAATGGTAAAAAAATCTCATCCAGTTTTTGCAGATTTGTACATTTTGTTCGACAGATGGAATCTTGCAAGGCTTTCTTCGCATATTTTTATGCCTAAGAATTCTTATGCTCCTGGCGATGTCGATGTAAGATTTGCCCGCTTTACAGGCGATGCTTGCATAGACTTGAATCTTTTGCTGGAAGATGGCGTTTTTGATATTGCTGGAGAAATAGACGTAAGGAAGCTTGATTCAAGGATTATAACAAAGGAAATTGGAACGGCAAGTAATGCTGTGGAATCTAGTTTTCCTATTCGCACATCTTTAAAAATTAATGTGGGGCAGCACGTTTCCTTTAGATTGGATCCTCTTTTGAGGGCAGTTTTCGTGCCAAATTCGGAATTTTCATTCAAATATGATTCTAGTGACAAAGATTTTAGGATGGATGGCGAAATTGCTTTGCGTTCTGGCGATATTTCTTATCTAAATCGAAGCTTTTACTTAAAAAGAGGTGTGTTAAAGTTTAACGGCAATGACCCTTTGTTTAATCCTCTTATAACAGTTCAAGCAGAAACAAGGGAACGCGATGATGATGGCAATGAAATCAGAATTACTCTTAGCGCGGAAAATCAGCGTTTGCAGGATTTTAATCCTGTGTTTTCGTCTGTGCCTGCAAAGTCTGAAGCAGAAATTCGCACAATGCTCGGTCAAATTGCGCTTGGAGATTCTGAAAATGTAACAAGTTTTCTTATGGCTACAAGTGATTATGCGATTCAATCTCTGTTTGGGCGTAATATAGAAAACAAGTTGCGTGATTTTCTTAATTTTGATATATTGTCAGTTAGAACCAATATACTTCAGAATGCTGTAAAACAAACTTTTTCCAACAGCTCTTCTGATTCTTCAGAAAAAACTTTTGGAATTGGTAACTATTTTGACAATTCAACTGTTTATATTGGTAAGTACTTCGGAAGTGATTTGTATGCCGATGCTCTTATGCATTGGACTTACGATGAAACTAGAGTAGACGACAAGTATACCTTTGGAGGTCTTTTATTCAAGCCAGAGTTCGGTTTTGAATTGAATTCTCCTTATGTGAATATCCGTTGGAATATGGCTCCTGATATTGATGCTATTATGAACGGAAGATTTCTTACTTCTACTTCGGTTACTCTTTCGTGGAAAATTTCTTTATAAGTATCAGACTGTTTTGTTTAGTGATTATTCAAAACCTAAAACTGCTGAATCAAGGTCTTTAGTGTAACAGCGTCTTGATTAAGCGTTTTTTTACAAATTAAATTCTGATTTTTGGAGCTTTTATGCGTTCTGTAAATTTTTGGATAAAAAGAATTCTTTTTGTCGTTTTAGTATTGCTTGTATCAATTCCTGCTTTTTCTCAGACAGAAAGCGATGATTGGTATATGAATAAAGTCATTTCAGAAATCACTTTTGAAGGTCTTGCAAGTGTAAAAAAATCAGAGCTTACCGGTGTTACAAATAAATACGTAGGCCGTCAGTTTACCGATGAGCTTTACAACGAGCTTTATGAACGGCTTTACGCAATGTCTTTGTTTGAAGATATAGAGCCTTACGCAAAGCACGATTCAAAAAATCCTGAAAAAGTGATTTTGGTCTTTAGCGTAAAGGAATATCCTGTAATTTCTTCAATAGATTTTAAAGGAAATAAAAAAATTCGTAACAACGAACTTAGAGATACAGTTTCAATGAAAACCGGAGATGTTTTTGTTGAATCTGCGGCTCTTGTTGATGAGCGCGCTTTGCGAGACCTTTATATTTCAAAGGGCTATTCTGCTGCAAAGGTTTCTTACAAGACGGAAAGCAAGGATGGCGGAATACATGTTACTTTTGTTGTTTCTGAAGGTTCAAGCACGGTTATAAAATCCATACAGTTTTCTGGAAACACAGTTTTTTCTGCAAAAACGCTAAAAGGAAAACTTTCGTTAAAAGAAGTTGGCTTTTTAAAGGACGGCGCGTTTCAGCGTTCTTCTTTGGAAACTGATAAGCAGACCATTGTAAATTATTACATGACAAAAGGTTATATAGATGCAAGAATTGTGGATGTAGTTCAAGAAAATTCTTTTAATTCTGAAAAAGACCGCGATGAGCTGACAATAACATTCGTTATTCAGGAAGGAACTCAGTACACCTATAATGGCACTACTATTGCTGGCAATGAAATATTTTCCACAGAAAAACTTCTTTCGTATATAAAGATAAACGTAGGCGACGTTTTTAACCAGACAAAATATCAAGAATGTCTTTCAAATCTTACAAATCTTTATTATGAGAACGGTTATATGACCACGGATTTTTCTCCTTCCATAAATAAAGATTCAGAGCGTAGGACGGTCGCTTATTCTATTCATATAACAGAGCGTTCTAGGGCCCATGTTGAGAACATTATTATAAAAGGAAACACAAAAACCAAGGACTATGTAATTTTAAGAGAAATTCCATTAAAGCCAGGCGATGTGTTCAGCCGTGAAAAAATTATGGCTGGTATGCGAAACCTTTACAATTTGCAGTATTTTTCAAGCATAGTGCCGGAACCTGTAAGCGGCTCTGAAGAAAATTTGGTAGACCTTGTTATAAATGTAGAAGAGCAGTCTACAACAAGTTTGCAGTTCGGAGCAACTTTTTCTGGCGTCCAGAAGGAAGGTGACTTTCCAATTTCTTTGTTCTTTAAATTGCAAAATTCAAATCTCAAAGGAGAAGGAAAATCTATTTCTACAGGTGTAAATATTGCAACTGATGAATTTGCGGTAGATGTTTCTTATGGGCAGTCATGGCTTTTTGACAAACCTATTCAGCTGAGCGAATCTTTGTCTTTTTCTACTTCCGATGAGTCGGCTCTTATTCTAAACCCGATGGCAAGCGGCGCGTTTGATAACTCGTACTTTTATATGGGATATAAATCCATTTCCGCAACGTTGGGAACAACTTTGGGACGCAGGTGGACTCCAAATTTCGCAATTCTTACACTTACTGGCGGAATGGCAAACACTTTGACTAGCAATGCTTATCCAGAAGAACTTTATGTTCCTTTGGATTCTGGCGTAAATAAAAGCGCAAATTCTATTAGGCTAAAAGATTCTTTGTTTGTAGCGTTTAGCCTTGATGGTCGAGATTTAAGCTACGAACCTTCAAAAGGGTGGTTTGCAAGTCAGAGGCTTTCTTGGTACGGTCTTATTCCCGCTGTTGAAAAAGAGTTTTATCTCCGTTCTGATACAAAGCTGGAAGGCTATTTGACGCTTTTTGATATTCCATGCTTTAATGGAAAATGGAATTTTAAGAGCGTTCTTGCAGGCTATGCAGGATTTTCTTGCATTTTTCCTGTTCCAGGAACCTTGTTTAGCGATTCTAGCAAACTATATATTGATGGAATGTTCAATGGACGTGGCTGGACCGAAATTAGTTCGCGTTCTCGCGGAAAAGCAATGCTTTCTACAAGAGCTGAGCTTAGATTTCCTATAGTTCCAGGAATGATAGGAATTGACTTCTTTATGGATGGCGTCGCTGTAAAAAATACTGTAAAAGAAGCTTTTACGGGACTTTCAGTTGAAGATTTTTATTTTAGCTTTGGACCTGGCTTAAGATTTTTATTGCCGCAATTTCCGCTCCACTTGCTTCTTGCAAATAAATTCCGTGTAAGCGATAATGCAGTTCAATGGAATGACACTTGGAAATTTGTGCTTTCATTTAATATTACAAATAAGTAGAACGAGGTTTGTATGAAAAAGATTTTTGGTAAGATTGCGTCTTTTGTTTTTATTTTGTTTTTGGGAAGTGTTGGTTTTGCCCAGCAGATTACAAAATTTGGTGTTGTAGATACTGCTAAAGTTTACAATGCGTATTTTAGAAATTCAGCTCCTGTAAGAAACTATGAAAAAAAGCGAAATGAATTTCAGCAAGAGGTTAATAGATACACAGAAGAGCTGCAAAAGCTTCAGGCAAAAAAAGTTGATTACGAAAAGCAAAACAATGATGCCCTTGCTCAAAAAACGCAGGCAGAAATTACTAAAAAAACTGATTTTCTTGTTGAATACACAAATGCAAAAAATGTGGAGCTTGAATCTATGCAAAAAACTTTGCAAGGTTCAGATGTTTTTTATAATAAACTTTACAATACGCTTTCTAAAATCGCCGAATCTGGCGGATATAGTATGATTTTAAGTTTGCAGCAGTCTAACTCCATTTTATGGTATTCAAATTCTGTTGATATTACTGAACAGGTTATAGCGGAACTCGGAAAGTAATTTATAATGGAAAAGGATACATCTCTTACTCCTGTAATGCAGCAGTACATTAAAATTAAAAGTGAATATAAAAATGATGTGCTGTTTTTTAGACTCGGGGATTTTTATGAAATGTTTAATGAGGATGCGTTAGAAATATCGCGTCTTCTTAGTTTAACTTTAACTCATAGAGGAACTGCTCCTATGTGCGGAGTTCCTTACCATGCGGCTAAAGTTTATATTGCAAGACTTTTACGTTTAGGCAAAAAAATTGTAATCTGCGAACAAGTTGGAAATCCAAAGGCAAAAGGTCTTACTGAAAGAAAAGTTGTTGAAATCATTACGCCAGGAACTGCGCTTGAATCTGAATATCTTGAAGGAAACAGCAATAATTTTCTTGCCGCGATGAGCGTTTCTAAAGGCGTAGTCGGCTTCGCTTTTATAGATGTTACGACATCTTGCTTTAAGGCTACTTCTTGGCGCGCTAGCGAAATGGCAGAAAGTTTTCCCAAAGAATTAGGCAGATGCAATCCAAAGGAAATGCTTCTTCCTCAGTCTTTAAAAAACAATGCAACCGTTCAGGATGCGTTGGCGCAAATACCAGATATTTCTATTTCATATTATCCTGATTGGGATTTTAATACTGAACTTGGCTATAAAAAACTTACAGAACAGTTTAAAACTCATAACCTTGCATCTTTTGAATTAAAACCAGATTCAGCAGAAGTCGCGCCTGCGGGTTTTCTTTTGGACTATCTTTCTAAAACTACGAATTCTACTGTTCCTCATGTAAGTGGAATCAAAGTCTATCACGATAGCCAGTATCTTGTAATTGACGATTCTAGCAGAAGAAACCTTGAAATTGTTTCAAATCTTAGAGATTCTTCTTCTAAATATTCCTTGTTGGAATGTGTAAATCATGCAAGCACCGCTATGGGAATTCGCATGATTAGGCAGTGGCTTTTATATCCTCTTACGGATATAAAAAAAATCACTTTAAGACAGAATCATGTCGGCTTTTTTTACGATAACAGAAACCTTTTAGAAGAAATTCGCGAAGAACTTTCTTGTGTTTTAGACGTTGAACGCCTTGCAGGTAGAATCGCTATGGATAGAGCGCATCCAAAAGATTTGCAGGCGCTTCGTTCAAGCCTTGTTTATTGGTTAAAAATTAGAAAAGATTTAGAAAACTATGATTTTTCCTTAACCGATGAGCAAAATTCAGTTGAAATAATTGATTTAATTCAAAATTCGATTGTAGAAAATCCTCCGACTGCATTGACTGATGGTGGAATTATAAAAGATGGCTGGTCACAAGAGTTAGATCATTGGCGGAATATTCGCGATAATTTTGATAAGATTCTTGCTGAATATGAAGCTGAAGAAAAGAAAAAAACTGGAATTTCAACATTAAAAATTAAAAATACAAATGCTTACGGTTATTTTATAGAAGTAAGCCGCGGAAAGCTTAGTTCTGTTCCTTCTGATTTTATAATACGGCGTTCTCTTGTAAATGGAGACCGCTTTACCACTGCAAGATTGCAAGAGCTTGAGCACGAGCTTACAGAAGCTGGCTCTAAAGTTTTAGAGCTTGAAAGAAATCTTTTTGTTGAAGTTCGCAACAAGCTTAAAGATTACGTGTATTACTTAATACAGACTGCAGAGGATATTTCTTATATTGATGCGACTGCAAGTTTTGCATATTCGGCTCTATTGCACGGCTGGGTCAGACCTGTTTTTTCTTCTTCTAAGGTTCTAAACATAGAAGATGGACGCCATCCGGTTGTAGAAATGCATCTTCCTAGCGGAGAATTTGTGCCAAATAGCCTTTCATTGTCTGCGGAAGATAAGGATTCTCATTCTTTTGCACTTATAACAGGTCCGAACATGGCAGGCAAGAGTACCTTTTTGCGGCAAAATGCACTTATTGTGCTTTTGGCTCAAATCGGCTCTTTTGTGCCTGCAAAATCTGCGGAAATAGGTCTTGTTGACAGAATCTTTTGCAGAGTGGGGGCGAGCGATAATCTTGCCCGTGGAGAATCGACTTTTCTTGTGGAAATGACGGAGACTGCGAATATTCTTCGTTCCGCAACTAGTTCTTCGCTTGTAATTATGGATGAAGTTGGGCGTGGAACTTCTACAGAAGACGGACTTTCTATAGCTTGGGCAGTTAGTGAATACCTTCTTGATAGC
Source organism: uncultured Treponema sp. (assembly GCA_934667505.1). Classification (GTDB taxonomy): domain Bacteria; phylum Spirochaetota; class Spirochaetia; order Treponematales; family Treponemataceae; genus Treponema_D. The sequence continues at coordinate 2,579 of CAKULY010000013.1, read as the reverse complement.
ATCAAGTGCAGAACTCTTTTTGCCACTCACTATCATGAACTTACAAGAATCGAAAATCCTTCTTTGATTTTGCTTTGTATGCAAGTTGCTCAGCAGGGAGAATCTGTTACATTTTTAAGAAAAGTAAAATCTGGGGCAAGTGAAAATTCTTTTGGTATTCACGTTGCAAGGCTCGCTGGAGTTCCTCAGGTGGTAATTGACCGTGCAAATAAAATTTTGCAGACAATCCAAAGCAAAGCAGAAAATAATTCTTCTGACATCGCCGAAAAACTAAACTCTTTGCCAAAACAATCTGAAGTAATTCAAGCAAAAAATCCTGGTCTTTTTAGTGATGAAGAAATTCTTCTTGATGAAATACTTTCTGCAGATCCAAATTCTATGACTCCTATTGAAGCTCTTGAAACAATTGCCAGGTGGAAAAAAACTCTTAGCGGAAGATAATTTTTTTTATAGGTAAAAAACGACCTTTTTATGTAAAAAAATTGCATTTTCTGTAGACTTTTATAGATATATATTATGTGAATAAGTTTTTTTTTAATTTAAAGCAAAGCGCTTTTTCAATTTGCTTAAAGTTGTTTTCTTTTGCAAACAGCAGATGCTTTTGCTTGGTTTGTGGAAAATATTGCGGCAATATCTGCGTTTGCAAAAATTGTTATCAAAATTACTTTAGTATTTCTTTGGATTTTGAAAAACGCTGTAAAAAGTGTGGAAAGACGCTAGTTTCAGAAGAGAATCTTTGTATGGAATGTAGGAATAATTCAGTTTTTTCTAGCACTGACAAAGTTTTTCCGCTTTTTTCTTACAGATTGTGGAATTCTGACTTTTTATGCCGCTGGAAACTTGAAGAAGAAAGAATTTATTCAAGTTTTTTTGCAGCTCTTGTAAATTCTGGATTAAAAAAATTAAAAGAATCTGTTGGAGATTTCATATTAGTACCTGTTCCTCCAAGACCTGGAAAAATAAAAGAAAAAGGTTGGGATCAAATTCAAGAATTGTGCAGTTTTTTAAAATTTAAATTTGGCTGGAAAGTTGAAAACCTGCTGGAAAGAAAAACTTCTGTCCAGCAAAAAACTTTGGATAGAAAAAACAGGATGGAGACAATAGCAAGTGCGTTTTCAATTTTGCCGCAAATAAACCAAATTCCTGAACAAGTATGCATAATTGATGATGTAATTACAACAGGTTCTACAATAGAAGCTTGTGCGTCTGTGCTAAAAGAAAAAAATAAAGCCGTAAAGGTTTATGCGCTTTCTATCTTCATAGTAGATTGAGTTTTATATATAATGTTGCAAAAGGTTGCTTTTCAGTGTATTCTTATTTAGTTGAAAATAGTGTCTTTTTTATGTTTTTAAGTTTGCGTTGCAAAATAACTAAAAAGTCAATTTTAAAATTGCTTTGGTAACGTAGCTTTTAGCAGCTTTTTCTTTGATTCTTATGGGAGGTTTTTATGGCAGAAGAGGATTCTCAGTTTCAGTTAGTAACATTCCGTTTAGGAGATGAGTTATACGGAGTAGATATTATGACTGTAAAAGAAATTGTAAAAATTCAACCTATACGTCCTATTCCCAATGCTCCATATTATATGGTAGGTATTTTAAATTTGCGTGGAGAAATAATTCCAATTATAGATCTTCATAGGCGTTTTCATATAGGTTTTTCTAACGAAGGGCAGGAACTAGACGAGCTTGAAAGCGGTTTTATCATTCTTAATATTGATGGAATGCAGATTGGTATTATAATAGACCGCGTTTCTAGAGTAGTTACTGTAAATAAAGCAGAAGTTCAAGAGCCTCCTCAGATGATGGGCGGAATAGGAAGTGAATATATTCGCGGAGTTGTTAGGACTGATGCAGGATATTTAATAATGCTTGATACAGTTAGGCTATTTGATCCAAAAGAACTTCAAAAAATTATAAACAACAAGTAAAGCAAAAATGATTCGAACTTACAGCACTACAATAAGACGAAAAGAAATGGATGCAGTTTTAACTTGCATGGTAGACGAAAAAATTGGTCCTGGTGAATTAAACGTTAGATTTATTCATTCTATAAAAGATTTTTTCGGTTGTGATGGAGCTGTCGCTCTTAGAACTCCAAAAGATGCGTTAAAGTATGCTCTTTTATCAATAGATTTTCCTATTGGCGAAAAAATAATGATTTCTGCTTTGGCTCCGGCATGGCACTATCAGGCAATAGAAAGTCTTGGCTACGTTCCTATGGTTTTAGATGTAGATGAATCAAATGGGCTTGTAAATGAAGAGATTGTTCAACGGGCTATAAATCACGGTGGCAGGCTTCTTTTGTTGCACGAATCTATGGGAATTGTTCCTAAGTTAGACTCTCTTTGTTCTCTTGGAATTCCAATTATAGAAGATGTTTCCAAAAGCGCAGGGGCTGACGTTGCTGTAAATGACGAAAATGGAAATTTAGTCGAAGCTAAAAAAACTGGCTCTTTTGGAGTGTATTCAATTCTAACCCTGGAAGAACAGGATGTTATAACCGCTGGCGGTGGAGCTGTTTTGATGGCTCCAGGAAGACGTGAATGGACTGTTCTAAAAAAGTATGTAGATGTTATGCCT
>CAKULY010000012.1 GCA_934667505.1 uncultured Treponema sp. | reverse complement strand
AATGCATATATTGCAATCATTTAGAGATTGTCGTATCAAGTACGACAATGACATTTAGAACTTATTAGACATCCCCCTTTCTCTTTGACTTTTTATGGGAGTCGAAATATGGCATACAAAATTGGCGATCAGTGTGTAAACTGCGGTGCTTGCGAACCAGAATGTCCTGTAGAAGCAATTTCAGAACAAGGCGATAAAAGAGTAATTGATGAAGGAAAATGCATCAGTTGCGGTTCTTGCGCATCTGTTTGCCCTGCTGAAGCAATTTCTGAATAACCAGCTCAAAGGAAAAATGGCTGTCTAATAACTTTTAGCAATATATGTTTTCTGTTATTCATAAAAGCTATTAGGCAGCTTCTGCAAAAAAATGAAACAAAGCTTTCTTTTTAAACTAAGGTCTAAATCTATTTTTGTTTTAAAAGCAATTTTTTTAATTTGTCTTTGCACAGCTATAGGAATTGCAATAGTTTGGCCATTATGGTTCTTTGCCGTAAATTTTCCAAGCGCCTACACGGCAGTTGTTTTAATTTTAATACTAGCGCTTATCTTGTTTTTTATTGTGAAAAAAATACTCCTTTCAAAAAAGAATAAGTATCCAAAAAAATAGCATGAAAAAACTGTTTTTTTTGTCTTTAATCCTTGTTCTTTTTCCGATTTTTAACATTTACTCGCAAGGAGTGCAATTAGAAAGCAAAAATTTTCCAAGCATACAAGAACTTTCTTCAAAAAATATAATCTTTAAGCAGCTTTTACAAACAATTGAATATAATGAAAAAAATCTTGCGAAAAGAGATTCTGACTTATTGATGGAATTTTATACATATACGCCCAAAAAAGACGATACACTTTTTTTTATCCATGCAGCGACAGGAATTCCTTACGACACAATTGCAAGCCTAAACAAAATCAGCAATATTTCAGAAAAAATTCAAGGCAAAAAACTTTTAATTCCTTCTGTAAAAGGAGTTTTTATTACAAGAAATCCAGAAACTTCTCTTGAAACTTTACTCTACACAGAATATTCAGATTTTATGGAAAAAAATTTAAACTCGTGCTATATTATAGATAATACAAGTTTCTGTTTTTTACCAAATCTGCGTTTTTCGCCTACCCAGCGAGCATTTTTTCTTGACTCATCAATGTGTCTTCCGTTGGATAGCATAAGAGTTACTTCGAATTTTGGATACAGAACAAGTCCCGTTTATGGAAGGTGGAAATTTCATAAGGGGATTGACTTTGCTGCAAAAGAGGGAACAAAAACCTATGCTTGCAAATCGGGAACTGTAACCGCTTGCGTAAAAAATGACAAAATTTTTGGAAATTACGTCATAATTTCTCACGCAAGTGGAATAACAAGTGTTTATGCGCATCTTAGCAAGATTTTTGTACAAAAAGGTGAAGTTGTTTCAAAGGGTTCTATAATCGGACTGACGGGAAAATCAGGAGCTGTTACAGGACCTCACCTTCACTTTGAAATAAGGCAAAATGGCGTTGCAAAAGATCCTGCTCAAATGCTTAGTTATTAGATTGAAAGTTTAGCTTTTAGAAAAATGAATAAAAGCGAAAAGGTTTTTATGTTCAATAAAAAATTAAGAATTTTATCTATATTGTTGCTTTCTCTTTTTTTAGCAAATTTTTTATGCGCCGAAGATTTTTTTCGTGTAAGAAAAGTTGTTCCATTTACAATTTCAGATTCATCATCGCAGGAACAAACTGCAACGATAGGCATAAACGACAGCATTGCGGTATTTTTTCCTGAAGACTTAACCTACATTGAAGGAATTGAAGTTAAAATTCAGATTCCTGCAGAAGTTTCTTCCTGGCGGGATTCTGTCGCCTGTTCAATATACGACAACATAAAACCTGTTCCATCAAGCTCTCAAATAGACTATTCAGGAAACAAAATTTTTATAACACCTCTGCCTTCAAAGTTTAATTGGATAATGCAAATTCCTTTAAAACAAAACAACTCTATAAAAAATTCCACATACACATCGAAAATAAACGTAATTCCAAGCATCCAAAAAAAATATACATTCATAAGATTTCAACCAGCAATGAAAGGAATTCCAGAATCGACTTTAAATGCAAATTTAAAAATAAGTGTAAAGCCTATTCTTATAAACAAAGGAAGCCTTGTTCTTTCAGTTTTTAACAATAAAAACGAAAACATTGATTATCAGCTTTTTATAGATGATGAACAGATAGACCTAGCAAAAACGCCTCTTTTGCTTTCCACAGGGATGCACAACGTCAGTGTTCAAGCAGAAAACTACAGAAATGAAGTCCGTTCCGTTTATATCGAGCAAGCGAAATCAACCTCTTTGGAAATAGTTTTAAAAAGCACGACACCTACAATAATAGTAACCGCGCCAAGCAATGCAGAAGTTTTTATAGATGAAGAAAAGTTTACAGATTTTGGACAGGAAACAGAAATTTCAGAGGGGGAACACAAAATAAAATGCCTTATAGGAGGCTACGAATTAATTAGAAATGTAAACATTCAAAAAGGAAAGACATATTCTGCAAACCTTTCTGTAAATCTTGAAATTACGGATGAATGATTTTTGCGAGTTAAAAAAGATTAAAGTTTTTTTTGCTATTGGACGACAATATAAATATCGAGGACATTTTCCCCTCCCACCCATGTCCTCGATTGCCTGATGGGCATTGGCACGGCTGCGACCGTGCCTTTTTTTTACTGCATTTTAACAGCTTATCGCATTAATTGACTAAAGAAACGTTATCACTTATTATTAACAGATTATGAATGGAATCAGAAAATCTACATTTGTTTGGTTTGGTCTTCTTTTTGCTGCGGCGATTTCTTTAGGCTGCTTGCTTGGCTGGGGACTTTCAGAAACTCAAAACATTAAAAATACAGAATATTTTACATCTTTTGACACTGCTCTTCCTACAAAATTATTAGACATAAATGGAGAACTTATAACTGAATTTTCTTCTGACGAGAAACGAGAAATTATAACCTTGAATCAGCTTCCGCAGCACATGATTGACGCGCTTATAACTCGAGAGGATAGAATTTTTTATTCACACAGAGGTTTTAGCTATAAAGCTGTTATGCGTGCAGTTGTAGGAAAACTGACAGGCCGTTCTTTAGGCGGCGGTTCAACACTTACGCAACAGATTGCAGGAACTTTGTATTGCGACAGAACAGAAATGTCTATAACCAGAAAAATAAAAGAACTTTGGTGGGCCATTCAAATGGAGCGCCGATATTCTAAAAATGAAATTCTTGAGCTTTATCTAAACAAAATATACTTTGGAGGAGGAACTTACGGCGTAAATGCCGCCTCAAAATACTATTTTGGACACAGCGCGGAAGAAATAACCCCGGCAGAAGCTGCCATTTTAGTAATTCAACTTTCAAATCCGGCTTTTTACAACCCTTTTGACCATCCTAACAGAGCGATGGAAAGACAAAAAGACGTATTAAGCAGCATGGTTAAGCTAGGGTATTTAAATAAAGAAGAAGCGGACGAATCTTTTGACACATTTTGGAGCAACTTTGATTACACAAGAACAAGCGCTTCAGCCTATATGATGAGAGATGACAAAGCGCCTTGGTTTAGCGAGTATGTTCGCCGGGAACTTGGCAATTTAATTTATGGCAGCCAGAATATCTATACAAGCGGATTTACAGTACACACAACTTTAAATCTTTCTCATCAAGAAGCGGCTCAAAAAGTAATGGACCGCTATATAAGAGAAGCAAACAACATTTACCAAAAAGAACACTCAAATCGTAATACATTAGCGTTGAACAAGTATATTCCTATTACTGAATTATTAAGCCTTACATTCAATCTTCCAAAAATAAAAGGCAGCGAGCAACGCTCTGAATCTATATCTGTAGGAAAGTATCTTTCAGACGTAAATCCTATAGTCGACTTAGTTTCAATGATGACAGGAATTGACAATCTAAAAACAAGCATTGTTAATAGAGCTAATTCCAAAACAAAGAAAGAAAGCGAAAAAACAACTATTGAAGGCACAATGATTTCTTTGGAAAATGAAACTGGCTATATCACAGCCCTTGTTGGCGGCTCAAAATTTGACCAAGAAAACCAATTCATCCGTGCAGTACAGGCTAGAGTTCAGCCGGGCTCATCTTTTAAACCCCTTTATTACACAGAAGCCATAGATTCTAGAAAGTTTACACCTGCAACAGAAATTTCTGACACTCCTACAGTATTCCACACTGCCGATGGAAAGCCTTATATTCCTTTGAATTTCAAAGGTGAGTGGGAAGGCAATGTTCAAGTTTGGTATGCTCTTTGCCGCTCTATGAATGTTCCTTCTCTAAAAGTTCTGGATACAATCGGTTTTGACGCAGCAATAAACCGCGCAGTTTCGCTGCTTGGAATTTCAAAAGAAGAGCTGCCTTCCAGAGCCTTTGTTCCAGGCTACCCAATCGGTCTTGGAGTTTGTTCAGTTCGTCCAATAGAAATGGCAAGAGCGTTTAGCATAATTGCAAGCGGTGGAAAAGAAATTACCCCGATGAGCATAAGAACCGTTGAAGATAAAAATGGAAATATTATTCTAAATCCAGAAAAAGAAATAAGAGAAGCGCAGCTTGCAAAAGGAGAAGCTATACAAACACTTTCACCACAGACTGCGTTTGTTATGAGCAAGCTGCTAGAAAATACAGTTCATGGTCCTGGCACGCTTTCTGCACAAAGCTGGAAATTTGATTATAAAACAGAAACAGGCAAAAAATTCACAATGCCAGCCGGTGGAAAAACCGGTACTACGCAAAACTGGGCGGATGCTTGGACTGTAGGTTTCACCCCTTACAACACAGCCGCGTTCTGGTTTGGTTTTGACAAGCCGGGTCAATCTTTAGGACTAAAAATAACAGGCGCAACTCTTGCAGGTTTTGCCTGGGGCGACTACATGAGGCAGATTCATAGAGGTCTTCCTCTTAAAGATTTTCCAAAGCCAACCGAAGGTGTAATTCAGTGTACAGTTTGTTCTGAAAGCGGAATGATTCCGACACCGGAATGTGGCTCTCATCTTACAACTCAATGGTTCTTATCTGGAACTCAGCCTACTTCCATTTGTCCAATTCATTCGAACAAGACTGGAAGCGCGCTTGGAATAGCCAGACTCCAGAGGGAAAAATACCAGTCAGGCCAGCACATGACGGCAAAAATAGATACCTCTCCTCTTCAATTAGATCTTTCATTCTTGGGAATTAGCACAGGAAGTTCTGCAGCAAACAAAAATGATTCTTTAAATACAATTCAAGATGAGGAACCTGAAGAATTGCCAGACTTTAATTACTTTATGCAGTAGTGCATTTCAAAGTTTTTGGAGAAAAATATGCTGATTAATATAAACGATATAAAAATAAAAAAAAGAATTCGACAAGATTTAGGCGATTTAGAAGCTTTAAAAAACAGCCTTAGAACTTATGGACTTCTAAATCCAATCACAATAAATAGCAATCACGAATTAATTGCTGGAGAGCGAAGGCTTCAAGCCGCAAAACAGCTGGGCTGGACGAATATCAATGCTGTTGTAATGGACAACCTTTCAGATGTAGAACAGCTTGAAATGGAACTTGAAGAAAACAATCAGCGGAAAGAATTTACAAAGGAAGAACTTCTTGAAGGCTATAAAAGACTTGAAAAACTCCGCAATCCAAGTTTTTGGGCAAAGATTGCGAAGTTTTTTAAATCACTGTTTGAATGGTTTAAAAGCCTGTTTACAAAGAACAGGCATAAATAGCAAAACTAAAATTCTGCAACAAAGTATTTTTTCTTTCCACGCCTAAATATAATAATCTGCTCATCAATTGCCATTGACTTTGTGATTAGAATATTTTCATCGTTTACAATTTCGCCATTAACAGAAATTGCATTCGCTTTTAAAAAATCCCTAGCCTCGCGTTTTGAACTTGCAATTTTATTATTTACAAGAACTTCAATCAATGGTTCTTCTTTTTCTATTTTAAAAGAAGGAACCGATTTCATTCCTGATTTTATATCTTTTACGCTAAGACCTTTAAAATCGCCTGCAAATAGCTTCTGACTTACACAAACTGCGTTATCTGCTTCTTGCTTTCCGTGAATATCTTTTACAACTTCCCATGCCAAAGTTTTTTGCGCAACTCTTGTCTCTGGAGCAGCTTGCTGCTGCGCATAAATGTCTTCAATCTGCTGCTTTGAAAGGAAAGTAAATACTTTTAAATATTCAAGAACTTTTGAATCATCAGAGTTTATAAGATACTGATAGATTTCATACGGTGAAGTTTTTTCTTTATTCAACCAAAGCGCATTTCCTTCTGATTTTCCAAATTTTTTACCAGTTGAATCTAAAATCAAAGGCATTGTAAACGCGTAAGCTTGTTTGTCCAGTATTTTGCGAATAAGGTCTACACCAGTAGTTATATTTCCCCACTGATCGCTTCCTGCAACTTGCATTATGCAATTTTTTTCTTTATAAAGATGCATAAAGTCATAACCTTGCAGCAACATATATGCAAATTCTGCAAAAGTAATTCCATTTTCAAGGCGGCGCCGGATTATATCTTTATCTAGCATGTAATTAACGTTTACATACTTTCCAATGTCTCGCAAAAAATTCAAAAAAGTATAATCTTTTGTCCATTCGTAGTTGTCCACCATTTCTGCTCTGCCTTCTATAAGGCGATTAATCTGGTCATAAATGCATTTTATATTGTGTGTTACAGCTTCTTCAGAAATTATTTCGCGTTCGGCTGTCGGGCGGGGGTCTCCAATGCGACCAGTAGCGCCGCCGCACAGCAATACTGGATGATGTCCTGCATTTGCAAGCCTTTTCGCCATACAAAGAGATGAATAATGTCCTAAATGCAAAGAATCCGCAGTAGGATCTGTACCCCAATAAAAACTAAATGGCTTTCCATCTAAAACATTTTTAAGTTCATTTTCATCGCCAGCGACATCTTTTATAAGGCCTCGCCATTTTAAATCTTCATATAACGTCATACTTTTCCCTTTGATTTTATTTTTTTCAGGTGAAACTCGGCTTTCAACCTTCTTGCTCAAAAATAGAGTTCTTTTATTATAAGTTATTGCAAAGATAAAGGCAATGAAGCCACGCTAAAACTGCCATTTTCATTTCTTGCAAGGACAGAAGATAAATATCCAAGAGTGCCTTCTAAAAATTCTTTTAAACCCCAGCAAGGATTTAAGACAAAAATACCGCTGCCATAAAGTCTAGGAGTTTTACTCCCTATAGATTCTTTTAAAGGAGCTTCTTTATGGCTGTCAGGACTGTCTACAAGCAAGGCTGCGTCAAGGACTTCTGTATTCGGATTAATTTTCATAGCCTCTGCATAAATTGACTGCTTCATAATTTCAATCTGTTCAATTTTATTTGCGAGCAGCGGATACCAAACAATAATTATTGCTGCTGACCAATGCTTATGCACGTACGAAAGAACTTTTGAGACATTTTCGTAATCAGACGATTCTTCATAGCTTGGATCGCACAAAACGGCCCCTCGCTTTATTTGAGGAGGCGTATTCGCTTTTAAAAATGAAAATCCATCTTTATTTTCAACTATTGTTTTTATTTTCTTATATTCATTTAATTTATTTACAGAATTTAATAGTTTTTGATATTCAGTTTTGTGAAGTTCTGTAAGAAAAAGAGTGCTGTTTTTATTTAAAAAATTCAATTCAAAGGCAGGACTGCCCGGATAAAAACCTTTTTTCAAACATTCGGAAGCAAATTTAATATAAGGCTCTAGTTGTTCATAAACAATTTTATTGCACTCATTGTTTTTTACAGACAGCAAAAGTTTTTCAATTCCTAAAGCGGCTTCTCCTGTCTTTTCGGCGTTTCGACTTTTTATGTCGTAAAGAGCAGAGCCTGAATGTGTATCAAAGAAAGAATACGGCTTATCTTTTTTATTTAAGTAGTCAATTGTATAAAGAAGCGCAAGATGTTTTAAAATATCTGCATGGTTGCCAGCGTGAAATTCATGAAGATAACTAAGCAAAAAGACCTCCAAAAAGTAATTTTATATTATTTTATTGAATCTATTTGCTCAAGCCAAAGCGCGCAAGAAGCATCGCTTGGCATACGCCAATCCCCTCTTGGAGAGAGATTTACAGAACCGACTTTTGCACCGTCTGGCATGCAGCTTCTTTTAAACTGCTGCGAAAAAAATCTTTTGTAAAAATTTCTAAGCCATTTTAGCTTAAAGTCATGGCTGTATTTTAAGTCAGATGAATCTGCAAGAAATAAAATCTTTTTAGGCTCAAAACCATATCTTAGAATATAGTACAAAAAGAAGTCGTGCAGTTCATAAGGACCAACTAAATCTTCAGTTTTTTGGCTTATCAGACCATCTTTAGGAGGCAAAAGTTCAGGAGAAACCGGCGTTTCAAGTATATCAATCAAAACTTTTGCCAAACTGCCGTCTGATTCGCTTGCAAAATATGAAACAAGATGCCTAACAAGAGTTTTTGGAATAGATGAATTTACACCGTACATACTCATCTGGTCACCATTATAGGTGCACCAGCCCAACGCAAGCTCGCTTAAGTCGCCTGTTCCTATAACAATGCCGTTATTCTTGTTCGCAATATCCATAAGAACTTGAGTTCTTTCCCGAGCCTGGCAATTTTCGTAAGTAACATCGTGTTCTTCAGAATTTTGCCCTATATCCTTAAAATGCTGATTTACGCTAGCTGTTATATTAACTTCCGCAAAGGATACAGAACATTCTTTAGCAAGAAGGCAGGCATTGCTGTGCGTTCGCTCGGTTGTTCCAAAGCACGGCATTGTAACAGCCAGAATTCCTTTTCTATTAAAGCCGCACAAATCAAAAGCGCGGCAAGCAACTAAAAGCGCAAGAGTAGAATCCAGACCGCCGCTTAAACCGATTACAGCATTGGTGCAATTTATATGCCGGAGCCTTTTTGCAAGTCCATGCGCCTGCATATCGATAACTTCTTGGCATCGCTCTTTTCTTTTCTCTGAATCAGAAGGAACAAAAGGATGCGGGTCAATAAAACGCAACAGCGAAAAATCTTTTTGACGATTTTCTTTAAAATCTATAGATACAAAACGTATATTCTGCGCATTATGATTTGCACAGTTAGAGAAAGTAGTTGTCCTTCTGCGCTCTTGACAAAGCCTTTCAAGGTCGACATCTGTAATTATATAATCTTTTGATGGAAAAAGTTCTGACTGAGCAAGAATAGCGCCGTTCTCGCAAATTATGCTATGCCCCGAAAAAACCAAATCCTGCGTAGATTCATATTCGCCGGCATTTGCATAAATATAAGCGCAAATTTCGTGCGCCGATTGCATCTTTACTAAATTCCGCCTGTATTCCGCCTTTCCTACAATTTCATTTGAGGCGCTAAGGTTGGCAATTACGCTAGCCCCAGCGAGACTTAAAGCCGTGCTGGGTGGAAGAGGTACCCACAAGTCTTCGCAAAGTTCAAGTCCTAAAGAAAAACCTGTATTATTCAAATCTTTTACAATAATATTTGTTCCAAATGGAACTTCCGGGTTTTGTTTTGAAAAAAATAGCGTTTGATTTTTTAACTCGGTTCCAGAAGAAAAATAACGTTTTTCGTAAAATTCGCTATAGTTTGGAATATAAGTTTTAGGAACAACTGCAATAATTTTTCCTTTGTAAAGCACAGCAGCGCAATTGTAAAGGCTATTTTCTAAAGCAATTGGAAGCCCCAGGCACAAAACGCAGTCGCAATTAGAAGTTTTTTTTGCGATTCGTTCAAGTTCTTCTATGGCAGAATTCTGCAAAGTCCTTTGCAAAAAAAGGTCTGCGCAAGTGTAAGAAGTTACAGAAAGCTCTGGAAAAACAACTAGTTCGGCACCGCAACTATTTAAAAAACGTGTTTTGTCAATTATTTTTTCAGCATTAAACTTGCAGTCTGCAACTTTTAATTCTGGAGAGCAGCAAGCGACTCTTAAAAAACCATACTTCATAATTTTTTAATTTCCTATAAAGCCAAAATCTTCCAAATACTTTCTGCGCGTTATTATAAGATTTATAAGTTCTTGGTACATATTGTAATCTATTTCAATCGCCATAGGAAGAATATAAAATTCAGTTTCGTCGCAATAACGTTCTATAAACTTTGAATCTGTGACAAAGCCAAGACTAATCATATTGCTTATGCGGTCGGCGCATTTTAAGATTTTTGCTTTTTGACTACCGGTTGTAATAATCCGCTGCAAAAATTCAGCCTTAGTTTCTTCTTTTTGCCTAGTTACTTCAAGAACAAGGTTCAAAACGGCAGGACCGTCAGAATCGATGTTTACAATTCTATTTTTGTCAAACCCAGGTATATCTTCTATTGTATCATGCACACAACTAGCCTTTAAAAGCACAGAATCAATGTAACCATAGTCAATCAAGATTGACATAGTATCCATTTGGTGGCGAAACATATTTCCGCCAGCGTGCCTAGCCTTTCCAATAAGTTCTGTAGCAAGCTGCATATAGGGGGCAAGAAGAATATTCTTCAACTGGAGCATATGCTCATTGTCCATTTTTAAAGGTTTTTCAGTTTGCATATTGTACAGTTGTCTTGCCATAGCAGCCCCCAATTTTTCAAGAAGAATTATACCACAGGTTAGAAAAATTGCCTCTAAAAAATTTTATTTTAGAAGCAACTTAAAGAAAACTTATAGAGAATTTACATAAGACTTAAGTTTTTCAATCTTTCGCAGACTTTCTTCCATCCGTCGTTTTTCTTCTTCAACAACAGCTTGTGGAGCGTGTTTAGCAAAATTTCCGCTAAGTTTTGCTTCGCTGCGTTTTACATATCCTGTTTCTGTTTCAATTTCCTTTTTGAATCTGGAAATCAATTGTTCCCGATTTATTGATTCATCTACCAAAATGAACGCTTCAAAACCTTTTCCAACCGTGCCAACCGAACTTGCAGGTTTTGCTTCAACAAATTCAACATTTGCAACGCCAGATAAAAGCTTTATCATGTCAACTTTTTCTGTAAGAACTTCAGCTTCGCTTCCTTTTGTTACAATAAGAGCGATATTGATTTTATTAGCAGGGTCAATGCCACATTCTGCTCTCAATGCTCTAAGCTGACCTATGAGTTCTTTTAAAACCGCAAAGCGTTCTGCAATCTTTTTATTATCACGCTCAGAAATAATTTCTGGGAACGGCGCATTTATAAGCATTGCTGTATAATCTTCGTTTGAAACAATTTTATTTGCACCAGCCTTTTTTCGATTTTCTACAATAAGATTAAGAGGAAGCTTTCCGTAAATTTCTTCCGTTACAAAAGGGATAAAAGGATGCATAAGGCGCAAAGATTCTTCAAGAACATTTAAGAGGACAGAAACAGCTCTATCTTTTTCATGCTCATCGCCATGCCAAAAACTAAGCTTTGTAGCTTCAACATACCAATCGCAAAATTCATTCCAGAAAAATTCCATTATCGAACTAGCAGCATCGTTATATCTATAACTTTCAAGAGCCTCTCTGTTAGTTTTTACGGCTTTATTAAGACAGCCGTAAATCCATTTATCAAGCTCGCTAAGATCGCTATCTTTAACAGGAATAAGCGTTCTGCCTTCAAGATTTCCCAAAATGTAGCGGCTTGCATTCCAAACTTTATTACAGAAACGGCTTCCAAGTTTAAAAGAATCCTTGTCAATCAAAATATCTTGACCTTGAGCGCACATGAAGCTCAAAGTAAATTTCAGAGCATCAGAACCGTAAATGTCGATTATTTCCAGCGGGTCAATTCCATTTCCTAAAGATTTTGACATTTTGCGGCCTTGCTTGTCGCGCACAAGACCGTGAATGTAAATGTCTTTAAACGGAACTTTGCCTGTAAACTCTAGCGACGCCATTATCATTCGGCTTACCCAAAAGAAAATTATGTCATAAGCTGTTACAAGTGCTGAAGTTGGAAAGAACCGTTTAAAATCTTCTGTATCTTCAGGCCAACCCAAAGTGCTAAACGGCCACAGCCAAGAAGAAAACCAGGTATCCAAAACGTCTGGATCTTGATTCAATTTTTCTTTTGAAGAACCGCATTTTGGACAACAGTCAGGATCCGTTCTGCTAACAATTGTTTCTCCGCAAGACTGGCAATACCATACAGGAATTCTGTGTCCCCACCAAAGCTGGCGGCTTATGCACCAATCGCGAATATTTTCCATCCAGCGAGCATAAGTGTTTTCCCATTTTCTAGGATAGAAAACAATTTCTCCGTCTTTCCAAGCTTTTAAAGCCTTTTGCGCAAGTGGCTGCATTTTTACAAACCATTGGTCAGAAAGATACGGCTCTACAACTGTTCCGCACCTATAACAGTGTCCTACAGAGTGAGTTATTTTTTCTTCCTCTTTAAAAAGTCCTAAATCTGTTAAATCTTGAATAATAACAGCCCTTGCTTGCTGGCAATTCATTCCCCTATATTTTTCAGGGCAATTTTCGTTAAGCGTACCGTCTGGATTCAAAATGTTTATAACTTCAAGATGATTTCTTTGACCGACTTGCCAGTCGTTAGGGTCATGGGCAGGAGTAATTTTTACCATTCCTGTTCCAAACTCTTTATCTACGTATGAGTCCGCAATTATAGGAATTTCACGATTTGCAAGAGGAAGGCGAAGTTTTTTTCCTACCACATCTTTATAGCGTTCATCATTAGGATTCACTGCGACAGCTGTATCGCCTAAAAGGGTTTCTGGCCGAGTAGTTGCGATTTCTATTTTTGTAGAGCCATCAGGAGCAGGACCGTCTGCATATTCGTAATAAATATGATACATTGCGCCTGCTGTGTCTGTGTGGTCAACTTCGTCATCTGCAAGAGCAGTTCCGCAGCGTGGACACCAGTTTACAAGATAATGGCCTTTATAAATCAGACCACGTTCGTAAAGAGTAACAAAAACTTCGCGAACAGCTTTTGAAAGCCCTTCGTCCATTGTAAAACGTTCTCTATCCCAATCTGTTGAATTTCCAAGTTTTCTTTGCTGATTTACAATTATATCGTGATGAGCATTTTTTACAGCCCAAGTGCGCTCAAGGAAAGCTTCTCTGCCTAAATCTTTGCGTGACTTTCCTTCTTTTTTTAGCTGGCGTTCAACAACGTTCTGCGTGGCAATACCTGCGTGATCGGTACCAGTTATCCAAAGCGTGTTGTCTCCCTTCATTCTGTGGTAGCGGACAACAATATCCTGAAGAGTATTGTTAAGTCCATGTCCCATGTGAAGAACACCTGTAACATTTGGCGGAGGAATGACCATAGAATATATTCCTGTTTTTCCGCCGCAATTTTTACAGCCGCATTTTAAAAATTTTTCGTGAAGAGGAGATTCTTCATCGCTTGCTGGCTTAAAATAACCGTTTTTTTCCCATTCGTTGTAAAGTCTATCTTCAAAGTCTTTTGGATTATATGCTTTTTCAAGTTCAATTGCTTTCATAGCATATATTATAGTAAAAACGAGCTATCTTATCAATTAGAGTTTTTCTGAAGAATTTTTCTGTGCGATTCCTGTATAAAGCGTGTAGTAGCGTCCTTTTTTTTCTAAAAGCTGCTCGTGATTTCCGCGCTCTATTATTGTTCCCTTTTCAAGAACTATGATTTCATCTGCGTTGCGAATTGTAGAAAGCCTGTGGGCTATTACAAAAACTGTTCTACCTTTCATAAGACTATCCATGCCGTCTTGAATAAGTTTTTCTGTACGCGTATCTATAGAAGAAGTCGCCTCATCCAAAATTAGAACCGGGGGGTCAGCAACCGCAGCCCTTGCAATCGAAAGCAGTTGACGCTGCCCCTGGCTTAAAGAAGAGCCATCTCCTGTAATAACAGTATCATAACCTTTTTCTAGATGCCTTATAAAAGAATCAGCGTTTGCAAGTTTAGCAGCATCATAAATCTGCGCAAGGCTTGCCTCCAAATTTCCATAACGTATATTTTCAGCAATAGTTCCTGTAAACAGGTGAGTATCTTGCAAGACCATGCCCAAAGAACGGCGCAAATCATTTTTGTTTATATCTTTTAATGGAATTCCATCGTAAACAATGCTGCCACAGCCTTCTTTTATATCATAAAACCTTGTAAGAAGATTTGTAATTGTGGTTTTTCCGCTGCCAGTAGAACCTACAAGAGCGATTTTCTGTCCAGGCTTCGCATGAATACAAATATCGTGAAGAACAGTTTTTTCTGGCCTATAGCCAAAAGTCACATGATTGAACACAACTTCACCTTGCAGCTTGGAAAGAACTCCATTAGAAGGATTTTTCCATGCCCACTCTCCTGTAGAAGCAAAAGACTGCACAAGTTTTTCTTTTTGGTCAGAATCAGATTTTATGCTATAAGCGTTTACTAAAGTGATTTTTCCATCATCTTCCTCTGGCAATTCATCGATTATATTAAAAATGCGTTCCGCGCCAGCTAAAGCGTTCAGAATTGAATTAAAAAGCTGGCTAATTGTAGTTACAGGCTGGCTAAAAGAACGGGTATATTGAAGAAAGGCAGCTACAGTTCCTAAGTCTGACTTTGAAAGAATCACCATAAAAGCGCCCAGAACCGCAACAATGGCATACTGAACGTGAGAAAGATTTCCCATTATTGGACCTAAAATATTTGCATAGGAATTGGCGGCAGAACCTGCCTTGTAAAGCTCATCATTTAATTTGGAAAACTCTTTTACAGCTTCTTTTTCATGATTAAAAACCTTTACAACTTTTTGCCCTTCAATAAGCTCTTCTATATATCCGTTTACAATTCCTATATTTTTCTGCTGTTCGCGAAATGCAACCGCACTTTTTTTTCCAATTTTTGAAGCCAAAACCAAAATTCCTGCCATAGTCAATACGACCACAAGAGTAAGAACTGGACTTAGAACAAGCATCATTATAAAAATGCCTAAAATTGTTACAGATTGGCTCATGATTTGAGGAACAGTCTGGCTAAACATATCCCGCAAGGTATCCGTATCGTTTGTAAAGCGGCTCATTATTTCGCCATGCGGATGCGAATCGTAGTATTTAATTGGAAGCTTTTCCAACTTTTCAAAAAGGTCAGTTCTGATTCTGTACAGCAAAGTTGAAGAAATATAAAGCATCAGCCTAGAATTTCCCCAAGAAGACAGCGCGCCTAGCAAAAAAACTACAGCAAGTCCCGATAAAAGTTTTATAAAACCGCTGTAATCAGGATTTTCGTGATGAATAAGCGGCAAAATAAAATCATTTAATGCGGGTTTTATGATATATGAACCAGCGATATTTGCAACTGAACTTATTAAAACAAGCAAGAATACAAAAAGCCAAAGAGATTTAAACTTTTTCATATAAGAAAAAATTCTTCCAAGCGTTTTTTTAGTATTTTTTGGTTTTGCGTTTCCTCTATTTTTTACAGGTGGCATATATTCCCCTTACAAAGCAATAAAATTTATAAATCTGCATCGCCGCTAGTCTGCTGGCTGCTATAAACTTCTTGGTAAATTTTGTTCGATTCCAAAAGCTGCTTATGAGTTCCCTGCCCGTTAATCATTCCATCTTCGAGAACAAAAATTATATCAGCATCCTGAACAGAACTAATTCTCTGCGCAATTATTATTTTTGTAGTTTCAGGCCGCATTTCTTTCAGTACGCAGCGAATACGTTTTTCTGTGGCAGTATCAACCGCACTGGTGCTGTCATCAAGAATCAAAATCTTAGGATTTTTTAACAAGGCTCTAGCAATGCATATCCGCTGTTTTTGACCTCCGCTAAGATTTACTCCGCCTTGCCCAAGTTCTGTTTCATACCCCATAGGAAAAGATGAAATAAAACCGTCCGCATCAGCGGCTTTACATGCGCTTATAATTTCTTCGTTGCTAGCATTTTCGTTTCCCCACCGCAAGTTGTCTTTAATAGTTCCACTGAAAAGCACATTTTTTTGCAAAACAACAGCAACAGAATCTCTTAGCGGAACTAAAGAATAGCCGCGAACGTCATTTCCGCCAACTTTTACACAGCCTTTTGTTGCATCGTAAAGTCTAGGAATAAGCGAAACTAAAGTTGTTTTAGAAGAACCGGTTCCTCCAATTATTCCAACAGTTTGTCCGCTTTTTATGTGAAGATTTATGTCTTTTAGCACACAGTTTTCAATTGATTTATTATAGCTAAAGCTTACATTTTCAAAATCTACAGAGCCATCCTTTACTTCTTGAAGAACTTGCCGGTTTTTACTAGGGAGCGGCTCGGCAATATCAGGAACTTCATCAAGGACTTCTGTAATTCTTGCAATGCTTGCCCTAGAAAGAACAAGACCTACAAAAATCATGCCTAGCATCATCATTGACATAAAAATCTGTATTATATAGGTAAGAAAGCTTATAAGTTCTCCAGAAAGCATTGTTCCGACAACGACCATTCTTCCGCCAAACCAAAAGACGGCAATCATAGAAGCGTAAACCACAAGCTGCATTATAGGCCATAAAACAATCATAAGTTTTTCAGCAGCAACTTGAGTCCGCCTAACCTCATCGGCAGAAGCATTAAATTTCTTACATTCAAAATCGCCGCGGACAAAAGCTTTTACAACGCGAATAGCAATTAAATTTTCCTGAACTATATTGTTCATCGCATCGTATTTTTTAAGCATTGTTCCGAATCTTGAAAAAGCCAGCTTTGAAATAACTGCAATTGCTACGGCAAGAACTGGAATTGAAAACAAAAATATAACAGCAAGCCTTGCATTTATTCTAAAAGCCATGATAGAGCCGCACAAAAGCATAAAAGGAGCTCTAAAACATATTCTTATAAGCATTTGATAAACATTTTGAGCATTAGTGACATCTGTCGTAAGCCTAGTAACTAAAGAGGCTGAGCTAAAGCGCTCAACATTTGCAAAAGAAAAATCCTGGACTTTTGAAAAAAGCTTTCTTCTAAGGTTGTGGCTAAAACCTTGAGATGCGACAGCTGCAAACCTAGCTCCACCTGCTCCGCACAGAAGCGAAAGCAAAGCGCAAAGAACCATCAGCCCACCAGTTTTTAAAACATAATTAATATCTTTGCCAGCAATTCCAACGTCAATTATCTTTGCCATAATCAGCGGAATTACTGTCTCCAAAAAAACTTCGCCAATCATTGTAATAGGACAAAGAAAAGTATTTACTACATATTTTTTTTCCATTCCGGAAGTTATCTTTTTTATAAACGACATGAAATGAATTTAATATTTTTTTTTATATTCGTCTACTAAGAATAAAACAGCAAATATATTGAAACAGGTTGAAAGTTTTTGTAAATATTCAAGTCAAATATGATATAATTTTTCCAAGGAAAAAATTAATTCTTTAAAAGTAAAACTTTCTCACTGACTTTTTATTTTTTATTATAGAAGGAATCTTATATGAAAAAAATTGCAATCATAACAGGCGCCAGTTCAGGAATGGGCAAGGACTTTGCCGTTCAAATAGCGCAAAATTACAAAAATATTTGCGATGAAATATGGCTTGTAGCAAGAAGAAAAGAAAAACTTGAAGCAGTCGCGCAAAACATAAAAGAAATAAAAAATTCTCCTGTTCCAAAAGCGTTTTCCATTGATATTAGCGGAACAGAAGGCGTTCAATATTTTAAGCAAATCCTAGATGAAGAAATAAAATCAGAAGGAAATCCTGACAGTTTTGAAATAAAGCTTTTAGTAAACAATGCAGGCTTTGGAACCTACGGTCCTTTTGAAGAAACTGAAGTAGAAAAAGAAATGCAAATGGTTGATTTAAACTGCACTTCCATTATAGGAATTACAGGCATCTGCCTTCCATATATGAAGCGAGACTCTTTTATAATCAACACGGCAAGTCTTGCAGCCTTTGCGCCGCTGGGAAACTTTGCTGTTTATGCTGCGACAAAATCATTTGTCCTTAGTTTCAGTCTAGCTTTATCTGCAGAATTAAAGAATCGGGGAATAAACGTTTGCGCCTTGTGTCCTGGAAGTGTTAGCACAGAATTTGCAAACGTCGCTTCAAACGGAGCAAGAAAAGAAGTCCTGCACGGAACTCCGAGCTCACCAGTAGTCGCGCATTGCTTAAAGAACGCATTTAAAGGAAAAAGAGTATCTCTGTTCAGCCTTAAATGGAAGTTAAAAGCATTTATATCAAAGTTTATAGGAGCCTATACAATAGCGGATTTTACATACAAGCACTGCAAACGCCCTTGCAAACATTAATGACATATTTACAAAAATTCGTTAATATAGTCTTAAGAAAATTTAAAATGAGGTTGGCAGATGGAAAATTATTTCAGCAATAATGCTCTGTTTACAGATTTTTATGAATTGACAATGGCTCAAGGATATTGGAAGGAGAACATGAATCGAAAAGTTGTTTTTGATATGTTTTTCCGCCGAAATCCATTTAATGGAGGTTTTTCAGTTTTAGCTGGAATAGAAAGTTTGCTTGATGCTATAACCTCTTTTCATTTTTCAGAAGAAGACATTGCATACCTAAAAGAGCAAGGAATTTTTGAACAAGGCTTTCTTGATTACTTGAAAGACTGGAAATTCACTGGCGACATTTACGCAATGGACGAAGGAACTGTTATTTTTCCACAGGAACCGCTCGTAAGAATCCATGCAAATCTTATAGAAGCCCAGATTTTAGAAGGACTTGTTTTAAATATTGTCAATTTTCAAAGCCTCATAGCCACAAAAACTGCGCGGGTCTGGCTAGCTTCAAAAGGCGCTCCTATAATGGAATTTGGTCTGCGCCGCGCGCAAGGTCCAGACGGTGCAATGAGCGCGACACGAGCCGCATACATTGGAGGAGCAGCGGGAACTTCAAATACTCTTGCGGGAAAACTTTACGGAATTCCTGTAATGGGAACGATGGCGCACTCCTGGATAATGAGCCACAGCTCAGAATTAGAAGCATTCCGCGCCTATGCAAAAATCTATCCTCAGAATTCAGTGTTTTTAATAGATACTTTCGATACTTTAAAATCAGGCATTAAGAATGCAATTATAGCAGGAGCGGAGCTTGTAGAAAAAGGATACAACTTTGGCGTAAGACTAGATTCTGGCGATATTTCTTATCTTACAAGAGAAGTTAGAAAAGAATTAGATAAAGCAGGGTTTCCGCAGGCAAAAATCAGCGTGTCAAACGAGCTGACTGAAGAAATAATTTCAACTTTAGTGGCAAGCGGAGCTCCAATCGACAGCTGGGGAGTTGGAACACACATGGTCACAGGCGGAAACGAATCAAGTTTTACAGGCGTATACAAACTTGCCGCCCGCCACGACAACGAAACCGACTCAATGATTCCTACAATGAAATTCAGCGACAATCCTGCAAAAACTACAAATCCAGGAATAAAAAATGTATTCCGCCTTTATGATGAAAATTCAATGGCTCTAGCGGATATTCTTGCGCTAGAAGGCGAAACCTTGCAAGAAAACAAGGAATACCGCTTTTATCATCCAATGGTAGATTACAGACAGTTTGCCTGCATAGCTGCAAAAATAGAACCGCTTTTAAAGCTTCGAATAAAAGACGGAAAAAGAACTTCTGAAAGAATTTTAGATTCAGAGCAACTTAGAATCAGCAGAAGAACCATGCAGGAACAGCTAGCTGGATTTGATGAGAGTTATAAAAGGATTTTAAATCCTCATATTTACAAGGTAAGCATAACTG
Organism: uncultured Treponema sp.; assembly: GCA_934667505.1. Lineage (GTDB taxonomy): Bacteria > Spirochaetota > Spirochaetia > Treponematales > Treponemataceae > Treponema_D. The sequence goes on along the minus strand of CAKULY010000012.1, from coordinate 37,294 downwards.
AAGAGTTAAAAAATTTAAAAATAGACTTTATAAAAAAGAATATAAAATAAACTGGAGTGTAACATAAAATGTCAAAATATCCATTTGAATCAATTGAACCTAAATGGCAAAAATTTTGGGACGAAAACAAAACTTTTAAAGTAACAGAAGACTCTTCTTTTCCTAAAGAAAAGAGAATGTATGTTCTGGATATGTTTCCTTACCCTTCCGCAGCAGGACTTCATGTAGGTCACCCTGAAGGATACACTGCAACCGACATATACAGCAGATACCTTAGAATGAACGGCTACAATGTTCTTCATCCAATGGGATACGATTCCTTTGGACTTCCTGCCGAAAACTATGCTATAAAGACAGGAACGCATCCAAAAGAGACTACAAATGCAAACATAAACCACTTTACGCAGCAGATAAAATCTCTTGGATTCAGTTACGACTGGGACAGATGCATTTCTACTTGCGATCCTGACTACTACAAATGGACTCAGTGGATTTTCCTTCAGCTTTACAAAAAAGGGCTTGCTTACGAAGCAGAAACTCCAATCAATTGGTGTCCGTCTTGCAAGACAGGTCTTGCAAACGAAGAAGTAAAAGAAGGCAAATGCGAACGTTGCGGTTCTCAAGTAACGCACAAAACAATCCGCCAATGGATTTTAAAAATTACAGCCTATGCGGACAGGCTTGAAAAAGACTTAGACACGCTCGACTGGCCTGAAAGCGTAAAAATAATGCAACGCAACTGGATTGGCAAATCAGAAGGCGCGGAAGTAATTTTTACAATTGCCGACAGCAACGGAAATCCTACGGAAAACACTTTGACTGTATACACAACTCGCTGCGACACTTTGTTTGGCGCAACCTACATGGTAATCTCGCCAGAACATCCGCTTGTAAAAAAACTTACAACCGAAGAACAAAAAGAAAAGGTAGAAGAATACATTAAGGAAGCCGCAAAAAAATCTGACCTTGAGCGAACAGATCTTGCAAAAGATAAAACAGGCGTTTTTAGCGGAAGCTATGCAATAAATCCAGTAAACGGAAAGTTAATTCCTATATGGATTGCAGACTACGTTCTTATTTCCTATGGAACTGGAGCTATAATGGCAGTTCCTGCGCACGACACAAGAGACTGGGATTTTGCAAAAAAATTCAATCTTCCAATTATTGAAGTTTTAAAGTCTAAAGTTGACGTTCAAGAACAAGCATGGACAGAAGACGGAATCCACGTAAATTCAGGATTTTTAGACGGTCTAAACAAAAAAGATGCTATCGAAAAAATGATAGCCTTTCTTGAAGAAAAGCATATAGGAAAAAAAGCAATAAACTACAAGCTCCGCGACTGGATTTACAGCCGCCAGCGTTATTGGGGAGAACCAATTCCTTTGATTCACTGCCCTGCTTGCGGAACCGTTCCTGTGCCAGATAATGAGCTTCCATTAAAGCTTCCAGAAGTAAAATCTTACCAGCCTACCGGAACTGGCGAAAGCCCACTCGCAGCAATTGATTCCTGGGTAAACTGCAAATGCCCGAAATGCGGCGGAAACGCAAAGCGAGAAACAAACACCATGCCTCAATGGGGCGGTTCTTGCTGGTACTATTTGCGCTACTTAGACCCGCACAACGACAAGCAATTTTGCTCGCAAGAAGCCGAACACTACTGGATGCCTGTAAATCTTTACATAGGAGGAGCCGAACACGCTGTATTGCATTTGCTCTATGCAAGATTCTGGCATAAAGTTCTTTACGACTTGGGATTAGTTTCGACTAAAGAGCCATTTCAGCGGCTTGTAAACCAGGGAATGATAACTTCTTTTGCTTATCAAAGAAAAAATAAAACTCTAGTTCCTGTTGATGAAGTTGAACAGAAAGAAGACGGAAATTATTACGAAAAAGCAACTGGAGAAAAACTTGAACAAGTTGTGGCAAAAATGTCCAAATCTCTAAAAAATGTTGTTAATCCCGATGACGAAATAAAAGCATACGGCGCAGATTCTGTAAGAATGTATGAAATGTTTATGGGGCCTCTTACAATGTCGAAACCTTGGGCGACTCAAGGAATCACGGGAATTCATCGTTTTCTTGAAAAAGTTTGGGCTGTAGGCGAAAAACCGTTAGTTGACATAAACCTTGATGAAAAACTTACAGATGAAAAACTTATTTCTATAAGAAAAAGTTACGCGCAGACTGTAAAAAAAGTTACAGCCGACACTGCAAGTTTAAATTTCAATACGGCAATAAGCCAAATGATGATATTTATAAATGAACTTTCTAAGCTAGATGCTGTTCCAAAATCAATTTGGGAAGGCTTTGTTAAAGTTTTAAGTCCTTATGCTCCGCACTTAGGCGAAGAATTGTGGCAAAGACTCGGACATAACAAAACAATCAGCTACGAAGCTTGGCCTAAGTTCAATGAAGATTACTGCAAAGATGACAAGAAAACAATCGTCGTTATGGTAAACGGAAAACTCAGAGGAAAATTTCAAGCCGCAACAGGCGAATCAGAAGAAAATCTTGTATCTGAAGCAAAAAAAGCCGAAGGTGTAGCAAAGTTCCTGGAAGGACACGAAATAGTAAAGAAAGTTGTAATAAAAGACAAACTTGTAAATTTTGTTATAAAATAAAATTGCAATACGCCATGTCAATGCATAAAAATAAAGCGAAAGCCTGCCTTGACATGGCGTATTCTTTAGCCTTTCATAATTTTTAACGGTGCCGCCAATATTCCCAAAAAGCCATTGCAACAAATTTTGGAAGCACCTTCATGCAAATGCGGTGAAATGAACAAACAAAACCAGGTGTGCAAACAGCCTTTCTTTTTAAAGCCGCTTTTAAAGAACGCTTTGCAACAGTCTGAACCTTTGAGGCGAACAAAAAATTAGAAAAAGCAGATTTTCTATCACATTTTTCACCATTCGCGATTGAAATAAATTCTGTATCCTTTATCCAATAAGGACAAACTGCGGTAACAGAAATCTTTTTAGGTTTTAATTCAGCTCGCAAGGCTCTTGAATAACTTAAAAGAAATGCTTTTGTTGCAGCATATACTGCAAGACCAGAGCAAGGCTGAAACGCAGACGTTGAGCTTACCTGCATAATTCTAGCACCTTTATTCATATAAGGCAGAACAGAAACAGTCATATTCACGGGCGCGGTACAGTTCAAGCTTATCATTGACGTATTTTCATCAACAGATATTTGATTATACTCGCCAATTTTTCCAAATCCAGCGCAATTTATTAAAAGAGAAACATTAAAGTCTGGATTAAGCTTTTTTTTTCTTTCAAGAAGAGTAGAAATTGTTGGCGTAAAATCAGTTTTTTCTAAATCCAAAGCAATAATCTTTGTTTGCTTTTTTAAAAGGGCTGACAATTCCTCTAAGCGTTGCGCCCTTCTTGAAACAAGCCAAATTTCATCTATAAAGGCTAAGGAATCAACAAGCAAAGAAAGTTCCCTTCCTAAACCGCTAGAAGCACCTGTAATTAATGCGATTCCCATAAAGTCCTCAGATTAACTAATTTCTGTAACAGAATTTATTATATTCAAAAGCTCTTTAAAACCTGTAGATGCAATCTCTTTTTCAGCTTCATTTGAAGGCGACATTAAAAACAACTTTGTACCATACTCAATGGCATCGTTATGGGCAGCCATAATTATTCCCATCGCAGCAGAGTCAAGGGCTACAACCCTAGCAAGTTCCAAAACAACATTCTGCTTTTCAATCGCTTCATAGATTTTATTCTGCACGTTTACAGCAGTGTAAGCATTGAACACTCCGCTTAATTCAAACATTAAATAATTAGAGCCTTCTTTTTTTAAAACCGTTAATTGTTCCATAATATTTCCTCAAAACAGGCAAAGCATCAAAGAGTTTTTTGCCTTCAAATAACAAGAACATTTCTAAAACTGTTTTGCACTTTTAGAAATGTTTTCACATCTGCATTTTAAAGTTCTTTACTAGAAGTTGCATTTTCAGCAGAAGAATTCTGTGAGCCTTCCTCTTCTGAATTTGAAACATCTTTTTTATCAGCTGCTGAATCTTCTTTTTCAGACTCGTTGGAATTTAAATATTTCATAACCAGAACGCTTACATCATCTTCCATTTCATGAGACATAAACTTCATGAGCTCATCATACTGAAATTGAGCCATTCGCTGCGCAGGATACATTGCATTAGCAACCATGTTTCGCTGAATACGGTCCTTTCCAAATTCTTCGCCACGAATAGAATGAGATTCAATAAGACCATCTGTGCAAGCAAGAACAATGTCATTTTTATTTAGCTTTATCTGCTTTACAGAAATATAAGGAGAAATGTCTTTTACAAATCCCAATATATGTCCTCCACCTTGAATTTCAATAACATTGTTGTAAGCCTCTGTATAAAGCAATATCGCAGGGATTCCGCAGTTGATGTAGTACATAACATCTTTTTCAAAATCTACAATTGCAAACATTCCTGAAAATATAGTACCCTTTTGCAAATTAAACCGGATAAAAGAATTTACCTTTACAATAAGCTGCTTAAAATCGTGGGTTTCTGCAAGGAAAGCCCTGATAATCGCCTTTAAAATAACCATACTCATGGAAGCTGCAATACCTTTTCCGCTTAGGTCTCCCACAACAAACAAGTGACGATTATCAGTCAATCGAATCATGTCTACAAATTCACCGCCAATATTGTGGGCAGGAATCATTACACAACCAGCATCCATTTTTGGATTTTTTACAACATCAATATTTTCCTGAATTGAAGTAATTATCTGGCTTGACATACGAAGCTCTCGGTTTACAGTACCAATAATTTCTTTGTTAGAAATGTTTCTCATGTAATAACCAAATACAAAGAAATATGAATAAAGTTTATTGAATACCGACATATCATATTCTTTAAAATGGTCACCGCTTTCTTTTATGCCAAGAACAATAATTCCGTGAACATCTCGTCCTTCATTCAAGATAAACAGAGCATCTGCGTTTGTCAGCTCAAAGAACGACTGAAGCTCGGCTTTAAAAGGCGCAAGAGAATGCATTGTTTCCAATTCTGAAAAAACAACAATGTTTTTATTTATATTTAACAAAGATTCAAAAAGAGCGCTTTTATTTGAAATCTTTTTAATGGAATTATTAGAAGAATAAGCTTGTTCAAAAGTGTCATTTCCGCCATTTATGTAGATAGACATACTTGAGGCTTCTGTGTTTTTGTTGAAGATACGGAACATATTTTCTGCAATTTCGTCCATTTCTCCGTTGTAGTCAACACTCGCAAGATCTTTTTCAAATGCCACGGCATAATCTGAAGATCTGCCAAACTTACTTTTCTTAATTACATTATTTATCAAATTTACGAAAATTAAAATTAAAATTGATATTACGACACCGCAAAGGCAGAACAATACAACATATTTTTCGCCAAACAAAGGATAAAGCAAACCAAATATAACACCGCTTATAACAGCAGGAATAAGGAACGAACTTACAGCCTTTATTATAAATGCAAAAATTCCTTTTCCAGAAGGCGCTGTTGTAACTCTACCGCCATAAGGCATAATTACCAGCATAGGAAGATAAATGATATAGTGCAAAAGTTCAAAACTTCTTGAATACTGTTTTGAAAATTCTATCATAAGTGAAAAAATCCACATAGATATAAGACCGAGCGCATAAACAGAGCCTTTAAACTTGTCGAGTTTTATAGCATTCATTTCGTTTCTTATAAGCATAACAAGGCATGAAAAACCTGGTATAAGGAAGCGGAATACAAAATTGTAGACTGTAACCCAAGTCCAAGGGAAATATTTTGCCGCATTTCCTTTAAAAATATATGCACTTCTAATTTGTATTCCAGATTTTAAATCTACTGTAACTTCTTTAAAAGTAAAGAACACAAGAACAAAAACTGAAAGATACAGAAAATACTTTAAAAACAACATAAAAGAAGTCGTGTATTTCCATGCATAATATGGAAAGCAAAATGCGATGTTAATTAAAAGGCAGCCTTCAAGAAGGAAGCAAACCTTCATTAAAGTAGAAAAAAGTCCTGGCGCAAGGGAAGGTCCTGTAAAAGAAAACAAGGTAAACAAGCCAACTAAAACTGCAGCTAGCAATACATTTGAGATTATTGGATTAGTACCATCGTCATATAAAGAGTTCTTTTTATCAATGTAAACAGTTTCTGCAATAAAAAATAATGTAAGAATTAAGTTCAAAACAAAAAATATCATATCAGCCCACCTTTGCAACCATCATTGTAACATCGTCATGAAGACGCTTATCGCCATTATACTTCATAATAAGCTCAACAATATCGTTTACAAACTGCTGAGGCTGCTTTGAAGCGCTATTCTTCAAGGTTTCTTTAAAAAGATCTGTGTCGCCAAGTTCAACACCATCGTCATCCATAACTTCAGAGACACCGTCTGTTGCAAGAAGAATTGTATCTCCTCTAAACAAACGCTGCTCACTTATTCTTGTGTCATCCATATCGATAATACCGACAAGACTAGCATTAGAAGCAAGGGATTTAATTCTATACCCATCCGGGGAACGAGAAAGAATTATAGGGTCTGACATTGACGCATTTATATAAGTAATTTTCATCTTTTCAGTATCAATAATTCCAAGGAACAATACAGTATATTTATCCTGCAGATGCATTCCTTTTATAGCTTTATCTACAGACTGAATCATTCCCAGCAAATCGTCTTTATGCTCATTTATTTTTACAGTATTCATAACCAAGCCCATTATAAGAGCTGCTGGCAAACCTTTTCCAGAAACATCGCCAAGCATAAGCAAGGTTCTATTTTCATCTATAGGAAGGACACTGTAATAGTCTCCCGAAACGTTTACTAAAGGTCTATAGTAAGCTGCCAATTTTAGGTGTGGAATATCTGGCATTTTGTGAGGCAAAAACGAAATTTGAGTTTCTGCGAGCTGCTCCCATTCCTTTGTAAGAGATGAAATTTCAGAAAGATTAGAAATAATTTTTGTTCTAGCCAAAAAGCGTGAATATTCTTCAAAAAGTTTTGAATAAATTTCCATGTCGAATAGGCGAGTATATCTATTAAAAACGAAAAAATGTTTTTCCTGGCTGCACAAAAAGAATCCGCGAGCCTGGCGGTAAGAAGAAACAATTCCAAGATTTTCGCCCAAGAAGTAAAAACCATCTTTCCAATTTGCAGGAAAGTTCTGTGAAAGTTTATCTCTTGTTGTCATTAAAGAAGATATACGGCTCGGACTGTTATAAAGAACGTAGTTTTTTTCGCAGTCTACAAAAAGAACAGAACAGTCAGCCTGAACTTCAAGCGTTTCTGAAATAGTTTTATACAAGTCATCATAGGAATAACAAAATCTTAATCTGTCTATAAAATTTTCGATATAAGAAGTTTCTCCTGATTCAAGATACTTTTTCTTAAGATACTTATCTACAGCACGATGAAGGCTTGAAGCTATTACAAGAAATGCAAGAAACACACAAGTAGAAGTTTCCATTAAGACAGCGACATCGGTATCTGGCACGTTTCCCCGCACAAGAAAAACCGACATAATTACAGAAAGCAGAAGAACACAAGCATCAACAACAATAAAAAGGATTTTTTTTCTGGTTTTATACATACTCACCTCAAGCACAGAATAATGTCAGATATAATTATACTATACAATCGGCAAATATGCTCAAAAAAAATACAAAAAAAAGGAAAAGCCAGCTTTGCATGACTTTTTTTGCAAAACTGGCTTTATTCAGGTGGTATCAAAACCCTAAAAACGGCTCAGTCAATGTCTTGAGCGCAAGCGTACCTTGACCAGACGTATTTCGCTTTGTATTAAAGGGAAATCTACATTTTTTTCAGTTTTCTAACTATTTAAATCAGAAAGCTTTATAAGAGAAGGCGTTATAGTAGGATTTTCTAACGCCATATATTTTGAAAGCAGTTCTTTTTGCGCTGCAGAAATATGCTGCGGTATTTGAACCATAATCTTAACGTAAAGGTCGCCTCTTCTAGATGTTCCTGTATAAGGTACGCCTTCTCCTTTTATTCTGAGCAGTTTTCCAGAAGAAGTTCCTGAAGGTATTTTTATATCAATTTTTTTATTATCCAAGCTTGTTATAGAAATATCGCATCCCAAGATAGCCTGCGAAAAACTAACTGGAACTGCACAATACAAATCTTGTCCATCCCGCTCAAAGAAAGGATGATTCTGCACATGAAGGATAACGATTAAGTCGCCGCTAGATCCGCCGTTAGGTCCGGCATCTCCTTGATGCGGAATAGCGATTCGCTTGCCATTGTCAACACCAGCAGGAATCGTTAAAGTCATTTTTTTATTCTTCTCTTGAACGCCTTTTCCGCCGCAATCTTTACAAGGCTTGTCGATTATTGTTCCAGAACCGTTGCACTGCGGACATTCCTGTTGAACAGCAAAAAATCCTGCGCTTCGCCTAACCTGCCCCGAACCGTTGCAAGTAGGACAAGTTTTTCTACTAGCGCCGGCTGCGCAGCCAGAACCTTTGCAAGTTTCGCAAGTTTCATTGTGCCTAAAGCGGATTTCTGCTTTAGTTCCAAAGACAGCATCCTTAAAAGAAATATCAAGATCAAAACGAAGGCTTGCGCCTTCTGACGGTCCAGAACGTTTTCTGCTAGAACTTCTTGAACTAGAACCAAAAAGATTATCAAAAATATCACCGAAACCGCCGCCCATGCCGCCAAACAGGTCGCTAAAATCGTGGAACGCATGAGAGTACTGAGCGCCGCCAGAGCCTTGATCCATTCCATCTATGCCTGCAAAACCGTACTGGTCGTACAAAGGTCTCTTTTTTTCATCAGAAAGAACTTCGTAAGCCTCTGTAGCTTCTCTAAATTTCTCTTCCGCCTCTTTGTCACCGGGATTTCTATCAGGATGATACTTTACGGCCAATTTTCTGTAGGCCTTTTTTATCTCCTCTTCAGTAGCACCTTTTTGAAGTCCAAGAACTTCGTAATAATCACGTTTTGCCATATTTTTAACCCTATATAAAGTAAACCAAACATAACTACCAAACCGACTCTCATAAAAACAAGAACAAATCAGCTGATAATTATTTTAGTATAAACTTTTTTATATTTCTTTGCTATACCATAAAAATTAGGGCTGTCTATAACAATTTTTAGACAGCCCCAAAATTACAATTTGCTAAAGCAAATCAATTTTTTTTAGTTATCATGAACTTCATAATCAACATCTTCTGCAGAACCTTTGTCGAACTTATTTTCTTTTGATGATGATTCTCCAGAAGTTTCTGCGCCTGCATTTCCAGCGTCAGCACCAGGCTGAGCGCCAGCAGCACCCTGAGTTCCCTGCTGTTTGTACATTTCCTCAGCCATCTTGTAAGAAGCCTGCTTCAATTCTTCAGATTTAGCCTTTATATCAGCAGTGTTTCCGCCTTCAATTGCCTTTTTCAAAGCAGCGCAAGCGTCTTCAATCTTCTGCTTTTCAGCGGCATTAACCTTATCGCCAGCTTCTTTCAAAGTCTTTTCAGTCTGGTAAACAAGAGAATCAGCCTCGTTCTTTGCATCTACAGCTTCTCGCTTCTCTTTATCAGCGGCAGCATTTGCTTCTGCATCCTGAACCATTCTGTTGATTTCTTCTTCGCTCAAGCCAGAAGATGAAGTAATCTGAATGTGCTGTTCCTTTCCTGTTCCCAAGTCTTTTGCTGAAACGTGAACAATACCGTTAGCATCGATGTCGAATGTAACTTCAATCTGTGGAACACCACGTGGAGCAGCAGGAATACCTACCAAGTCAAAGTTTCCAAGTGTACGGTTCTGGGCAGCCATTTCGCGTTCACCCTGAAGAACATGGATTGATACCGCAGTCTGACCATCAGCAGCTGTAGAGAAAACCTGGCTCTTCTTTGTAGGAATTGTTGTATTTCTTGGGATAAGCTTTGTCATAACGCCGCCCATTGTCTCAATACCAAGAGAAAGCGGAGTTACATCGAGCAAAAGAACGTCTTTTACGTCGCCTTTCAATACACCGCCCTGAATTGCAGCGCCAATTGCTACAGCTTCGTCTGGGTTTACAGATTTAGAACCTTCTTTTCCAAAAATCTGTTTTACAACATCCTGTACTTTTGGCATTCTTGAAGAACCACCAACAAGCAAGATTTCATCAATCTTGTCAGCAGAGATTCCTGCATCTGCCAAAGCCTTGCGGCAAGGTTCCTTTGTGCGCTCAAACAAATCTTCTGTCATCTGCTCAAACTGAGCGCGTGTCAAAGTCTTCTGCAAGTGTTTAGGACCTGTTGCATCAGCAGTAATAAATGGAAGATTTATATCTGTTGAAGTCTGGCTAGAAAGCTGAATCTTAGCGTTTTCAGCAGCTTCCTTAAGTCTCTGCATAGCCATAGGATCGGCGCTCAAATCGATTCCTGTGTCATTCTTGAACTCTTTAAGCAACCAGTTGATGATTGCGCGGTCCCAGTCATCGCCACCGAGCTGAGTATCTCCGTTTGTCGATTTTACTTCAAAAACGCCGTCAGCGAGCTCAAGGATTGAAATATCAAAAGTACCGCCACCAAGGTCGTAAACAGCGATTGTCTTTTCCTTGTTCTGATCCTGCTTGAAACCGAAAGCCAAGGCAGCAGCTGTAGGTTCGTTGATGATTCGCTTTACATCAAGACCGGCAATTTTACCAGCATCTTTTGTAGCCTGACGCTGAGCGTCGTTAAAGTAAGCTGGAACTGTAATTACGGCTTCTGTAACAGTTTCGCCAAGATAATCTTCTGCAGTCTTTTTCATCTTCTGAAGAATAAAAGCAGAAATTTCCTGCGGAGAATAAAGTTTCTTTTCGCCGTTCTGTTCAATTTCTACACGAACATCAGCACCGTTATCAATAACTTTATAAGGAAGTTTTGTAGCTTCTCCCTGAAGTTCGCCAAATTTATGACCAATAAGTCGCTTTACAGAATAAACTGTGTTCTTTGGATTTGTTACCATCTGGTTTTTAGCAGGCTGACCTACAATGCGGTCACCTTTTGCAGTAAAGCCAACAATAGAAGGAGTAGTTCTACCACCTTCAGAATTCTGGATTACCACAGGCTCCCCGTTTTCCATAACGGCAACGCAAGAGTTTGTTGTTCCTAAGTCAATACCAATAATTTTAGACATATATTGCTCCCATAAAACGCCGCGTTTGCGGCAGCACACGGAGATGTTGAATAAAAGTTTATGCAGTGCAACGCACAAATAAACTTTTGCGATAAAAATTACTTGGACGTGATTTTTATCACACCTCCTTAATTAATTACTAATTTATACGCAAGCTTCGCAAAACAAAATTTGTAGAGCAAAACTTGCTGAAAATCAAACTTTATTTATTTTTTGGAACACTCACCAAGACTTTTGCATGGCGAATAATTCTTTCTTTTAGCTTGTAGCCCTTAAGATAAACCTGCTTAAGAGTTTCCTCCTTTGCATTTTCATCTTCCACTCTTCCAATCGCTTCGTGCTCATCTGGATTGAACACATCGCCTTCTTTTCCGTAGCTTACAAGATTGTATTTATTTTCAAGCATGCTAACAAGATTCTTGTTAATCATCTTAACGCCGTCTGCAATAGCTTTTGCATCTTTCGCAGTGTCAGCAGCTTCAACAGTCCTGTCGAAGTTATCCAGACTTTCTAGCAAATCAGAAAGAAGGTTTGCATTTGCATAGTCCGCTGTATCCTGCTTTTCTTTAATCATACGTTTTCTATAATTATCGAAATCCGCAGCGCGTCTAAGCAACTGATCTTTTAAATCTGCATTTTCTTTTTTCAGCTTTGAAATTTCTTCTTCAAGATTACTTTCTTTTTTTTCTTCCTTTTGCTCTGAATTTTCTTCCTGTTTTTTTTCTGCAGTTTCAGAAGTCTTTTTTTCTTCAGCAGAAGTTTCAGTCTTTTCTTCCTTTTTAATATCTTCTTCTGCTTCAGCTTTTTGATTATGTTTCTGATGTTCCTTTGACATTTTATTGTCCTTTTTATTTTTTTCAGTATAAAAAATACTAATTTTTACTATAAAACGTCAACAAAAAAATAAAACTTTGAAAAAAAAATTTACAAATAAAACCGATTCAACCGAAATGCGCCCACAGATGCCTGAATAAATTATAAATTCGCTTGCGCGTTGAAAACGTTTTTCAAAATTATAAAAAGCCCGTCTTTCGACATATTAGACATTTATAGTCTCCATTAAAACGGAACTTCTGCTTCCGCTACGATATTTTGCCCAAAGACAGGATGAACAAATTCAAGCTTTTTAGAGTGAAGCATTATTCTATCCGCGCAAATGCCACCGTACAGTTCGTCACCCACAATTGGAAATCCATTGCAAGATGAATGAACTCGAATCTGATGCGTTCTGCCTGTAAAAAGCTGGGCTTCAAGCCTAAAGCACGGTTCGTTAAATAAAAATTCTTTGCCTTTCAAATGAAAACAAGTTTTTGAATAAAGTCCGCCTTTAGATTGGGAAAGGGGACCCCATTTTGCTGCTTGAAATTTAGAATTTACTCTTCCCATGAACATTTCTATGGACTGCTCGCGAGGGATTTCTGCATTTTTAGTTTTAGTACACAAAAGCTCATAAGTTTTAAAAATTTCGTGATTTTCAAACATCTTTTGAATGGGAACGTTCACGGAACGCTGTTTTGTAAACAAAATAACACCGCTAGTTTCGCGGTCAAGTCTATGCATTATTCCTGCATAAGGCGGATTTCTAAGAGAAGGATTTTTATTCCATAAATAGCGCACGATAGCGGCATGAAGATTATCTCGCCTTTCCGTTCCCACTATAGTTTCTTCTGTAGGAAACAAAGAAGGCTTATTTACACAAATAAGATAATCATCTTCATACAAAACAGATTTTTTAGTAACTTCAAATTTTATGTCGTCAGGACTTTTTTCATAAAAGAAACGTTTTTCGTCAAAATCCACGCAGACTTTTGAAAAGCCTCTAAGCTCAAAGGCTGGTCTTCTGATTTGCACAGAATTAACGCTAACAGAACCAGAAATAATCAATCTTCTAATTTTTCCATTGGAAAAACTTTCTTGAGTGAAATTTGATAGATATGTTTGAACTTTTTTAGGCAGCTCTTGCCGCAAAAAAATATCCAACCGTTTTTTTTCAATAGTAGAAAATTCTAAAAGCATGGCAAAATTCCATAAAAATCAAAAAATCATTAGATTAGTTTTCCAAGATTTTAAAATCTGGTTCACAGTTTTCATTAGAAAAAAGCTTTACTGTACAATGCTCAAGGCACACGTCATTTACAAAAGATTCAATATCCAACGATTCTACACCAAAAATATCTTCCGGATTGTATTCCGTTTCTAAGACTGCTTCTGTACCATCTGAAACAAGGCGGCTTAAAGCGCCATTCATGCAGACAATATCATTTACAGCGACAAAAAGATGACTTTTCCTTTTTTCCTCAAATTTTTCTTGCAAGAACGCAAGCTGCATTTTTTCAATTTCGTGATGACTTGAATTTTCAGGAACAAAGCCGCTTGCCATATCGCAATTGCAACAGCGCTGCCATTCTGCAAAATCACTAAAAAAATCAACAGGATTTATGCGGAGCGCTTTCATAACGCTATTAAACCAGGTTACAGCTCTTCCCGCAGAATAAAAAGTTCTGCACGCAAAGGCAATACTTTTCGCCCGCTGAATATCCTCTGAATTAAACAAAGGACCTGCGCAAATCGTCTTTAAAACCTTTGAATCTTCAATTTGTGGAAAATTTATATGGTTTGGATACTGTGCGACGGCAAAACCCAGTCTGTCTCTAAAAGCTTTAAACGAATCAAACGGACTATCTGCAAAAAAAAGGTTTACTCCGAAAACTAAAGAGGCATTGTTCAGCATGACTGCTCTTTTTGAATAAAACTTCTTATCGAAAAAGGGAGCTTCCTTAGAAAAAGGTTTCTGCTCAACAACAAAAGGCACATCAATTGAGCAATTTATTTTTCTGCACTGGGAACAAATTTCATTATCCAAGACGCTTGCAGATACTGTAAAAGAAACAAATAAAGCAGGCGCATCTTTTTCCACAGTTTTTAAAAAGTGAAGCAGACGTTTTTTGTCGCCAAGAATTACAGAATCATGCAAAACAAGCTCTGTAATTCCTTTTGAGGAAAACTGCTTTAACTGCGCTTCAAGTTCAGAAGATTTAAAACTGTACTCTGTTTTCACAAAAGCTCAATTCCCTGTTTTTTACAGTTTTCAACTTCTGCCTGCGGCCATACGCTGACTTGAGTTTCACCGATGTGGGCTTTTCTTAAAAGGAACATGCACAATCTTGACTGCCCGATTCCGCCGCCCAAAGTCTGCGTAAGTTCGCCGCGAAGAAGCTTTGCGTGAAAATCAAGTTTCGCACGCTCTTCGCAGCCGCGTTCTTTAAGCTGCTTTTCCAAGCTTTGAGGATTTACTCTTATTCCCATTGAAGAAAGCTCAAGCGCGCGGCCGATTGTTTCATCCCAAACAAGAATGTCGCCGTTAAGACCAACGTGTCCGTCGCCACATTCTGTAATCCAGTCGTCGTAGTCAGGAGCCCTTCCGTCGTGAATTGTGCCGTCTGGAAGTTTTCCGCCGATTCCAGCAATAAAAACCGCCCCGTACTTTTTCGCAACTTCATCTTCACGCTGCTTTGGAGTTAAGTTTGGATACATTCGCATAAGCTCATCGGAATAAACAAGTTTTATTTCCTCTGGAAGAACTGGTTTAATAGAAGAATATCTGTCGTAAATGAAAAATTCTGTGCGTTTCAGGCAACGGAAAATCTTTTTTACAATGTCAAAAAGATAAAAAATATTTCTGTCTTTCTCGTCGATTGCCATTTCCCAGTCCCACTGGTCAACGTAAATTGAATGAACGCTGTCGATTGTGTCGTCCGGGCGAATTGCGTTCATGTCGGTGTAAATTCCAAAGCCTGGAGCAAGAGCCATTTCCGTAACTTTTACACGCTTCCACTTTGCAAGCGACTGAACGATTTCCATTTTTGTTCCGTTCATGTTTCCCACAGAAAAAGAAACTGGTTTTTCAACGCCGTTCAAGTCATCGTTTAAGCCGCTGCCCGCGCGCACAAAAAGAGGGGCGGTAACGCGAGTAAGATTCAGTTCTGTTGACAAAGTGAGCTGAAAAAAATCTTTTATAGCAACGATTGCGTGTTCTGTTTCCCTTGCGCTTAAAATAGATTTATATTCCGACATTTTATTCTCCATCATAGTTTATAAGAGTTTTTACAGGAATTGGCGAAAGAACTTTTTCATAATTCAAAAAAGGAAGCCCGATTATTCCAAAAAATTCACAAACTTTTGCCCCGCCGCATTCAAGCAAGGTTTTTGCAGCATTTAACGTTCCGCCAGTGGCAATTAAATCATCCACAACAAGATAATTTCCGCCAGCTTTTATGTCTGATTTGTGAACTTCAATTTCGGCAGTACCATATTCAAGTGAATAACTACAACGATACGTGTCTCCAGGAAGCTTTCCTTTCTTACGAATTAAAACCAAAGGAATTCCAAGACGCTCAGCAAAAGGAGCAGCTATCAAGAATCCTCTTGATTCAATTCCACAAACTCCGTCAAGCTTTTTATCTTTATAAATGCTAACCATTTGATCCAGGACATATCTAAATGCCTGAGGATTAGTAAAAATGCTAGTCACATCATAAAAAAGAACCCCGGGCTTTGGAAAATCAGGAACCCGCCGTATACATTCGTCCAATTGTTTTGAATCCATAGTAAAACCGCCTGTTGTGTAAGTCTTCAGCAATGCTAATTTTTTCTTATTTTTTTTATAAATATCAGCAGAACTTTTAGAAGAGTTATAACAAAATAAGTTTAATGTTATTCTGTGTATTTTTCAACCAAAATAATTATCAGCATAAACTTCGAGTTTTAGAAAAAATACGTCTGGTCAAGCGCGCATAACAATCGGCAACATGCATTAGTAAACTAACCATGAAAAGCAGCTTTTCACAGTTATAAAGAACTCGAAGTTCGGGCTATTTTTCAGAAGTTGTAATTGAGCCCATAACAATGCGTTTAGTTCTTACGTTCTCCAAATATTCACGCAGCGCGGAAGAGTCTTTTTTATTTATAAGACTTTTTAGCAATTCCATTTGGTCCAAAAAATTGTCGATATGGGAAACTAATTTTTCCTTGTTGGAAATAAAAAGTTCTGTCCAAAGAGGTGCGTTTATCATGGCAATTCGTGTAAGATCTTCAAAACTTCCGCCCCCGAAAGCAGTTATGTTTTCATCATTTACACTTCCTACCAAAGCGGCTGCTATAACGTGGCACAACTGACTTGTAAAACCGATTTTATAATCGTGAACATCGCAAGTGGTTTCCGTAATCCTCGAAAATCCCATTGAAGTAATCAAAGCTTTCATTGCAGAAAGGTTTTCTTTTCTATTGAATGGCTGAGGAATTAAAATGTAATTGTGATTTATAAAAAATTTTGCATCGCTTGCCGCATAGCCTTCTTTTTCGCCACCAGCCATAGGATGGCCAATAATGAAGTCAACATCTTCGCGCATTATATTAGGAAGCTGATCTTCGAAAATCCCTTTTACGCCGCTTATATCGGTAACTATGGAAGAAGACTTAAAATCGTTGCGGTGTTCCTTCAAAAAATTTAATGTGTCATGCGGATAAAGACAAATAAAAACAATATCACATTCACAAAGCATTTTTGAAACTTCGTCAGAAAGGAATCCTTTGTCGATAACACCTTCTGAAAGCGCAAGGCTTAAACTAGAATGGGTTCGGTTACAAGCAAATATCTTGCCGCAAGAGCCGTTAATGCAAAGAATATTTTCTCTTATTGACTTCGCAATTGAACCGCCCATAATACCAAGCCCAACAATTCCGTAATTTAGATTTTGAAGTTTCTTTTCCATAGATTAGCTCCCATAAAAAATCAAGATAAAAACTCACCACTTAGGCTATATAGTTTTGTTTTCAACGGCAGCATACTTGCTGAGTTTTTTGCAAAGACTTTCAAATTCTTCTGGCGTAAGTTGCTGGCTTGCGTCGCTTAAAGCTTTTGAAGGATTGCAGTGAACTTCAATTTCAAGACCGTCTGCTCCTGCCGCAACTGCAGTTTGAGACAAAACAGGAACCATCCACCTTATTCCACAAGCATGGCTCGGATCTATAACTACAGGAAGGTGGCTAACTTTGTGCAGGTAAGGAACAGCGCTTAAGTCAAGGCAATTTCTTGTGTAGCCATCAAAAGTTCGAATTCCTCTTTCGCACAAAATAACATTTTCATTTCCGCTTGCCATTATATACTCTGCGCTCATAAGAAGCTCTTGAATCGTGCCAGAAAGACCTCTCTTCAAAAGCACAGGCTTACCGCACTTTCCAAGTTCTTTCAGGAGGTCAAAATTCTGAAAGTTGCGCGCGCCAACTTGAATCAAATCTACATTGTCAAAGTATTTTAATTCAGTGGCGCTCATAAGTTCCGTGCAAATTGGAAGTCCAGTTTCTTTTTTTGCTTTCTCAAGAAGTTCGATTCCTTCCGCTCCCAACCCCTGAAAACTGTAAGGCGATGTTCTTGGTTTGTAAGCGCCCCCGCGAAGAACTCTTGCCCCCGCTTTTTTTACAGCTCTTGCCGCATCCATAATTTGACTTTCGCTTTCAACAGAGCAAGGTCCTGCAATAATAGGAACAGTCTTGCCGTCCCCAAAAACACAAGGAATTACGCCATCTTGATTTGCCCCAACTGTTATAATTGTGTTTTCTGGATGAAATTCACGGCTTGCCATTTTATAAGGAACAGTAACACGTTCTGTTGTCTCTACTATCTTATTAGCCAAAAAGTGTTCCACATCAATTTTTGAAGTATCGCCTAAAAGTCCGATTATTGTTTTTTCAGCACCTTCTGAAACGTGAACATTAAAACCTTGCGATTTTACATCATTAATAAATTCGTTTACATCGTTTTTTGAAACGCCATTTTTTAAAATAACAATCATTTTTATCCTCCAAAGACAAAAAAAAGGGAACTCTTTTTTAAGAGTTCCCTTAGATTTACTGATTTACAGAAAAACCACAACGCACACTAGCGATTCTTTAAGAACTCCTTTTTAGCGAGAAAGTAATAATAAAAGAAATACTGCATAACTGTGCAAATGAAATTTTTCATACTTAGTTAATATATATCAAGATAATTTTACTGTCAATATATTTTTTTATTATGCTGAAAGTTTTATCTTATAAAACTTTACGTCCGCCCTATTGCTTGTCAAAGTTCTTTAATCCTCGCTTAAATTGAGGAATTCTTGCGCAAGCAGTTGTATTCCAGCCAGAGCGATCGCCTCGTTTTAAAAAGTGGTAGGCCACGCCTGCAATCATTGCACCATTGTCGCCGCAAAGCTTTAATGGTGGGAAAATGCATTTTATATCGCTGCGAGAAGCAAGCATTTCCCGCAATCTAGAATTAGCAGCGACGCCGCCACCAGCGACCACAGTTTTTAAGCCAGTATCTTCAACTGCCCTAAAGAGTCTTGTAGTAAGAGTTTTGCAAGCGGTTTCCTGAAAAGCCGCGCACATATTTTCAGTAGAATGTTCAAATCCTTCATTCCAAAACATATCGCATTGATGAATAACTGCTGTTTTTAATCCGCTAAAGCTCATGTCGTAGCGATGCTCTTCTCCATCCAGCTTTGGAATAGGAAAAGTCGCAGATTTTGGGTCTCCTTGCTTAGCAAGACGGTCAATAACGACACCTCCAGGATAACCTAATCCATAAAACTTTGAAACTTTGTCAAAAGCTTCCCCCACAGAATCATCAACTGTAGTTCCTAAAACTTCTATATCATCAAATCCGTTTACCTTGCATATTATGCTGTGTCCGCCAGAAACAAGAAGCCCTAGATAAGGATATGGAATATTGTTTTCAAGATGAGCTGCGTAAAGATGCCCCAGCATATGGTTTATTGCAATAAAAGGCTTACCTGCTGCCCAAGCTAAAGTTTTTCCAAAAGTCAAACCAACAAGAAGAGAGCCCATAAGACCAGGCCTGTTTGTTGCTGCAACAGCATCGATGTCATCCATTGTCATGGAAGCTTCTTTTAAAGCTTGACTTACAACAGGTAAAATCCATTCTGTATGTTTTCGGCTTGCAATTTCTGGTACTACGCCTTTATAAATCTGATGAAAAGGAATTTGGGTTGCAACAACATTGCTTATAATTTTGTGACCATCTTCAACGACCGCAGCAGCAGTCTCATCGCAGCTTGATTCAATTCCGAGAATTTTCATGAAAACCTCCCATAAAAACTAGCACTAGCTTGAAAGTTTTTATCATCCTTCTTTAAATGGCTTAAACTATGGATTTTTATTTCAACAAAATATATCGAATATCAAGGTGTTATAAGAGCCCCTGAATTCGAAACAGTAACAAATTTATATCCTTTTTGAACAAGAACAGGATACATATCTGCAAGAACTTTTGGAAGCACATCTGCAGACCACACATGACCTATCATTATAGCAGCACCATTTTTATTTGCAATAGCAAGCCCTTTTAGAATTTCTGCAATTATATCGGAACGTTTTTTCGTATTGTCAAGAAAGATATTGCGCTGGTAGTAGCTGTATCCCATAGACATTGCCGCTTGAGGCACTCTGGACTGGCTGGTAGTCCTAGAATCCAAAAAATAAATGTCCAAGTCAGATGCAGTTTTTAAGACTTCACCTATTCTAGCCTCGTCTTCGCTTATAAGAGAGCCTTCGTGGTTATTCAAACCTTTTACAGGTCCGATTTCTTTAATATTTTCTTGAAGCAATAAAGAAATTTCGGAAAGAGACATTTCAGGCTTTATTGCCCCTTCGCCAGGATTTACATTTAAATTCAAAGCTTGCATCGGCTGATGCAAAATAAGCTCATTGCCACTTGAACGAACCATTTGCGCGCATTTTTTTGAATACTGAAGTTTTGGAAGAACCGCAACAGTTACAGGAAAAGGCAAAGAAATACACTTTTCTAGCTGAGAAACACTTTGTCCGCCATCGTCAAAAATTATGGCTAGCCTAGCATTATTCTTAGCGGCTGGGATTTCAGGAATATCAGAAGGAACTTTTGGATTTTTTACAGAATTTTCTGAATCAGATTTTAAAGGAGATTCAATTTTTTTGATTTCTTCATTAGAACTGTAAGATTTTTGCGCCGCTTGTAATTTTTTCTGTTCAGTTTTAACTTTTTTTTGAGTTTCTTCTGCTTTTTTTTCAGTTTTAACTTCAGAATTCTTTATATCTTTAGTTTGATGATTTTTTTTCGCAAAAGAGAGTGAATTTTCTGCGCTATTTTTATCTTTTATAGGCTTTGCAGATGCTTGAGAAGCTGTTTTTTCTTTGGCAGCAGATTTACCAGACTCAGCAAAGGTGCTAAAAATAAGCAGAGCAGTACAGATGCCAACGACTGCCGCGCACATTATAATGACACTGCTAGCAGGAATAAAAATTTTTTTGGTATTTTTTTTGCGCCGAACAGTTTTTCTATTTGATTTTGAAGAAGATTTTTTAGAATTTATCATAAACAGAATGAAGAGCATTCTGACTAACTTTGACCATTAAGCAAAATGCTCTTTCATTCTATCGACAAACGCTCAAAATGTCTAGCAAACTTTTTTATAGAATTTAATGCAAATGCATAAGATAAATAAACTCTCATCAGCAAGGATTGTAAGAATGTTTCTTTTACCATTTGTTTGTGGCATCACAAAATAAACAGCCACTTCTTTGGCAATCCTTGCTGAATTCGGGCTTCCACCCCCGAAAAACTCACCAATGTCACGGTTTCCCGTATATATTAAAAAAACGAAAAAAACAAACTAACTACAAAATATAAAGCAAGTTTCGTGCCAAGTATTAAAAATAATAATGGTAAGTGCATTGTCATTTTTTTTAAATTTTCAAAGCAGATTTTCCCTGGTTTAAACATTTTTTTTTCAAAATATAGAAAAATCGCAGATATAATTTTATACACTGTATAAATTATTGCACATATTTTGACCTTTTTTGAAAAACATACCATAATTTTTAAGCGTACTACCATATTTTTAAAGTACTAATTAGGTAGAATTAGGTAGAAAAAAAATAATTATAAAAACTCAAAGTTTAGGATAATTAATAAAAAATCTCTTTAAGAGTTCTATTTATTACGTTATAATGAGGTGGAAAGTCGAATTTTTAGAAAAATTAAATAAATTTGACACGAGGAGTTCTAATTATGTATGTGACTTGTTTAGATTTAGAAGGGGTTTTAGTTCCAGAAATATGGATAGCATTCGCTCAGGAAACTGGAATAGAAGAATTAAAAAAGACGACACGTGACGAGCCGGATTACGATAAATTGATGAATTACAGAATTGGGATTCTAAAGCAGCACGGTCTAGGATTAAAAGAAATTCAAAATACTATTGCAAAAATAGAGCCTTTACCAGGGGCAAAAGAATTCCTTGATGAACTGCGTTCATGCACACAAGCAATAATCTTAAGCGACACATTTGAACAATTCGCTGCACCTCTTATGAAAAAACTTGGCATGCCTACAATTTTTTGCAATACGTTAAAAGTCGCTCCAGACGGTCAAATTACTGGTTATAAAATGAGATGCGAAAAATCAAAATTTACAACGGTAAAGGCATTGCAATCGTGTGGATTTGACACAATAGCAAGCGGAGACAGTTTTAATGACTTAGGAATGATTCAAGCATCGAAAGCAGGATTTTTATTCAGGACAACAGAGCAAATAAAAAACGACTATCCTCAATACCCCGCTTTTACAGAATATGGAGAACTTCTTTCGGCGATAAAAAAAGTTATCAGCGAATAAAACGATTAGCAAAAAAAAGGGGACTTCTAACAGAAATCCCCTTTTTTATAATCTGCAGGTCAAAAATCGAATTTCTTATCTTTTAGAAAAAACATATTCTATAACATCTTCAACGCGTGTTTCTGGAATGAATTTTATGCCAGATTTTACGTGCTCTGGAATTTCGTCCAAATCTTTTTCGTTAGCTTTAGGAATTAGGATTATTTTTATTCCATTGCGTTTTGCCGCTACTGTTTTTTCCCTAAGGCCACCGATAGGCAAAACTTGACCTGTAAGGGAAAGTTCCCCCGTCATTGCAAGCTTTGGTCTAATTGTTTTTCCTGTAAACAAGGAAACAAATGTTGTTGCCATAGTTATACCCGCACTTGGACCATCCTTAGGAGTTGCACCTTCGGGTATATGGAGATGAATTGTATTTTTTTCAAACCAGTCAGGCTTTTTTATTTTTTTAGAAATAACATATTTTTTTGCCCAGTCCAATGCAATAGAGGCAGATTCCTTCATTACATCGCCCATTTGACCTGTAAGAATCAGCTCGCCTTTTCCAGGAAATGACATGCTTTCAATCAGCAAAGTGTCGCCCCCCATACTAGTCCAGGCAAGTCCTATTGCAGTGCCAGGCACACTAGCCTTTTTTACTTCGCTTTCATCAAAGACTGGCTTGCCTAGGTATTTTTCAAGGCTATCAGCATCAATTTCAAATTCTTTATTTTTTTCAATAAACTGTTCAAAAGAAATTTCTGCCAAATCTTTTTTTGACTTTCCTTCTTTTCTTGCATTTTCAATGGCTTCAGAATATTTAGCTTCGGCCTCGCTCATAATTTCTGTCACGAGTTTTCTATGAATTTTGTCTATATTTTTTTCATAGTTGCGGACACCAGATTCCCGAGCGTATTCTTCTGCGATGCGTAAAATTGCAGCCTTTGTATATTTTACTTGCGATTTTTTTAATCCATTTTTTTCAAGGTTTTTAGGAATAAGATATTTCTTTGCAATTTCAAACTTTTCTTGGTCTATATAACCTGAAAGCTGAATTATTTCCGACCTGTCCAAAAGCGGCTCTGGAATCGTATCAAGAGTATTTGCAGTTAGAATAAAAAAGACGTTAGAAACATCAAAAGGCAAATCCAAATAATTATCACGGAAATTTATATTCTGCTCTGGGTCAAGAACTTCTAGCAAGGCGCTAGCAGGATCGCCCATATTACTAGAACCCATTTTATCAATTTCATCTATCATAAAAACAGGTGATTTTGTGTGAGTAATCTTTAATCCCTGAATAATCTTTCCGCACATGGAACCGATGTACGTTCGGCGGTGGCCCTTTATTTCAGCTTCGTCGCGCATTCCGCCGACACTAAATCGGTAGAACGGTTTTTCCATCGCATTTGCAATAGACTTTCCTATGCTAGTTTTTCCGACTCCTGGAGGACCGACCAAAAGAAGAATAGAACCTTTTGTATCTTGCTTTAACTTTCTTACAGAAAGGAATTCCATTATTCTCTTTTTTACGTCATCGAGTCCGTAATGGTCGTTTTCTAGAATTTTTTTTGCGCTTTTAAGATTATAGTTTTCGCATGGAACTTCGTTCCAAGGCAGTTGAGTTATAAGCTCAAGATAGTTGCGGCTTGTAGAGTATTCTGGCGAACCTACTTCCATTATATGAAATTTTTCAAGTTCGCTTTCGACGGTCTCTTTTATTTCGCCTTCAAAATTAAAACTTTCTATTTTTTGTTTAAATTTGTTGTAGTCGCTGGCATTTCCATCGGCATCTGTACCCAATTCGTCTTGAATAGAACGCAATTCTTCGCGCAAAAAATATTCACGCTGATTTTTTTCAACTCTTTCGTTCAATTCTTTTTGAATCTTTTTTTGCACACGAAGAAGCTCCTGCTCTTTTTTTATAAACACAAGGACTTGCTCCATTCTTTGACGAACGTTTAACATTTCAAGAACTTTTTGCTGCTCATCTTTGTCAATATTTAAAATAGAAGCTATAAAGTCAGCAATTTTTCCTGGATGGTCAATATTCACCATATTAAGGCGCATTTCTTCGCTAAACAGAGGATTATTTTCGCTGACCTCCTTCATTTCGCTTATAAGAGCGCGGGTCAAAGCTTTTACTTCAAAAGTGTCGTCTTCTTCATCTTCAAGATATTCTACAGCAGCCACGATTGGAGTCTTTGAATGCAGCGGTTTTCTCATTCTAAAGCGTTTAATTGTAGAAATAAAGACGTTTACTCCGCCGTCAGGCAAATTTATTTTTTTTATGATTTTTGCTACAGTTCCAATTGTATGCAAGTCGGAATAAGATGCCAACTCCTCCTCATTTTTTAGCATTACAATTCCGATATGCCCGTCAGAAGAATAAGCCTGGTCTACAGTTTTTATGTCTTCCGAAGAATTAATCATCAAAGGAGTAAAAATTCCTGGAAAAATAGGTCTTGCCTGCAAAGGGATTATTGGCAGCTTGTTAGGCAAAACAGAATCCGCAGGAACAATTTCACCTCTTTTTTTTGTTTTTTCAGTTTTTGAAGTTCTCTTGCTTTTTTCTGATTTTACAGCAGTGTTTTCTTCTTGATTTGTATCAGATTCAGCAGAATTAATTATATTATCATTTAAAATAGTATTTTCATTATCTTCGTTTTGCATCATATTTTAAATATATATGCATAATAAAACTTAGACAAGAAAAAATTACAATGATTTTTGTTTTAACTTAATCATTTGGCATTAAATTCGCGCCAATATATAAGGTATCTTGCAACCAATCTAATCGCAAAGAAAAGATTTCTTCTTGATAGCCTTCGCAAGTAAACTTAAACTTAAAGACATTGCCGCTTATAAGTTTTTCCTTAGGAAAATCCTGAAGCTTTACCCATTCATTGTTCTGAAAAATCGTAACAGAAGTGGAATTAGTTATTTCTTGCCCGGTTTTTGCATTATAAACAGATGGCAGAATTGAAACTTGACGGCGCATATTCTTTAAAAAATCCGCATTTATAACAACTTCATTTCTGTCAACGCTGAAAGACTTCCACCAGACGTAAGGACCTGCAACAACTTTTATGCGATAATTGCCATGCGTAAGATAAATGTCTTTAGTAGTGTAAGTTCTGTTGCGTGCATTTTTTTCCGCAGGGAATTGTTTTTCGGAAACCTGAGTTAGGACTCTGCGGGTATTTGGAACTTCTGGAATTAGGTTTCCATCATTTTCAAAGAAAAATGCTCTTACTGGCAAATCCGCACCGGCAGAAGAAGTTGCAGGCATTTTCATTTGAATGCTTACAGGCGTATACCATCTGCGTAAAATTGTTTTATGAAAAATTCCATTGAACCACAAGGTTCCTATGCCACAAACAGCTGCAATAGAACAAAGTGAAATTGTCCAGGCTTTTTTCTTTTTCAAATCTGTGCGGATATAAGGCTGCTCCTTTATTCCGTCTTTTGAAAGAATAAGTTTTGCAAGCTGCACACGAATTGCGTGAACATCGTAGTGCTTCAAATATCTTTTTATTATCTTCAGAATAGGAACTGTGCTTTGAAAACGTTTTTTAGCATTTGGCTTTAGCATTTTTTTTATAAGGCGGCAGACTACGGAAGGAATTGTCTTATCAATTTTTTTTGGCGATATATACTTTCCCTTTCTTATTACGTTTAAAGTTTCTACAGAAAGCGTTCCTGGATAAGGCTTTGAGCCCGTAACCATTTCGTAGAACATAATTCCAAGCGCATAAATGTCTGCACGGCAATCAACGCCCGCGCTGTTTTCAAACTGTTCAGGAGGCATATAGGCAGGAGTTCCAAGAGCAACACCACTTTCGGTAAGAGAGTCGTTTTCAGCAGAGTCTGTTGCAATTCCAAAGTCGGCAAGCTTTATTTCTGCACGTTTAGAAATAAGAATATTTCCAGGCTTAATGTCGCGATGAACAATATCCTTTGAATGGGCATATTTTAAAGCGAGGCAAGCATCCTGCAAAATCAGCATGGCCAGCTGCGGACTTAAAACTGTTTGCTTTTGTAAAAGTTTATCCAGAGCCATGCCGTCAACAAATTCTTCCACCATGTAGCGGTAACCGCCTTCGGTAAAGTAGTCAAAAAGATGGACTATATATGGACTTTGTAAGTCAAGCAAAATTTGAGCTTCTCGCTTGAATCGTTCCACATTCGCAGAATTTTTTCTAGCCGTCATTTTTTTTATAACGACCTGCCTTTTTAGAGAAGGATGCATAGCCTTATAAACTACCCCCATTCCGCCTTTTGCAATTATCCCTTGAACTTCATACTTACCTATTGTGTGAGGAAAAATTTCTGCCATTTTTACACCTTACTTATTATTCTGGAACAACACTTACAATATCTGTATTTGGATTAAAAAATCTATCTTTAGAAACAAGCGCTATGTGTTGTTTTTCTGGATTATGAATTTGAACAAAAAGTCCATCCTGCCGTAAAAAATACTTACCGCTTACAGGTCTATGCCCGGCAATATACCTAGCATCCAAAGGGTCTTTGCAAGTTGTAAATTCTTTTAGCATCTTTAAGACGCTACCCTCTTCAGCTTCGTCATTTCCAGTCCAAGTCAATGCTTTTACAACAAAATCGTTGCCCATTCCGTTTATTATCTGTTCTTTAGAAAAAGCGACTTCTGGCTCCGCATGGGAAACTACAACAGAAGGCAAAGCGGCAAGGAGCGGCAAAGCATTTTCAAAGCAAAAAATCACCATAACAACATCATCGCCGTACATTTCTTCCATAAATATGCGGACCATCTCGCCTTCGTTTGCAAATTTTCTAAAGGGGAAATTACCATGATTGTTAACATTCATAATGTTTTCATGGTTACCTTTTAATATGTGGAAGTTTTTTGGAAAAGCACATTTTAATTCCATAACCGCGGACAGCAAAGAAAGCCCTTCTGCCATTTCGCTTGCCATATTTTCGCCAGTGCAGTTTCCTTCAAGAAATTCATCTTTTGCAGCGAGCCACCGCTCCTTTCCTCTCAACTCAGAATGAAGAAGATCCCCCACACAAATAACGCGCACTAAATTCTGGCAAAGAGCGTCATATACAGAAATTCCTGCTTTTTCTTCTATAAAATTATCTGGCAAAATAAACTTCATTATATTAAAAATAAAGTAAGGACGCGCATGAAGGTCAGGAACAATGATTGCAGGCAAATTTTCAACGCCTTTGGCAGTAAAGTCCAAAAGTCCGCCAAGCTCTTTCTTTTCTGAACAGGGACGCCAAACATCACTTTCAGATTCCAAAATGCCTGCGGTTCTATCTGCTAACTCAAAGAGATAATCATGTGTAGGAAGCTCGCGAGAAAATGAAAATTTTTCAAGCTTTTTAAATAAATCTTCGTTCAAAATCTTAATTTTAAGAAATCACAAGGCTCATTGTGCCGATAGTAATCTTGTCTCCAGTTGCAAGGCGAACATATTTTCCGTCAGGAATACGCTGCCCGTTCACAAAAGTTCCATTTGTACTCTTTTCGTCTTTTATAAAATAAGCATCGCGAATTTTTTGTATTATAGCGTGATGCCGACTTGCCAATTTATTGTCAACAACAATATCATTATCAGATTCGCGGCCGATTGTTATTTTTGCTACAAGTTTAATCTTCTTTTTATTGAACATTAAATAACTTGCCGGAACTGATTCCGAAATTGCGTCCAAATGTCTACCGACAGGACTATCTGTAATAATTGTTGTATCTTGCAAAATTCTCATGCCTCCCATAAAAAATCAATGAGAAAGTTTGCAACGCAAACTTTTAAAATAAAAACTGGCAGTATTTTGACAGTTTTTATCTTCCCTTCTAATACATTTAGTATATACCCAGAATATAAATTTGTCTATTTTTCGTCTATTTTTGACTTTTTAAAAGACGCGGTGTTCATCAGTTTTTATTTTGGCTCTGTTTTTGATTCGCAATTATTTTTTTTCGGCTTTGCTTTTAATTTCCGCTCTTTTTCCAGCTCTGAAAAACTCGGCAAATCTTCATGGACAATATGGAATAACGATTTTAAAACCTCTTCCATAATTTTTCTAAGCTCAGGTGAAAGTTTTCTTAACGCTGCAAGAATTCTTACGGAATTCTTAAACATATTCGCTTTTATTTCAGAATTTGTTTTCGCGCCGGTCGCGTGAATTATTTCAAAAAGAGTTTCTACAAAAATTTCTCTATCTTTGGTAGAAAGTATGTCTATCCACTTATTAAACGAATCATAAAAAAGCTTGCTAGCTTTGTCAAAACCGTCGACTTGAACAAATTCTTTTCCTTTTATGTGCCACGAAAATGGATCGTGCTGCATTACGCCTGATTCATCGCTTTCTACAACTTGAAAACAGCCTTTATGGCGAAAAATCATTCCCACGATTGAAAGCTGAGGATAAAACGAACAAAGCTTTGGAATAATTTCATAAAATTCTTGAGATTCAAGCCTTTTTTCTGTAAAGCCAGGTCCATCGTTATTATAGATTTTTTCAATTCGATTCTTTATTTTTTTATCGCAAAGCGCAGAAGCAAAGACAGCAAGATTCCCACCCTTTGAATGACCAGCGACAGTTATTGTTCCTTTTAAATTATTTGCAACATCCTGAAGATACAGAACAGCATCTTTTTGAGCTGGAACTTCGTTCATTATTGCAAGATTGCAGTCCTCTTTCCAGCCGACAACAGTGTCGTCTGTGCCGCGATAAGCTACAAAAAGCTGTTTTTTTTCTATTATATAAGTCATTGCCGCAAACTGCTCTTCTTTCTTTAAATCGATAATAGAATCATAGCCAGTTGCCAAAATGTTTCCAAAACGAACAGTTTTTGCAGCCTCTAACAGCAGTTGGGAAGAAAGCTTATTTATTAAAAGCCCTGTGTCAGAACGAGCTTCAAAATCTGGAGAGTTTTTAAAGATTTCAGCAAGCTCGTGCAAAGGAATTGACGAGGAAAAATCCCTAGATTTCATAAGACCATCAAAGTTTAGATATAGAATCTGGCAAAGAATTAGAGAATCAATTTCATTAAACGGAGAATCCTCAAAAGAAAGGTCTCCTCGCCAAGCAACGTAATCAAGAATATTAGACATACTTTTATAATAATCAAGTTTTTTTAAGAGTTCCACATTTTTCGTAAAAAAAACAATAAAAGTCTTTATTTTTCTTGCAAATATAGTATATTTAAATCAGACTTTTATCTTTTGGGAATGTTCTAGAAGTTGAAAATGAGAGAGATGAACTTATTAGACTTCTCTTTATAAGGAATGACAATGGAAAATTTAGAAAACTCTGAAAAAATAGTTTCTGTTGCAAGCGAGCAGAATCGTTTTTTAGCAAAGGTTTATGGCTGGATGACTTTAGCACTTGCTTTGAGTGCGGCGGTAGCTTTTTTTACAGTAAGAAGCCAGTTTTTGTTTAATTTAATTTTTGGCAATGGAGTTGGATATTTAATTCTTGCTATTGCTGAAATTGTTGTTGTAATTTGGCTTTCGGCAAAAATCAATAAAATTTCTGCAAAAGCTGCAACCGTTGCGTTCATTTTGTATTCAATTTTAAATGGAATGACGCTTTCAAGCATATTTTTTGTATATAAAATCCAGTCAATTGCAACTGTATTCATTATAAGCGCAGCAATGTTTTTAGTGATGGCAATTTACGGCACTTTTTCTAAAGCAAACATTCTTTCTTTTGGAAGATTTTTCTTTATGGCAATTACAGGGCTTGTTATCGCTTCTCTTTTGAACTTATTTTTAAAGTCAGAAAGACTTGACTGGATAATTTCAATTGTGGGCGTTGTTGTTTTTACTGGCTGCACAGCATACGACGCAAAGAAGATGCTGGTAGTAAGCCAAAGAGCTCAAAATACAGAAGTTTTTAACAAGGCTTCTATAATTGGCGCATTGGAATTATATTTGGACTTTGTAAATATTTTCTTATATCTTTTAAGACTTTTTGGAAGAAAACGCAGATAAAAACTTAGGGGATGTCTAATAAGTTCTAAATGTCATTGTCGTACTTGATACGACAATCTCTAAATGATTGCAATATATGCATTTAGATTTTCGGGTCAAGCCCGAAAATGACAGAAAAGATACTTTTGGGACATCCCCCAGATGGTTGTGCTCGCACTTCGTTTGAATTGATTTGGGTTGCTTCGCAACCGTAATTGTTCTTATCGCACAAAATCTTCACAAATTGTAAATTCGCTTACGTTTTTATTTGTTTTTCTAAAAGCTTAAAGTTTGGGCTTATTAAAAAAACTGCAAGTTAAACTTAAAAAGAAAGTTCTTTTAATTCGCTTATAAAATTGGTCGTGCTTACAGTTTTTTGTAAAATGCAACCATTTTTTTCTATTAAAACAGTAAAAAAATCAGGTTCAGAATCTTTATTTTCAAAAGAGTGATTTTCTGCAGGATTTTTTACTTGCCATTCAAAATTGCTGCCGTATTCCTTTGACTTTTGATTCATAAAAGCTTTTATAAACTCGCGCGCAAGTTTTATTTTTGCATTGCGACGCAGAGCTTTTTGCTCAAGCCGGTAAAGTTCAACTTGATATTCATCGAAATGCCTTAAAAAATGTTCAATAACTGGAAAAGGGTCGTTTGCAAGCTTTGCGTCCGCAATTTTTTCAAAACCAGTTTGGGTTCTTCCCATAAAAGAAAGTTTTGTTTGCCGCTGAAAAAAAGCTCGGATATGAAAATCTTCGCTTGCAGAAAGCTCCCAGCTAACAGATGAAGAAGAACTTTCTACTTGGCTTTTCATGCTAGGCCAAGCAAGGCAAATCAACTCTATTTTGTGCAAGACAGATGCAATATCTTGCAAGGGGCATCCTGCGCGGCTGTTTTGCCTTTGCATAAGAACGAGTTTTTCTTTCCAGAAGTCATTTTTTTTCTGTTCAAACATTTTTTCCCTTCATTTTTTAAGTCAGATAGGTTGCGTTGTGTCCTGGAAGCGATTTTATCCACAGCTTTGATTTTTCATAAGAAAGGCGGCTTTCCAAAATCCAAAGCACGTTCATCTTTTCATTTGCAGAAGGTTTTTCGCCTTCGCCATCGGTAAAAATTATCATCCCGCTGTATTTCGCCTTTTTTTGCAGAAAAAAATCCAAAGCACACTGAAAATTTGTTCCCCCACGCCCATTCACCTGATCTAATCTCATGTTTTTTTTCAAAGGAACTGGCTCTTTGAATTTTACTTGCGTGTCAAAAAAAATCAAATCGATATTTTCGATAATTCCCAAAAAAAAGAAATTTTTTACTGCATGACAAAACTTTTCAAAACTGCAATCCGTTATAGAACCGCTAACATCTACCGCAATTAGAACATTGGCTTTGCGTTCATAACGGCTTCCCATTTGCGAAAAACCGAATCGCCTGCTCGGACGCATTCGCGTAAGAGAACGTTTTGCACTTACAACACGCTGCCTAAAGCGCGAAAGAGCCCTGCGATAATCAAAAGAAAAATCGCATCGCTCTTCAAGAGTGCGGATTTCTCCACCAGACAGACCGCCCCACCCCATATCTGTTTGGGCTTTTTGAATCTGCATAGAAAGAAGGCTCTGCGCATCAGGATTTTCTTGCCAAAGTTCACAACTTTCATCTGAAGGAAGCGAAAAACTTTGCCCATTAGAAGACGCTCCAACGTTTTGGCTGCCTGCAATTGAAGTTTGCTCAACAAGAAAACTAATTTTTTGATACCACTGCTCAAACGAAAGAACATCTTTTAAAACAAGAATACCAGAGCGATGGTCAACACAAAGATTTCTCTTAAAAAAGTTGAGTTCTTCGCTGCCTTCCCATTTTTTTCCTAAAGGATACTGCTCAATTTCAAAACGCTTAGCCTGGAACTTAAAATACTCCACACCTTGCAAGAAACGGTCGGAATTAATAGAAGAAAGTTTTATTCCTCCCTGATAAAGAACAATGTCGCTGGCAAGAGAAAGAATTCCTCCTTTTGCATTTAGCGGCTTTCTTTTGTAGGGATGCTGCATCAAAATCCTAAAAATTTCGATTTTCAGCAAATCTTCAAGTTCTTTTTGATTAAAACCATTGCAAAGTTCAGAAGAAAATTCAATTCTCATGCAGCCGCTTCTTAAAGGCACAGAAAGAGAATTATTTTCCATAAAATTATGCGTACACGCAGCCGAAAAAAGCAAAGGTTCTGTATAAAACCACTGAGAACGTATTTTTTCAAGATTTGCTAGAATATTCATATAGAAATCTTTTTAAGAAACTAGTTTTCTTCTAAAAAATTTGAAAGCGTTTTGTAAAAATCAGGAATATTTTCCATTATGAAAACCAAAGTTTTTGGATAAACAGAACCGTTGCAAAGCGAAACAAAGTGCGACTGAACTTCTTTTAGATTTTTTTCCGCCAAAAAATTAAAATAATCTTCAAGAGAATGTGCAATTTTTTGAATGCAATCGCTAGAATATGCGCAAGATTCGATAAATCTAAACAAACTTTCGTTTAATTTAGAAAATTCTGGCAAGGAAAGATTTTCAAGCTGACTTTTGAAAAGTCCAATTCCATTCAACATGATTTGACTTGCGCTTGGAATTGAATCTTGCAGAAACTGAAAAAACGCATTCGTAGCGCGGTTTCCAACAATCCCAGAAATTACAGCTTTATGAATCGATTCCAAAACAGGAAACTTTAAGACAACATCGCTTACGCGAACCCAGCTTCTTCGGTCTGGAGCTCTTTCAAACTGTTCTGCTTCAAAATTAGAATCCGCAGAATCAAGAAATTCAGGATTTTCTTTTATGAACGAAACCACGCGGCTATCCACACCGCTTTTGTTTGCCCAGAAAAGCCAGTCTTCAACGGAAGGAGCAAATTCGTAAATGTTAAAACGGCTTATAAGAGCGGGATCTAAATCTGTAAGCTGATATTCATCACCACCATTCACAGCGCTTATAATGCGGCTTCCTTTTGGAAGGCTTTTTCCTGCAAGTTTTCGGTTCAAGGTTAAATCCATAACAGTTTGCAGGACTTCTGGCCTAGCCCGGTTCAATTCATCAAGAAAGAGGACTATAGGTTTTTCGTCAACAGGAAACCAGTATGGGAGCATAAAATCAGTTCTTCCAGTTTTTGAATTTTTTTCTGGAAGACCGATTAAGTCGCCGGGGTCGCTCATCTGGCCAAGAAACAAAGTCGTTACCTTAAAACCTTTTTTTTGAAAAAATTCTTCAAGAATTTGAGATTTTCCAATTCCGTGCCGGCCAACAAGCATAATATTTTGCTGCGGAGGAGTATTTTCAAGTATAAAAAGAAGCTGTTCTGCGTTTATTGTCATTTGTAGGAAAGTTTAGCACAAAATTTGGAAAGAAACTATAGGAAGGGAAAGTTGTGTTTTTCACAAATTTTAAATAGAAAGGCATCTAGGGGCTGTCTAATAAGTTCTAAATGTCATTGTCGTACTTGATACGACAATCTCTAAATGATTGCAATATATGCATTTAGATTTTCGGGTCAAGCCCGAAAATGACAGAAAAGATACTTTTGGGACATCCCCATTTCCTTTACATTAAAAGACGAAATTAAATATATCTTAGAAAAATTTTAAAATCCAACTTTTCTTTTTAAATTTTTCATTAAACTTATTGACAAAAATTTTAAACAACTGTATGTTTCTATACATAAGAACATAAAAACTATGGAGGCATATTATGAAAAAAATTATTAGTGCCGTTTCGGCTCTTTTGGTATTGGCTTCTTCTACAGCGTTCGCTGCTCCAAAGAAACAACATAAAATAAAAATTGGTATTGCAAAAATTGTTCAGCACCAAGCTCTTGACGATATTGAAAAAGGTGTTATTGATGCAATCAAAGACGCAGGAATTGATGCGACTTACGATTTGCAAAACGCAAATGGCGATGTTGGAACTGCTGCTCAAATTGCAAATCAGTATAAGGCGGAAAAAGTTGATGTTGCGGTGGGAATTGCAACTCCAGTAGCGGTAGCTTTGGCAACAACATTGAAAAATATTCCTGTTGTTTTTGGAACTGTAACCGACCCACTGGGAGCAGGTCTTGTTTCAACGCTTGAACACGGGGAACGAAACGTTACTGGAATGAGCGATGCGATTCCTACTGAGCAGCACATAAAACTTTTTAAGGAAGTTGCAGGGATTAAAACATTGGGTTACATTTATACAAGCAGCGAAGATAACTCTTCAAGCGCTTTAGCTCTTGTGCAAAAAGGTTGCAAGGAAGCCGGCATAGAACTTGTTACTCAAAGCATTACTAAATCCGATGAAGTAAAACAAGCAGCCCAAGCGCTTGTTAATCGCGTAGATGGAATTTATCTTTCTACAGATAATACAGTTTTTAGCGCAATAGCTTCTCTTGTTGACGTATTTGGAAAAGCTAAAAAGCCTATTTTTTCAGGTGATGTTACAGCCGCAAAAGAAGGCGGAATCTTTATGGCAAGCGGTTTTAATTACTACAAAGCAGGTCTTGCAACTGGCGAAATGGTTGTAAAAATCTTGAACGGAGCAAAACCTTCGGAACTTCCAGTAAGATTTATGACAGATCCTTCTGACACAGATTTCCTTATTGACCTAGACGCTGCAAAAAACTGCAACATAACACTTGATAAAAAATATTTGGATACAGCAAACATGATTATCCAGAATGGAAAATTAACTACAAAATAGAAAAATGCTATTAAAATTATGGCAAAATTCGAGTTTTTAGGAAAACAATAAAAGCGTAAGCGAATTTACAATTTGCGAAGATTTTGTGCGATAAGAACGACTAAGGTTGCGCAGCAACCCAAACCAGCCCAAGTGAAACGCGAGCACAACCATCTGAGCAAATTGTAAATTCGCTGAAAGCATTTTTTTTATAGTTTATAGAAAACTCGAATTTTGCCATATTAAACTTTATAATTTTTACAGGCAGGACTAAATGATTTGTTCAATTGTAATAGAAGGTCTAATTTATGGAATAATGGTGCTGGGAGTTTTCTCAACATTCAGAGTTCTAAACTTTTGCGACATGACTGTAGACGGCTCTTTTCCAATGGGAGCATGTGTCCTTGCAGTCTGCCTTTCCAATGGAATCGCCCTGCCATTTGCCCTGCTTTTAGCTTTCTTTGCAGGCATTTTAGCAGGTCTTGTAACAACTCTTATATACACAAAATTTAAAATACCAGATCTTTTGGCTGGAATTCTTACTATGACTATGCTTTATTCTGTAAATCTTAGAATATGTTCAAATAAAGCAAATATTTCACTATTAAAAGTTCCAAACTTTTTTTCAAAATTAAGCGATTTTTGCTACGACCACTTTCCTACGGTAGATTCAAATCTTTCAATTCTTTTATTTCTTTTTATTTTTGTGCTCGCCTTAAAAGGACTTATGGATTTGTTCTACCACACAGATTTAGGTCTTACAATGGGAGCGTTGGGCGCAAATCCGCAACTTATTATATCGCAAGGAATTAATCCAAATATTGTACGAGGAATTGGTATTTGTGCCGGAAACGGACTAGCAGCCCTTGCAGGCGCGTTCGCAGCAATGTACAACGGTTTTGCAGATGTTGGAATGGGAACAGGTGTTGTTGTCAGCGGACTTGCATCCTTAATGCTTGGAGAATTTATTTTAAAATCGAATAAAATATCGCTTCAAACGGCGCGTGTTCTTCTTGGCTCAGTTATCTACAGAGCGCTTATGGTTCTTGCTAGAACTTACGGCTACAAAATTCACATGACGCCAAACGACTTAAAATTGGCAACAGGCATTTTAATAATACTTTGCCTTACACTTTCAAGAACAAATCTTCTATCAAGCCTAAAAAAAAAAGCAACTCTAAAAAAGGAATAAAATAAATGCTTACACTGAAGAATATAAATATGTTTTTTAATAAAGGAACTCCAGACGAAAACCACGCCCTAAAAGACATAAACTTAAAAATAAATTCTGGCGACTTTATAACTGTTATTGGAAGCAATGGAGCCGGAAAATCAACTCTTTACAACGTTATTGCAGGAAGTTACACGCCTACTTCTGGAACAATCGAATTAACCACAAAAAATGGAATAAAAGACATCACTCGCGACAAAGAATATAAACGGGCAAATTACATAGGCAGAATTTTTCAAAATCCGCTTTTGGGAACTGCAGGAAAAATGACCCTAGAAGACAATATGATAATCGCCCATAAAAAAGGCTTTAAAGGATTAAAAATAAGTTTGAACAACAAAATGCGAAAATATTTTAAGGAACAGCTTTCGGTTTTG
Source organism: uncultured Treponema sp. (assembly GCA_934667505.1). Classification (GTDB taxonomy): domain Bacteria; phylum Spirochaetota; class Spirochaetia; order Treponematales; family Treponemataceae; genus Treponema_D. Next base: position 1,188 of record CAKULY010000012.1, on the reverse strand, counting down.
AACATGGGACTTGAAAATAGACTTCGCGACAACGTAGAACAATTTTCTGGCGGACAGAGACAGGCATTAACGCTTCTTATGGCGGTAATGTCAAAACCATCTCTTCTTTTGCTTGATGAACACACAGCTGCCCTCGATCCAACAAATGCCGCAATAATAATGGAACTTACCAAAAAGTTTGCGCAAGAATACAATCTAACAGTCATGATGGTAACTCACAATATGCAGCACGCTCTAAACTACGGAACTAGACTTTTAATGATGGACGGCGGAGAAATTATTTTGGATATTCCAAAAGAAGAAAAAGAAAAACTAACTATGGAAGATATTGTTGAAAAATTCCGCCAAATAAAAAAACAAACTTTAACAAACGACCAAATGCTACTGCAATAGTGAAGATTAAAAAAAGGGGCTGTCCCAAAAGTATCTTTTCTGTCATTTTCGGGCTTGACCCGAAAATCTAAATGCATATATTGCAATCATTTAGAGATTGTTGTATCAAGTACGACAATGACATTTAGAACTTATTAGACATCCCCATCTCTCTAAAAAGAAATGGCATCCCAAAAGGAATGCCATTTTTGCTTTATCTTGTCATTTCCGCACTTGATGCGAAAACCTTTACAAATGGATTGCCGGAACAAGTCCGGCAATGACACTTTATTTGCGTTTACTTCAAGTTTATCATGCTCTTGTCGTAGTCTGTCGGCGGAACATAGCCCATAAGGTTCATTATTGTTGCAGGCCAAGATGAGATTCCAAGTCCGTCGTTGAGCTTGGTGTTGTCGTATTCGCCCTTGTATTCAGGGTCATAGATGATTCCCGGTACAGGGTTGAGCGAGTGCGATGTCTTTGCCTTTGGCTCTCCGTCCTTGTCTTTCTTTACGCTGCCGTCCTTTGCGTGCTCGTACATATCGTCTGAGTTTCCGTGATCAGCTGTAATGCACATAATTCCGCCGGCTTCTTCAATTGCTGCCTTAAGACGACCAAGCTGAAGATCCATGCCTTCCATTGAGCAGACTACCGCGTTGAATACGCCGGTGTGTCCGACCATGTCGCCGTTCGGGTAGTTCAGTCTGATGTGGTCGTACTTTCCGCTCTTGATTGCCTCGATAACCTTGTCGGTGATTTCAGCGCATTTCATCCAAGGACGCTGCTCGAACGGAACAACATCGCTTGGAACTTCAA
>CAKULY010000011.1 GCA_934667505.1 uncultured Treponema sp. | reverse complement strand
ATTAAAACCTAGATTTTTCATATCAAAAACTAGTCAAAAATATGTCGCAGGTTCAAATCCTGTCATCCCGATATAAGACTATCTTTTTAGGTAGTCTTTTTTTATGTCTTGCAGGTTTTTATATTTCAATTTGATTTTTTATTTGTTTTTAATGTTTGTCAAAAAAATAAGCTATCTACTTCAATTAGATAGCTTATAAACAGTGAATGATTAATAATCTTTCTTTTCTGCTTTACGTTTTTTGTTCAACAACTTTCTTTCAAGAGTTGTTTTCTTTTGGTGAAGTGTGGCAGAAGGCTTTACAAAATATTCACGCTTTTTGTATTCGCGGATAATGCCTTCTTTTTCAACCATTCGCTTAAAGCGTTTGATTGCTTTTTCAAGATTCTCTGAATCATCAACAATAATCGTTGCCATTGCTATTTCACCTCCTTATAATCGGTAATTCCGTAAAACTCTAGTAGAATATCGCAAATAAATAAAAAAATCAACTAGGCAAGAAAAAACTAGCAACTCATTATAAAGTTTTGGTATTTTAAGTTATTTTTCAATGCAAATGATTTTTACTGCCTGTGCATCTGAAATAGATGAATTAAACGAAAATGAATTAAAAATCGGTTTTGAAATATATATGTTTTTGTCGTCAGTTATTAGTATAAAATCAAAGTTGCTTTCGTTTTTCCAAAAATTAATTGATTTTTCTATTCCCATTACAAAAAGGCTGGTGCTTAAGGCATCGCACTCTGTGCCGTTTTTTCCTATGACCGTGCTTGAGACTATCTCTGTTTCAGCAGGTTTTCCAGTTTTTCCATCAAAAATATGAATATACTTTTTTCCATCTTTTCCTATAAAAAATCTTTCATATCCACCGCTTGTAATCACAGCTTTGTCTTTTACTTCTATAGAGCCAATACTTCCTTGTTCGAATGGATTTTTTATCCCTATAGTCCAATTTGAACCATCTGGTCTTGAACCGATTGTTTGTATGTTTCCACCAAGATCGAGCAATGCTGATTTTATGCCGAAGCTTTTCATTATTTTTGCCGCTTCATCTCCTGCAAAACCTTTTCCGACAGCTCCTAAATCAATCATCATTCCTTTTTCCATAGAAATGGCATTTCCGTTTATTCTGACTTTTTTGTAGTCTGCAAGCGGAAGCATTTTTTTTAGCTCCTCATCGGAAGGAATTTTGTTTTCTTTTTTTGTAAATCCCCAGGCTGATGTTATAGGGTAAAGACAAGGATTAAAGGCTCCGTCTGTTTTTTCAGCCATTAATATAGAATATTTTATTAAATTGGAAACTTTTTCAGAAACTAAAACAGGAAAGTCCTGTGCCTGGTTCAACTTGTAAATTTCGCTGCCTTCTTTTGTAACGGAAATAGTTTCTTCCAATTCTTTTATGTGTTTTTGCGCAGCAATAACAGCTTCTTCAGAGTTTTTTCCATAGCACTTTACTTTCATAAAGGTATTCATGTTTTCAAAATATTTTTCAGCAGATTTTTTTTTGCAGCTTGAAAAAAGAACTATAAAGATAGATAAGACTGATATAAAAAAAATGTGTTTTTTCATAGTTACATGATAGCACAGTTTTGAATCTTTTGATTTTTTTTTATAATAAAAGCATAAAAAATAGACTTTTTATTTGCCTTGTTGTAAAATATTTTTCATGAAATTGCATACTTTTAAAGGTGGAATTCACCCGAAAGAAATGAAGGAACTTAGCAATAAATGTCCTATAATGGACGTTGCCTCGCCTTCAAATACTGTTGTTATTCCTGTTACAATGGGGGGAGCTCCAAATTCTCCTCTTGTAAAAGTTGGCGATGAAGTTTCTGAAGGTCAGATTATTGCTGATGGCGACAAATTTATGAATTGTCCTGTTCATGCTTCTATTGCAGGAAAAGTAAAGAAAATTGCAAAATTTGTTGTAACTGGAAATCAAGAAGTGCCTTGCATCGTTATCGAAGGCGACAATTCTGGCAGAACTTCCTATATGGACGTTTTGGATCCTTTTAAGTGCTCTCACGAAGAAGCATTGGAACGCATAAAAAAGGCTGGAATTGTAGGTATGGGAGGAGCTTCTTTTCCCGCTCACGTAAAGTTAAATCCTCCTGAGGACAAAGAAATAGATTTTGTTATAGTAAATGCGGCCGAATGTGAGCCGTATTTGACTTGCGATGAGCGAACTATGATAGAAAATCCAGACAAGGTTGTGGATGGTCTTGCAATCGTTCTTAATTTGGTTGGAGCAAAGGGAATAATTGGGCTTGAAGATAATAAAGCTTATTTAAAACCTGTTTTAGAAAAACAAATTCTAGAAAAAGGCTACAGTGATGATATTTCAGTTTTCCTTTTAAAAACAAAGTATCCGCAAGGTGCTGAAAAATTTATCGTTTCAGCTTGCTTAGGTGTTGAAATTCCTAGCGGAAAACTTCCTGCTGATTCCGGCGCTATTATCTGCAACGTTGGCACTGTTTGCGCTATTAGCGATGCCTTTAGAAAAGGAATGCCGCTTATAAAGCGTCCTTTGACAATAAGTGGCGGAGCGGTTGAAAAGCCTTGCAACATAAGAGTTCCAGTTGGTACGTTAGTTAGTGATCTTATGCCTTCTGTTTTTTCAGTAAAAGATAACGAAGTTGCAAAAGTAATAAGTGGCGGTCCAATGATGGGCTTTGCTATGTCAACAACATCTTTCCCTATTGCAAAGGGAACTAGCGGCATTACGTTTCTTACAAAAAAGGAAACCTACCTTGTTGACGAAGACGCCTGCATAGGCTGTGGAAAGTGTGTCGCAACTTGCGCGATGCATTTAAGTCCAGTTCTTATAAAACGCGAGCTTGAAGCTCAAAAGTATGCCACTGCAAAAAGGCTTGGACTTATGGATTGCATTGAATGTGGCTGTTGCGTATTTGTTTGCCCTGCAAATATTCGCCTTGTGCAGCGTTTTAGGCTTGGAAAAAATATTGTTCGGCAGCAAATAGCAGAAGCTCGTGCGAAGGCTGCTGAATTAAATAAAAAACAGTCCTAGCAAGCGTTATTGGAGTAAAATAATGGCAGAAAACAGATTTTATCTATCTTCCAGTCCTCATTTTAGACTTGGAATCAGCACAAAGTCGATTATGGCTTGTGTACTTATATCGTTACTTCCTGAATGTATTTGCGGAGTAATAATTTTTGGAATTCCTGCGCTTATCACAATATTAGTTAGTGTTGCAAGTTGCGTTGTCTTTGAATGGCTTTTCCAGCTTGCCACAAAACAAAAGGTTGTTGTTTCAAACTTAAGTGCTTGTGTTACCGGTGTTCTTTTAGCGCTTGTGTGTCCGCCTACAATTCCCGTTTGGATGACGGTTTTAGCAGCGGCTGTAGCAATCGTGGTTGCAAAAGGTCTTTTTGGCGGAATTGGAAGCAACGTGTTTAATCCCGCTCTTACTGGCCGTGCCTTTCTTTTTATAAGTTTTCCTGCTGCAATGGGTGCTACTTGGCTAAATCCTATAAAGTTTTCCTCTGAAGTTGATGCAATTAGTTCAGCAACAGTGCTTTCTTCTGTAAAAAATGGCTCATTTGATTTTCAGAATTTTGATGTGTGGCAGTATTTTATAGGAAACAGAGCAGGTTGCATAGGCGAAACTTCTATTTTCCTTATATTGATTTCATTTGCGTTTTTGCTTATCTGTAGAATTATCGATTGGCGAGCGCCTGTTGCGATGGTTGGAACTGTAATGCTCTGTTCTTTTATCGATGGCTTTGCAAAAAATGGGAATGTAACTTTTGCATGCGAACAGGTTCTTGTAAGTTTGCTTACAGGAGGGCTTGTCTTTGGGGCGACTTTTATGGTTACAGATTATTCTACAGCTCCTGTTACAAAAGGCGGAAGGCTTGTTTTTGGCGCAGGCTGCGGACTCATAACATTCCTTATAAGAAGATTTGGGGGCTATCCAGAAGGCGTAATGTTCAGCATATTAATTATGAATGCAATTGCTCCGTTTTTAAACAAGATTACAGCAAGAAAGTACGGTTATGGAAAAAAATCAGAAAGAAAGCCTTTTGTAAAAAAAATAACAATGGAATTTGATTTAAGTGAAGGGGTAGAAAAATGAGCGTTCCTTCTGCGAAAAAAGATATTTTTGAAATGATAAAGCTTGGTTTAGTTCTTGTCTGCTATGCAGTTGCAAGCTGCACTGTCCTTGCAGTTGTAAATAATTTTACAAGTACAAAAATTGCGCAAAATCAGGTTGAAAAAGCCTCCGCTGCAATGAAAGTTGTTTTTCCTTACGCGGATTCTTTTGAGGCTGTTTCAAATTTTCCAAAAAATTCCGATTCTTCAATTTCTGTAACTGATGTATATCTTGCAAAAAGTGGTAAAAATATTGCAGGTGCTGTCGCTCAAATATCAGGACCAACTTATGACCGTGGAAAAATTATTTTGGGAATTGATAGCAAAGGTTTTGTAACAGGAATGCAGTTCCTTGAATTAACAGACTCTCCTGGTTTTGGTTCAAAGGCAAAGGATTCGCAATACAAGCTTTCAAATGGCAAGACTTTTTATGAACAGTTTACTAATAAAAATGCTGCGCAAGGATTTGAAATTGGGCGTTCTTTCGATGCGATAAGCGGAGCTACAATAACTAGTCGGGCAGTTGGAAATCTTATGAATCAGGGTTCCGAAGTTCTTTTGCAAGTAATAGAGGCAGGTTCAAAATGAGCGGAAAGTTAAAGATTTTTACAAATGGATTTATAAAAGAAAATCCTCTATTGGTTTTGAATATAGGTTTGTGTTCCTCATTAGGAGTTACTACGAGCATATTTAATGGATTAGGCATGGGATTAGGAATGACTTTTGTTCTTCTTATGAGCGAAATTGTTATAAGCATTTTTAGAAAACTTATACCAAGCGCAATACGTCTTCCAGTTTTTATTATAATAATTGCAGCCTTTACTACAATAGTTCAGCTTGTTCTTCAAGCTTATGTTGAAAGCCTTTATGATGCTTTAGGCGTTTTTTTACCATTAATTGTTGTAAACTGTATAATTATGGGAAGAGTAGAAGCCTTTGCTTCAAAAAATTCTATAATCGATTCAATTTTAGATGCTCTTGGCATGGGAATCGGTTATACGTTGGTTTTGTTCTTAATTTCATTTATTCGTGAGCTTTTTGGAGCTGGAACACTTTTCGCCGGTACGCCTCTAAAAGTTGAAATAATTCCAGAAGCCTATAGAATCGGTATTTTTAATAGTGCTCCAGGTGGCTTTTTAGTTTTCGGCTTCCTTGCGGCTATTGTAATAGCTTGCAAACAGGCTTACGCTCAAAGAAAATCTAAATAAAAAGGATAAAAATATGATTGAGACTTTAAAACTTTTTCTAAAATCGGCAATAGTCGATAATGTTGTTTTTATTCAGTATTTGGCGATTTGTCCTTTTATCGGAATGACTAATGATACTGAAAAAGCTACTGGAATGGGATTGGCAACTACGTTTGTTATTGTTTTGGCGACTGTGGTTACTTGGCCTTTGTATCATTTTGTCATGGTTCCGCTGGGACTTGAATTTTTGCAGACTTTGTTTTTTATCCTTGTTATAGCAAGTTTAGTTCAGCTTGTTGAATTTTTTCTAAAGAAGAAAGTTCCAGGCTTGTATAGTTCTATGGGTGTGTACCTTGCGCTTATAACAACGAACTGCGCCGTTTTAGGTGTCACTTTGAACTGTATTTCAAAAAATTTTAATTACGGTCAAAGCCTTGTCTACGCTTTTGGAACTGCTTGCGGATTTCTTCTTAGCATGGTTATTATGAGCGGTGTAAGGAGCCGTATTAGAATCGCAAATATTCCAAACTCGTTTAAAGGAACTCCAATTCTATACATTACAGCAAGCCTTTTAAGCCTTGCATTTTTGGGATTCAAAGGACTTATTAATTAGTTTCTGAGTTTTTCTTTATAAGCTTGCGTTGCAAAGTTTTTATGGGAGCATAAAATGAATATAATTCTTTATACAGTAATATGTGCAGTTTCAATTGCTTTTTTATTAGGTGTGCTTTTAGGACTTTTTAAAAAGATTTTTTATGTAAATGTTGATGAAAAAGTTCAAGAAGTTCGAGATGTTTTAAGTGGAGCGAACTGTGGCGGTTGTGGATTTGCAGGGTGTGATTCTTTTGCGCAGGCGGTTGCAAAAGATGAAGCTCCTACTGACGGTTGTGTAGCGGGAGGTTCATCTTGCGCCGAAAAGATTGCTGAAATTTTAGGAAAAGTTGGAGTTGAAGTAAAGCCTAAGGTTGCTTTCTTGGCTTGCCACGGAACAAAGGAATGTGCTTCAGAAAAGGGAATCTATAATGGAATTAAAACTTGCGCAGCCGCTCAGCTTGTAATGAATGGAACTAAAAAGTGTTCTTTTGGCTGCATTGGTTTTGGCGACTGTGTTTCAGAATGTCCTTTTAATGCTTTATCGATGTCTGCGGATGGGCTTCCTGCTGTAGATTACAAAAAATGTGTTGGCTGTGGAAAGTGCGTTCGCTCTTGTCCTAAGCATCTTTTCAAACTTCTTGATTCAGACACAAAAGGTTCTGTAGCAAGATGTTCCTGCCACAGTGACAATAAACCCCAAATTCGAAAAGACTGTTCTTCTGGTTGTTTTAAGTGTGGTATGTGCGTAAGAAAATGTCCAGAAACTGCGATTGATATTTCTAGTGGAATCCCAAATATCGACTATAAAAAATGTAACAGTTGCGGTGAATGTGTAAAGGCTTGTGTAGATAAAGTTTTGGTTCTTGCACAGGATGTTTTAAAATGAAAAACTTTTCTGACTACGAATTTTTTTTGCATACTTTTGAAGTAATACTTTCTCATTTAAATGAAGAACTTGAAGTCGCAAAAAAAAATCTAGAGTCGGAATACCGCGAAATTGAAGAAGACTATCTTGAGGTTATTGAAATTTTACGCGATGTTCTTCCTGAAATTACAAGTTTAAATGCAATTGAAAATTTAGAAAGCGATGAAATAGATTTTATTTATGAATGTCTTCAAACTTATGCAGATAATTTTGTAATAACCCATAGAGATTCAATACTCAGAAAGCAGCAGGAACTTGAGTACAGCAGACTAGAAAAACTTATTTCTATGTTTGAAATTTCCAACTAATATGCAGACTTTAAAATTTTCGGATTTTGAACTAATTCAAAAATCTCTTGTATCTTACTTAAAAAGCTACACTGGTGACATAAACAGTAAAAAAACTCCAGACGAAGTTTATTTAAAAATCCTTTCAATTATGGCAGAAATAAAATCTGACTGCAGCAAACATTGTATTGATTCAGGACTTGCTAATTCTCTTGAAATTTCTCTTTCATATAATTTAGAACAACTTGAAAACAGTCAAGTTGAAAAACAAAATCTTTTGCTTGATTTTTAATTTGTTTGGAGGTTCTCTTGAAAAAAATTAAATTTTTGCACATTTCCTTTATTCTTTTCATCAGCGTTTCATTTGTGCAGGCTTACAACTATGAGTCTAAAGCTTTTTCTATAAAAGAAAATCTTGTAAAATCGCTTTTAACTTCAGATACTGCTTCTGTAAATGCCGATATTCTTTCTACAAACTATAATGGCAAAGCTAGCCAAAGAAAGTTGGTGTCAAAATCGGCAAATCTTATTACAAATGATTCTTTAGTAGATTATTTTATAAAAATGGCAGATGAAGAAATCCGCCAGAATATCAGGACTGATGGAACGTTTTGCGCAGGCGCAAAGTGGCCTACAGCTTGGACAAGAGATATGTCCTATGCGATAAATCTTTCTTTATCTTTCCTTTATCCAGAAGCTGTTGAAAAGTCTTTAAATAGCAGAATTGAAAACGGAATTATCCTTCAAGACACAGGAAGCGGTGGAAGTTATCCTGTAAGCACAGACAGAGTTGTTTGGATAATAGCCGCTTACGATTATGCGCTTTTTAAGCAAGATTTTTCTTATTTTGCTTGGATTTTTGAAGTTGGAAAAAAGACTCTGGAATACGATTACAATGTTAATTATGATTCAGAAAAAAAACTTTTTAGAGGCGAAACTTCTTTTTTAGATTGGAGAGAACAAACTTATCCTAGATGGGCAGACAGCATTTTTATAGCAGACTCATTTGCTCTTGGTACAAATAATGTTTATCTTGGCGCTTTAAAATGCATGATTTTCTTGTCTAAACTTCTTAATAATGGAGAACTTTCTGTTTGGCAAAATAGATATGACGAACTTAGTGCTGCGATAAAGGAAAAATTTTGGTTAAAAGAAAAAGGCTATTTTGCTTCTTACATTCTTTCGGATATAAAAGACTTTGTTTATGAAGGTTATGAAACTCTTGGGGAAAGTCTTTCTGTTTTGAATTCTTTAACGGATAAAGATGACTCTGCTCAAGTCTTAAATGCTGTTGAAAGTGGAAATTGGGGAATGAGCGTTGTAGCTCCTCAGCTTGCAAATGTTCCTTCTTATCACAATGATGCAGTTTGGCCATTTGTGCAAGGATATAGAGGGCTTGCCTGCAAAATGGCTAAAGATGCTGCTCTTTGCGAAGAAGAATTTGCTTCATTGTTATATGCTGCTTCTATGTTCCAGACTTTTAAGGAAAATTATGTTGCATCTTCGTTTAGTCCTAATACTAGTACAAATTCTGACCGTCAGCTTTGGTCAGTCGCTGCATATCTTTGTTATGTTTACAAAATTATTTGTGGGTTAAATTTTGTGGATTCTGGTATTTGCATAAATCCTTTAGTGTTTGATTCTTTTAAAAAAGGAATTTCTTTGCAAAATTTTTCGCTTGGAAACACTGTCTTAAATCTTACAATAACTGGAAATGGTGACAAAATAAAAAAATATGTTGTAAATGGAAAAACCGTATCAGCTGACTATATTATTCCTTTTTCTAAGAACAAAAAAATTGATATTTTCATAGAAATGGAAAAATCTGATGATTATATAAAATCTTATAGTTTGAAAGGCAAAAGAAAAAGCGTATTTAAAGCGACTTCTATTTCTTCTGCCATTCCAAACACTTTTATTGAATATGAAAAAAATAAAGCTTTTATAACTTGGAAGCCTTTAAATAAGTTTGGCTATAAAGTTTATTTAAACAATTTCTCGTATGAAACAAAAGAACGCTCTTTAGAAACTTCTACTTTTAATAATTTAGGACTTTGCACAGTTTTTGCAATGTCGGATAATAAAAACATTCCTGCTTTGCCAGCAAAAGTTATAAGAATAGAATCTACAAAAAACACAAAATTTTATGAGGCAGAAAATTCAGAGTTTGTAGGCGGAACAATTAAATCTGATGATATGGAAAGTACAGCATCTGCAAAAACTTCTGTCGATTTTCAAACTGTTCTTGCAAATAAAAGCCGTTATATTGAAAAGTGGGGTAGTTCAAAAGGTGATTTTGTCCAGTTTAATGTTAATGTAAAAAAAGAAGGATTTTATGTTGTTGATTTTAGATTTAAGAATGGACATGGTCCTATAAATACTGGTGAAAAATGCGCTGTAAGGGCTCTTTATGTTGATAATGTTTTAAAAAGAAGAATTGCATTTCCTCAGCAAGGCAATTGGACTTCTTGGGCAATGAGTTCTCCAAATGTTGTCTGGCTTTCTAAAGGTAAGCATACAATTGCCTTGCGTACAGATGATTATTGTTATTCTCAGCATGGTATTCTCAATTATATTAGCCTTGATTGTATGCGGTTTTCCTATTTAGGAGACAAGCAACCTTACTGAAAGACTTTTTTATAATTAGTTTAAATGAACAAATTGTAACTTAGCTTACGCTTTTGTTTATTTTTCTAAAAACTCAAAGTTTGGACTAATTAAAATAAATTGGAGATGTTCTAGAAGCTAAAACTTCTGTTTAGAACATCTCCAATTTTTGTATAAAACTATAAAGGTATATTCTTATTTGTTTATATTCCAACAAAGTGAGAGGAAACTTTTTCTTCTACATAAGAAATAAAATCTTCTATTTTCATAGTTTTTTGTTCAATTCCACTTGACTGCCTGAATCTTACTGTAACAGTTCCATCTTTTTGCTCATTTTCTCCAACCACAAGGATATAAGGAGTCTTATGTTCTTTTGTAATTACTTTAATTTTTTGCCTCATATTTTCGTCTGAAATATATGCTGTAGAACGTATATCGTGAGCAAGAAGTTGTTCGTTTACTTTTTTTGCATAATCATCAAACTGATTAGAAACTGGAACGATAGCTGCCTGTTCAAAAGCTAGCCAAGTAGGAAATGCCCCTGCAAAATTTTCTATAAGGATTCCCAAAAATCTTTCCATAGAACCTAAAACCGCTCTGTGGAGCATTACAGGATGATGTTTTTGATTATCAGAACCAATATATGTCGCATCTAAACGTTCGGCTGAAGGCAACTGGAAGTCTGCTTGAATAGTTCCGCATTGCCATTCTCTGCCGAGCGTGTCGTATAATTTAAATTCAAGCTTAGGACCGTAAAAAGCACCTTCTCCAGGTTGAATTTCATATTCAAGACCTGCTTCGTGGCAAGCATCCGCAAGAGCTTTTTCTGCTCTCTGCCAAGTTTCAAGATCTCCTACATGGTCTTCTGGCATTGTTGAAAATTTTACGACAAGGTCATCAAATCCAAAGTCGTGGTAAACTCTTTTTAATAATTTGCAAAATTTTGCAACTTCAGAAGATACCTGTTCTTCTGTGCAGATGATATGCGCATCATCTTGAACAAATCCTCTTACTCTCATTATGCCGTGCAATGTTCCACTAGGTTCGTTTCGTACATCGTGGCCGAATTCTGCCAATCTTAATGGCAAGTCTTTGTAAGAACGCTGTCTGCTCTTAAAAATTTCCAAAGCGCCAGGACAATTCATTGGTTTTATAGCGAAGAGCCTTTTTTCAGATTCCGTTATGAACATATTCTTTTGATAGTGTCCCCAGTGACCAGACCGTTCCCAAAGGCTTTGAGGCATGATTGCAGGCGTGTTTACTTCTTGATAGCCGTCGCGACGTATTTGTTGTCTCATGTAGTCTTGGATTACTGTGTATATAGTCCAACCGTTTGGATGCCAGAAAATCTGTCCAGGGTCTTCTGCCTCAAGATGAAATAAATCCATCTCTATTCCAAGTTTTCTGTGATCGCGTTTTTCTGCTTCTGCAAGCATTGCAAGATATTCTTTTAGTTCGTTCGGTTTTGAAAAGCACAATGCATACACTCTAGTTAGCATTGGTTTTGAAGAATCGCCTCGCCAATATGCTCCTGCAATTTTAGTTAATTTGAATGACTGCCCATTGATTTCTTTTGTATTAGACACATGTGGCCCTCGGCACAAGTCTAAATATCCGTCTTGCTCATAAGTTGTTATAGCAGCATCTTTTGGAAGGTCGTTTATAAGTTCAATTTTATAAGGCTCATCGGCAAAAAGTTTTAAAGCTTCTTCTTTTGAAACTTCTTTTTTTACAAAATCGTGATTTCCTGCAATAATTTTGCGCATTTCTTTTTCTACAGCAGGAAAAGAATCTTCTGAAAATTTTACATCTTTTGGAAAATCAAAATCATAGTAAAAGCCGTTTTCTATAGCAGGACCAATTGCAATTTTAGTTCCTGGAAATAAGTGTTTTATTGCTTCTGCCATTACGTGCGCGCATGAGTGTCTGACAGTTTGTATATTTTCTTCGGACATTTTATTACCTCTTATAAACTAAAAAGTTTTCTAGCAATGAACAATTATAATACTTATACCTCTTGAGGTCAACTTAAAGGATTTTAGTTAAAATATAGTTTTTATAAAAAAATCTTGACATTTGAGATAACTGTGGTTATATTTACTAACAAAAGGGGGTGTACCGGTTTCGACGGATGTGGGAATACTTTTACTGCATGTAGGTGTGAAGGCACCTTAAGCTGACAAAAAAAATAACTGCAAAACGTAGAGAAGAAGAAGTTTCTTCAAACGAACAGTTTGCTCTTGCTGCGTAAGCAGCGAGCACGGAACTTCAAAGGTGCTGTTCCTAACTTTTGAATGTTCTGACGCTAACAGGAACTTGATTCATATAGTTTCTGATTTATATGGATGACCTTTTATCAGAATAAGGAAAAGACGCTTGTTATGCTGCTACCTTTTCCCGACAAATACCTCGCATAACTAAACATGTAGATGTATCTGGATTACATATTCGGACGCGGGTTCAATTCCCGCCATCTCCACTAGTGCTAAAAAAGGCTATCTAATAAGATTTACCCTAAAAGTTTCCAATTAATTTGGAATGTCTACACCAAAAGTGTAGAGCAAGATGCTTATTAGATAGCCTTTTTATTTTAGATTAATGTGCTTTTGTACCGTACTTTTTTAACATTGCAACAGCATTTCTCTTTCCATTGTAAACGAAACCGCCATTCCAATATTCAAGTGCAGCGAACAAAGCGTTTCCGCCGTCTTGTGCATCAGATTCTTTTGTTCTGAAAGAAACATAGTTTGCTAACTGTTCATAGTTTTGTTCATGAAGACAAGAAAGTCGCTTTCTATTAAATTCGTTCCATTTTTCTAAATCTTTAAAACCTTCGCCTTCGTCTTGAACAATTACGTGTGCGTGAGTAGGGCTAAAAGAATACCATACTGTAACTTTTTTGTTTATATCACAGTGATTTCCGTGTTTTACCGCATTTTTAATAACTTCACTTATTTGCTGTTCAAGAAGGTTTAGCTCTTTTATTTCTGATGGTGCCGACTGTACAATTAAAAGAGTAAAATATCTAATCTGTCTAAAATCAGAAGGGAATTCTTTTTTTAGCATATTTGTTTTATCGAATAAAGGGTCATTGTCATCTGAGCGTAATTCTTTTATTGGCTGTTCGTCCATTTTTATCTCCTATTAAGAAGTCAATAATAAGTTCTTACGTAATCATAATAAAATTATATTGACTTTTTATAGTTGTTTCACATTTTAGAAACAACAGTTGATGTAAAAGTCTGCAACGCAGACTCTAGCGTTTATTCATTAACCATCAAGAGTGCTTCTTCAACGCTATTAGCAATAGGGAAATATCCCATAAGTTTTGTAAGTTCAATAACTTTTTTTACAGAACCGTGAATGTTTGAAATTGCTAATTTTAGATTCATCTTTTTAATTGTAGAACAAATGTAAATAAGTGCTCCGATTCCAGATGAGTCAATGTAATCAACTTGTTCAAGATTTATAACGAAAATTTTTACATTCTTTTCAATCATTTTCATTACAAGTTCCTTGAGCTTATAGGAGTTGTAGAGATCCATCTCGCCGTTTACGTCGATTATGTAAACTTCTCCATTTTTACGTATTTTAAGTTCCATATTTAGGCTCCTTATCCCTGTATTTTGATTACCAGAAGACTCTGGTCATCATATTGCTGTGCATTTCCACAGAATTTTTTTACATTCTCTTTTACTTTTGAAGCAATGTCCTTTCCGTTTAACTTACAATTAGCTTTTATAACTTTTGTAAGATTATCGAGCGAATATTGAACACCGCTTTCGTTTAGACATTCAAGTAAACCATCTGTACAAGTAACTATTATATCACCTGCATTTAGGTTTATGTCAATATTTTTATATTCAGTATTTTTATCAACACCTATAGGTTCGCAGTCAAGGGAAATCTTTTTAACAGAATCTTCTTTTGCGCTGTATAGTATAACAGGATTTATTCCTGATGTTGAAATTTGTGCTGTGTTTTCTATGCTATTATAGTTTATTAATGCGACGCTTGCAAAGTGATCCATGCTGTTTTTTTCTGAACAAATAGCGTGGTTTATCCATTCTATAAGCGTTGCGGCGCTCTGATTAGTATTTGAAACAAGTCTAATCATGGCTCTAATCATTATCATTATTACAAGGGAATTCATTCCTTTTCCTGCGACATCTGCCATTACGAAAGAAATTCTGTCCTTTCTGTATGGAATTATATCATAGTAGTCGCCACAAACATTTTCAGCATTTACAGAATATTTTCCTATAGAAACTTTGTTTATAATAGGCATCTTTTCTGGAGTCATTGCTTTTTGATATTTTGAAGCGATATCGCCTTCCTTTGTAAGTTCCATGTGTTCAGTGTAAGCAAGGAAACTGTTTAATGGTTGCAGGGCTGTTGAAAGAGCATCTGTAAGGCTTATAGCAGTTTCAAATTCTTCTTGAGAAAATGGCTGTGAACTAGGTTTTCGTGCAAGACATACAAGACCAGTTGTTTCTTCGTTTTGTTTTATAGGCACAAAAATATAAGGTCCGCATTTTAAGAAGTCTTCTGGTCCATTTTGAAATACTCGTTTGTCTTTTACAGAATCTTTTATATTTACAGGTTCGCCTTTTGTAAAAAGATCTCCAAATATGTTTCCTTCAAGCGTAAATTGAGAATATCTAAAGTTTGTTTCAATTCTTATAGGCTTATGCGGAAGGTCTTCTGGCAGTTTGTAAGGAGGAGGAAATACTCCTGTAACAGATTTTACTGTAAGAATATTGTCAAATGCGTCTAAAACAAGAATGGCGCATCCGTCTGAAACCGTTTTTTCAACAACAAGTTTATTAAAGTATTCAAGGAAGCTTCCTAAAGTATCTTCTGAATTAAAGAACGAAGATGCCTTGATGGTAAGTTCTTTGTTTGCCTTTACAATTTTTTTGTATTTTGAATTTTCTTCCTGCAGCTGGATAGCATCTGCTTCTTCTGGGGCAAGGTGCTCTTTTTTAGATTGATTTTTTTGCATTTCTCGCTTTTTTGGGTCGCTTAATGCAAGAACTAAGCAATATGCAAGAAGAAGAAACTCTATTAAAATTAGAGCTAGCACAAGAATCATTATGGAATGGGAAAAATAAGTGTAAGCCATTCCGCCTATAAAAATTAAGAGGGATGGAAACAAAATAACGCTTATTCTAGAAGTGTTTCTCAGCCGTGAAACTAAAAGAAACACAAAAATTAATAGACCTGCAGCAGCAGCGATGAGAATAGGTACATTTACAAAAGATTCAATCGAATTCAAATCAATCTCCTAGTAGACTTCAATATTCGTTTTCTATAAGTGTAGCATTGAAATATTGTGCCGTCAAGTTTTAGATTTTTTAAATTATCTGCAATTTTATTGATTTATATAACTTATTTCTTTTTTTAATATCATTTTTTTTATGAAATTTTTTACTCTTGTAAAAAAAGTCTTTTTGTGTTCTTTTTTTATATCTATTATAACGGTTTCTAGCGGTAGATCATCTCCAAACTTCTTTTTGAGCTCGTCATAATATCTTATAATCCATACATATAAATCGCTTATAGTATTCTTTTTGAAGTAGCGCATTATATTATATTTTGAAATTGTGTTTATGACTGGAAGGTATACGGTATTAAACCAGGAAGTTATGGCTTCTTCCATAGAAATTTCATCTTTTTTATTCTGATTTATAAAATATTTGTGCGTTAAAATGTGTTCATATATCGTATCGTACTGTCCTGCAGTTGAAAAATCTAGGCACCAATAATCTGTTATGTCGCCAAAATTTGTTTCAAAATAAAAATTTCTTTTTTCATAGTTAATTATCTGCTTTAACATCCCCTGAAGAGTTCTTACTGGATGAAGTTTTATTTCTGTTTGTAGAGAAGTGACTTCTGCATCTATGAATTCAACTCCTTTTGATTTAGCGACGCTTACCCGATGGTTTCCGTCGCGTACAAAATATAGTCCTGCAAGTTCGTAAACTTTTATAGGAGGAAGAATTATGTCGTTTAATACAGCTTCGTCTACGTGTTCCCAGCGTTCTTTTATGCTGGAATTTTTTGGAAAAAACTGATTGTCAAAGTCTTTGTATCTACCTTCGCTGCCTATGATTTTTTCTATTGGTATGACTTTCATGCCTACATAAGTTTCGTTTTCCGTTTTTACCATTTTTTTTATGGTCTTTAAAGAAATCATAGAGGCTTCTTCTGGATTTAGTAGATGAGTTATTTCGTTGAAAAGGGCTTTGTTTCTTGCCTTTGAAAAATCATTTTCTGCTTGAGATAACATTGTTGCTCCAAATTATTGTTTTTGCTGATTAAAATTGATTATGTAATGCGCATAGGCATTTACAACTTGCGTTTCTTCATATTTTGAAACTCTTTCTTCTCTTTGATCGTATAAGTGTATGTGCCCATGCACCATATAAGAGGGTTTAAATACTCTTAAAAACCAGTTGAATGGTTTAAAACCTATATGGCATGGGTCTTCGTGGTCGTGGATGTGCAAAGGAGTTGCGTGCGTTAAAAATATGTCTAGGTAGCGTCCATACATTATTTTATTTAAAATTAATCTTGGAATAAGAAAGAGCAGTTTTAATTGCATTTGACCATCGGTATATTGATTCATTCCGTTGTTGTATTTTCTAGAGCCTGAAATTCCTGTTAATAAAAGCGGGGTAGGACGTCCTTTTTTATTATACACAACTAACTGTTGATTCTTTAAGTTTTTAAAACCTGCGTATATTGCTCCATGTTCGTGCTTTACATTTGTAGATTCGCACATTGCAGAAGGAATAATTCTTGTTTCCGTTGAAGTTATTCCGCTTGCAGGCAAAAAATTGTGTGATACTTTGTGATAGTAGCGAAATTCTTTTAAATCGTGATTTCCAAATATGAAATAGGTTGGCTTATTAAATACGGAAACTATAAAATCTATGTAGTCCATTGGAAGGTCTCCAGCACATAAAATAAGATCGATGTCTGGAAAATTTTTGCGAGCATTTTGATTGTAAATCAAAGGATCTATCTGATCCGATACACATAGAATTTTCATGTTCGTTCACTAGAGATTTCCAAGAAGGCTTTCTAGTTTTTCTTTTCCTATAAGTTCAATAGGCCTGTTTTCCGCATATGAAAGAGCAGAGCGCGTAAAACCTGAACTTGAAATAAAATACGCTTTTGTGCAGTTCATTGCCTTTGCTTTGTCGTGAGTTTCTCTTACAGCAGAATCTTCTACTGGGTCGGGGTCTCTATAGAATCTAAGCAGGAATGTCTGTTTTCGCATATTTCTCCAGTCGCCATCCTTTGCGTCTGATGCTAAGATTTGGCAGCCAGACTTTTTTATTTCTGCCTGTTGCGATGAAAGTTTAAGAATCTTTAAAGAAAAGTTTTTGCAAAGTTCTAGAAACTCTGCATCAGAGCAAGTAAGGAAGTCTTTTAGATAATCATTTGATTGTAAATCTTTGTATTCCGAAAGTTTTGAAGCAACATCTCGGAACGAATGGTTTTTTTTGTAGATTATATCCCATTGTTCTATGGCTTTTTCTATTTTTCTGCTTTTTTCGTAGCATGCCGCCAAAAAATATCTTGCATAAATTGTGTCATTCTTTGAATTGTCTTTGTCAATTTCAATTGCCCTTTGCAAATCTATTAGAGCGTTGTCCAGACGGTTTGCCATCATGTAGCAAGTTCCGCGTTCAATTAGCGCTTTCTGTTTGTATTCAGAATCTCTTTGGGCTTTGTCGAACGCTTTTACAGCACCTGCAAGGTCTTTTTCTTCTTTTAAAAGCTTTCCTAAATAGTAATAACACGCATAAGTTTCTGGATTTAATCTTATTGCCAAATCAAGCTCTCGTTTTGCTTCTGCAGTCTGTTTTGACTGAAATAAAATGTATCCCAATGCGGCATGGGCTTTTGCGTTTTTAGGATCAAGAGTAACGCACTTTTTATAAAATCCTAATGCCAAATCTTTCCTATTCATCTGTTCTGTTATTTTGCCAGCATTAAAAAATATTTCAGGATCGGTTGGATTCATTTTTGAAAGGAGCAAATATTCGTTCAGAGCTTCTTCTTTTTGATTGTAAGACATTAATAGTGATGCGTATTCTTTTCTGAACGGAACTTCCGGCAAATTTGAATCAAATAGAGCATTTTCATTTACATTTTTATATTCCATTAGGGCAAGCTCGCTGCGGTTGTCTGCAAGGTAAGCTTTTCCTAAGTAGTAGTGAACAGCATAATTGTGAGGTTCTTTTGTTAAAATTTGTTTTGCAAGTTTTGCCGCTTGCTGATTTTTTCCTTGTTTTAGAAGTTTCTTTACGTTTTCAACTTTTTTTGGTGATACAATACTTTTGATTGCAATTATAAGTAGAGCGACCACGAATGTTGCTACCGCAGAAATAATTATGTAAATCATAATTGTTCATACTCCTATAGAAAACTAGTATATAGTAATTTTTTATACTAAACAAGAAGGTTATATTTTCAATCTAAAAATCTTGTGATAATATATTATGTATGCGAAGCAGAAAATTTATCTATATTATTTTTATGACTTCAATGTATTTTCTATACGGAGAATCTGACGGAGAAAAACTTTTTAAAATAAACGATCCTTCAGGTGCGGTTCCTTTGTTTGAAAAAGAGATTTCTGAAGGAAAAATTTCAGGCGACACGTTTAATTTTTTAGGATTGGCGTACTTTCAGCTTGGAGATTATGCAAAATCAATAGATGCGTTTGAAAGAGGTATGAAAGTTTCTGCTTCCTCAAGAAAAATTTTGGCTTTTAATGAAGGCAATGTGGCTTACGTTAGCGGTGATTATACTTTGGCGGAGAACTGTTTTTCGCTTGCGTTGGCGGCTTCTCCAAATTATTCAGCGGCGGTCTTGAATCGTGCAAATTCAAGGCTTATGAAGCGCAGTTACAAAGATGCTGTTGCTGATTACAAAAAATTTCTTGAAATGGAACCGTTAAATTCTCAAAGCGAGGAAATCAAGCGGCTTATTGCATATCTTGAAGAAGAAATCGTTCTGCAAGAAAAAGAAGAAATTCGTTTGGCAGAAGAAAAGAAGCGTCAGGAAGAAGAAAACGCAAGAATTCAAGCGGAACTTGCAAAACAGCAGGCTGAAAAACAAGCTGCCGAAGCTGCAAAAAAAGCAGAAGAGGAAGAGCGTCGGCGGAAGTTGCTTGAAGAAGTTGCGAATTCTTTGCAGCAGACAGATACTACAAATATGACTGCAGGTGCTGAGGACGTTCTTGATTACGACTACGAATCTGAACTTGAATAGCAAATAAAAAAAGGTGACTTTATGAAAGATTTTGATTTTAATAATTGGAAAAGCGGAGCTTTTAGTTCTGAAAAGAAAGGAATTTTAACAAAGTTTACAAAAAAGCAAAAAATTATTGCTGTAACAGTTTTGTCTGCGGTTGTGGCTTTAGTTTTATTTTTTTGTATAAGAGGTTGCGTCGGTTCAAGCGCTTCTAAAAATTTTAAGAATAACACGCTTTCCTTGGTTCAAATGTATTTGGAGCGAGGTGAATACGATCGCGCGCTAGATAAGCTTGATGAACTTTTAATAAAAAATGGAAAAGACCAAGATATTGTTGATTTAATGGACAAAATTATAGCTGCGAAAAATGCCGCGACTTCTGAGAATGGCGCTAATGTGACTGTTGAAGTTGATACTGAAAATCTTTCTTCTTTAATTGATTCAATGCGTTCAGAAATGGCGAAGAATAATGAAAATATGAAGAAGCAGCTTGATAAGACCAATGCAGAGGCTGAGAAAGACAGAAAGGAAATGGCCTTGCTTTTAAAGCAGCAGCAGGAACAGGCTGAGCAAGAAAAAGTCCGGCAGCAGGAAGAGAAAAACAGACAAAAAGCAATTGAAGAGCAGCGTAAAAAAGATGAGGCTGCGCAAAAAGCTGCTGAAGAGGCGCTTTCAAAAAAGAATGAAGCGTTAAAAAAGGAAATTGCGGCTGTAAATGATGAAATTCAGCAAGGAAAAACGGCTTTGAACTCTGGTAATATAGATTCTGCATTTGCACATTTTGATAATGCCGTAAAAAAACTTCCTATTTCAGAAGGAGAGCCTGATTTTAGCGCTAAGAAGTATTCAGAAATGGCTAATTTGCTTTACACTGCGGAACAGACTGTTTCTTCTGATTCCGATAAGGAACGCCTTCACAACATGGCTGTTGATTATGCAAGGAACGCTGTCGCAAAAAATGCTAAAGAAGGACCTTCCCAGTTTATTTTAGGCATGGATGCAATGGGTAGCAAAGACTATCAAAAGGCGCTCGAATGTTTTAACAAAGCGGTTGCAGCTGATGGAAATAACTACCTTTACTACTACAATTTGGGTCGTGTGCAGTACATGACAAGAAAGTATACGGAAGCTAAATCTTCATTTACAACTGCTTCTCAATTGAATACTTCTTTTGCTGCCGCTAGATATAATCTTGGACTTACAAATCTTAAGCTTAACGATTTAAAGAACGCTCTTGCAGAATTTAGAAGGGCTCACGACATTGATTCCAGGTACGAAAAAGCGTACTTAGAAGAAGCTAGGGTTCTTATGCGGCTTGCTGACTATTCGGGAGCAGTATCAGCTTATCTAAATGTTATAAAACTCAATAATACAAATAGAGCCGCTCTTCAAGAATTAGGCAGCGTTTACTATCAGATGAAAAAATATCCTGATGCTGAAAGCTCTTTTAGACAGTCGCTTGCTCTTCTTCCATCTGGAACAGAAGATCCTTTGACTTATTACAATCTTTCTACAGTTCTTTTTGAACAAGGAAAATCTATGGAAGCTCTTGCTTATGCAGCTAAAGCTTACAATTCAAATTCTCTTATAAAAGACGCTTCTTCAAGAGCGAACATTATTTACAACTATGCTTTGCTTTGCGACAAAACTGGAAAGGAAACTGAAGCGATTACAAAGTATTCTGAAGTTTTAAAATTAAAGCCAAATCACTTAAAGACACTTATAAATCTTGGCGTCGTGTATATGAAATCGAATCCTCCTGACGTAGATACTGCTCTTTCTTTGTTCACAAATGCTTATTCAATAGATAAGAATAATTTTGAAGTTAACAACAATTTGGGAAGTGCATACCTTGCAAAAAAAGATTATAAAAATGCGATTCTTTATTTTCAAAACGCTTTAAAGATTGAGCCTTCAAATAACGAAGTTAGATACAATTTAGCTCAAACTTTTGCAAGCGATGCGCAGTTTGACAATGCTAAAGTAACATATACAGAACTTTTAAAGCTTGCTCCAGATAACTGGGATAGCTATGTAGAACTTGGCAAGGTTTGCATGGCTTTGAACGATAACGCATCTGCAGAAAAGTACCTTGTTTTTGTTCAGACTAAGAATCCTTCATTCAGAAAGCAAGAGGTTTCTACGCTGTTGGATTCAATTTCTAGCAGCAACGCTAAGTAAATTTAAGTTCTTCTTACAAGGGAAAACAATTTTTCCCTTGTAATTGTTGTAAAGACAGGTCTTCCGTGCGGGCAGTGCGGATCTGGCAGAGAAAGTGCTTCTTTTGCAATTTTTGCTGCAGTTGCGCTGTCTAATTTCCAGCCATCTTTTACTGCCGCCTTGCACGCTGTCATTGCTGCAATTGAATAGATTATTTTTTCAGGCTCAACTTTTGTGTCAAAAATAGCGTGTTCCAGTTCTTCTTGTGTGCCAGTCCACCTTTCGTGAATTGTTGTGAATTCCCATGCGTCTTCTTCTTTTTGGAAGCATGTAAATCCTATTTCTTTTAGATTTTCTTTTATTGATTCTAAGTATTCGTCTTCGTTTTTATCTTTTGTTTCTATAATGTATGGAATGAGCAAATTTTGACATTTTTGGCGTTCCTGCATTATTTGATTAAAAAGAATTCTTTCGTGGGCAGCATGCTGGTCGATTATGTAAAGAGTTGAATTTTTTTCTGCAAAAATAAAAGTTCCAAGTCCAGTTCCTATGTAATTGAATGTGCTTTCTATTTGAGGTTCTTTTTCTTTTTGAAAATCAAAGGCTTGTTCTTTTTGAAAATTTTGTTTTTTTGAATTAAACTTTGCAATTACATTGTCCATATAAGAACTTATGCTTTCTGATTTTTGTAAAGGAATGTCTTCTGGAAAACTGTTGAAATCAGCTGTTTTTGAAATTTTTTCTTCATGGATTTCTTGAGCTTGTTGAATTGGAAATGTTTTTGACTCCGCAAAAAATCTGTTTCTATTGCTAGAGTTGTAAATATTTTTATTTGTTCCTAAAAAATGGCTGTACGAATCGGGAGACGATTGAAAATAGTTTTTTTCTTCTTTTTGGGCTGATTCCTCTATTATTTTTGAAGCGAGTTCGGCAGGCGAAAAAAAATCATTGCTAAACTCTTTTTGTTCAGACTTAAAAACTGTAGTCTTCATTGTTCTATTTGTGTATTCACTGTAAAAATTTCTAACAGCGCAGCTTATTTCGTGATGAATTACAGAAAGGTCTTTGAATCTGACTTCTTTTTTTGCTGGATGAATGTTAAAATCTACAAGAGATGAATCGACATTTATGAAAACTGCTGCGACTGGAAAAGTTCCATTTGGAAAGTAACCTTGTCCGCCGTATTCAACTGCTTGGGCTAAAGAGTATTCGTTTATTTTTCTTCCATTTACAAAGATGTAAATATCTTTTTTGTTTGGGCGAAAAACTCCAGGTTCACCTAAAACAATTTTAAAAGAAAAATCGTTATTCGAGCTGTTTGAAATTTCGTAAAAAAGTTGTAAAGGCTCTTTTAGTTCCATTCCCTTTACAAACCTTTCCACTAGAGTTTGCCCTGCAGGCAGGTCAAGTTTTATTTCACCGTCGTTTACGAATCTAAAAGCTATTTGCGGGTTTGGAAGCGACTTTTCAATAAAAGTGTTTTTGCACATTGTGCTTTCTGTTGCCGGTCTTTTTAAAAAAATTCTTCTTGCTGGAAAGTTTTCAAAAAGTCCTTCCGCTTGTACAATTGTGCCTTTAAGGCTGGCTGCTGGCTCTATTATGTGGTCTTCTGTAATAGAAGATTTCATTTTGTAACCGCCAGAAATTATTGAAAGTCTGCAAACTGCCGCTATTGAGGAAAGCGCTTCTCCGCGGAATCCCAAAGTTGTAAGCTTTAGCAAATCTGTTTCTTGTTGAATTTTGCTCGTTGCGTGAGGGCGTGCGCATGCAAGCAGGTCTTCTTTTGTCATTCCGCAGCCGTCATCAACAATTCTTACTTTTTCAATTCCTCCGCCAGAAATTTCTACTGTAATTTTGCTTGCTTTAGAATCGATTGCATTATCCATTAATTCTCGAACGATTGCATTTGGCCGGTCTATAACTTCGCCAGCGGCAATTTTTCTTGCGACTTCAGCATTTAATTGCCGTACAGGATTTTCTGCACTCATTGTCTTGTTCCTTGTGCAGGTTTTCCTGAGGAACCGGTTTCATCTACTTGAGAAAATAAATCAAGTTCAGCGCCTGTTCCGTCAATAGGATTTGGCCCTTTCATAAGTTGCTGGATTTTGCCTTCTATTTTGTCGATTTCTTTTTCCATGCCGTTAGCAAGCTTTATTCCTTCTTCAAAGGTTTTTAAAGCTTCTTCTAGCGAGATGTCGCTCTTTTTTATGTTTTCAGTAAGCTGTTCAAGTTTTGAAAGTTTTTCTTCAAAGTTGTTCATTTGTTTTTCCTCATTCTACATTTTGTACAACTGCAGATATTTTTCCTATTGCAGGTATAATTTCTATAAACTCTCCTGATTTTGTTTCATTTGCATTGCGAATAATTTTGCCATTTTCTTTTATGCGAACCATGGAATATCCTCTTTCCAAAATTGTTCTTGGACTTGCGTTTTCAAGAATCGTTATACAATTTTGGACTTTTCGCCTTGATTCTTCAACTTTTTCTAAAATATTTTTTTGTATGTTTTCTTTAGCCCTTTCAAATCGGTTTAGCAGCTTTTGCTCAATAGTTCTAAAACTTAATTCAAGATTTTCTGGATCAAAGCTTTTTATTAGAAGACGAGTTTTTTCTACCTTGTTCATCGCATTTCTATATAAATCAGATTTATATCTATTTATAGAATCTATAATTTCTGAAAGCAACGGAACTGCAAGTTCTGCTGCCGCTGACGGAGTAGGCGCGCGCCTATCTGCTGCGTAATCGCAGAGAGCCCAGTCTATTTCGTGACCGACTGCGCTGATTACAGGAATTTCGCTTTGAGCAATTGCTCTTACGACTGCTTCGTCGCTAAACGGCAACAAATCTTCTAAAGAGCCGCCCCCGCGTCCCACTATAAGAACTTCGCAAAGTTTTGCAATATTTGCATTCCTTATCTGCTGAGCTATTGAGCTTGCGGCATCTTCGCCTTGAACAATGGCTGGAAAAACAATTACAGAAACGCATTTGTTTCTTCTTTTTGTAATCTGAAGAATGTCTCTTAAAGCTGCTCCTGTAGGGCTTGTTACAACACCTATTGTTTTTGGAAAAAATGGAAGCTCTTTTTTTAAGGACTCATCAAAAAGGCCTTCTAAATAAAATCTTTTTTTTCGTTCTTCGAGCATTTTTAAAATGTCGCCTTCGCCAGCAACTTCCATTTTGCTAAGAATTATTTGGTAATTTCCTCTAGGAGAATAAACTGAAAGCCGTCCCGTGCAGCGAACTTTTACGCCGTCCTTTGGAATAAACTGAAGTGAATAGGCATTGCTTTTAAACATCACTGCGCTTATTTGAGAAGTTGCATCTTTTAGCGTAAAATAAAGATGTCCGGAAGAATTGGGCCTGTAGTTTGAAATTTCTCCTTCAATTACAATTTGCGGGAATGAACCTTCAAGGATTTCTTTTAAAAGATTGTTGATTTCTGAAACTGTAAATATTTTGTCAGAAGGGAAAAGCGAAAAATTCATAATATGATTTTATACATTACATTCAACTTGTTCAACGGTTTGCCGATATATAAGAGATGAATACTCTTACAGTTTTATTTGCAGATGAAAAATCTAATTTTATGTTTGACAAGCTTTTTGGCTCAAAGTCAGCATTCGAGTTGTCGTTTGATTGGGCAAGGCAAGTTTATAAAACTTATGGCAAAGCAGTTTGCATTTTTACATATCCAAAAATCAAAGAAAAATGCGAAGAACTTGTAAAAGATTTTCCTTTTGCTAGCGTTGAATGTTCTGAAAATTGGAATGTGCAGTTGTTGTTTTCAAAAATGTCAGAAAAAGCAAAAGATTTTGATTGCGCTAATATTTTATTTGCTTATTCAGACCAGCCTTTTTTGGATTTTGGCATTACAAAAGATATTATTGATACTCACACTCGTTTTTGTGCGGAATATACATTTGCCGACGGTTATCCAAGCGGCTTTTGTCCAGAAATGCTAGATGCAGGAACTGCGTCAATTTTAAGTGAGCTTGCTTTAAAAAAGGATGAAGGACTTGCCATAATTTCAAAATCTGCTGTTTTCGATTTTATAAAAACTGATATAAACTCTTTTGAAGTTGAAACTGTAATTGCAGATGAAGATTTTAAACTTTTTAGAATGATATTTGACTGTTCTAAAAAAATAACAGCGCTTGCCTGCAAAAAACTGTTTGACTTGCACCTTGATAGCAAAAATATTTTAGAAAAATCTTATTTAGCATCAAAAACTCTTGAAATTTTAAAAACTGTTCCTGCTTTTTATGATATACAGATATGTACTGCTATGAACACAAAAAGCATTTATTTGCCAAAAGAAATGCAAAAATCGGATTCTAATGCTTTTATGAAGCTTAACGACTTTCAAAATATAATTGCAAAAATAAAAGCATTTTCAGATTCCGCCGTTATAAGCCTTTCTGCATGGGGCGAAGCTTTGCTGCATCCAGATTTCTGTTCTTTTGTAAAAAGCGTTTTAAGCCACAAAAATTTAAAATTAATTATAGAAACAGATGGCTATCAAGTAAGCGAAAATTTGTGTCAGGAAATAAAAAACATAGAAGATTCTCTTAGTCAAAATTCGGAAAAAGATTCTTTAGCCCAAATTTCTTGGATAGTTCGCATAGATTCTTCAACTCCTTGTGTTTACGAGCTTATAAATGGAGATTCTGCTGGTTTTGAAAAGGCTGTTAGTGCCGTTGCAGTTTTGGCAAAGTATTTTCCTAAAAGTGTATACGCTCAGTTTGTTCGTATGAATGAAAACGAAAGTGAGCTTGAAAGTTTTTACCGTTTTTGGAGCGATAAAAACAGTCCTTCGAACGGTAATGTAATTGTGCAGAAGTTTAATTCATTTTGCGGTGTTTTAGAAGACAGAAAGCCTGCGGACCTCTCTCCAATAGAGCGAAATCCTTGCTGGCATCTTCGCCGGGATATGACTATTCTTGTAGATGGCAGCGTTCCTCTGTGTAAACAGTGCCTTTGTAAAAATATTCAAGGTAATGCGTTTTCGCAAAATCTTGAAGATATATGGAAAAAATTTGATTTAGAATTAAAAAATCAGATTGATGGAAAATATTCTTCATTATGTGAGAAGTGCGATGAATACTATACCTTTAACTTTTAATGAGCATCAGATAAATTGCACCGTCTTAGGCGGGCAAACTAATACTTCAAAAGGTTCTTTAAATATTTGCGCTGTTCTTTTGAATAAAAACGGAAGCCATTTGCATCTTCAGACAATTGAAAATCTTATTTCGTGTGGATTTCGCTCAATTATTTCTGTTGAGCCAAATTCTGAAAGTTACAATATTGAAGATATGTCAAAAAGATTTCCTTCTGTAAAGTTTATAGTTCCTCGCGAAAAGTGCACAGAAGGCGACCTTATAAATTTATGTATGGCAGAAACTGATTCTGAATACGTTTTTGTTTTAAAAGACTCTTTGTATATTCCTCAAAATTTTATGGCTGTAAATCTTGCGGAAAACCTTACAAAATCAAAGGCGTATTGTGTAGTTCCAAGGCTTGTAAGCAATCTTGGGGAAAGTGTTTCCATACGAACAACTCCAATTGCGGAGCGTGGACGTTTTAAAATAATTTCTAGCCAGCTTATAAATGATGGTGTTCATACTATATTTCCTCCGGATTTTATAGGCCTGTACAACCGCGAAAAATTTATTCAGTTAGGTGGTTTTGATTATACAATAACTTCCTCTTATTGGCAGAATGTGGATTTGGCGATGCGTTCTTGGCTTTGGGGCGAATTTACGGTTCTTTCTACAAAATTAGCAATTACCTACAAAGATGAAGTCCCTGTAGATAATGTGACTCCAAATCTTTCTTATCTCCGCTTCTACTTAAAGAATATATTGCCAAAATACAAATCTGACCATGGAATGATTTCAAATCTTTCTTTTATGAACTTTTTTTTCAATTCATCTTGTGGTATATTAGAGGCAATTTCGCAATTTTCTGGGGCGAAAAAGTGGGTCAAAATGCACAGATACAGGTTTCGCTACGATGCAAAATATATGATAGAAAACTGGAATAATTTAAAATGAAAGATTTAGCAATAATTGTTCAATGCCGATTATCTTCTACAAGATTTCCTCAAAAAGCCTTAAAAGATTTGGGCGGAAAAACTGTTTTTCAGTGGGTTTTAGATGCCATGAAAAAAGTTCCTGCAGACTGGTACTATGTTGCGACAGATTCCGCTTCAATGGCGGAACTTAAACCTATTGCCGAAAAATGCGGCTGGAATATAGTAGATGGTCCTTTAGAAGACGTTCTTGAGCGTTATTGCATGGTAATAAAAAAAATCGGCTGTAAAACGGTTCTTCGCGCTACCGCAGATAATCCGTTTTTATTTTATGAAGCCGCAGCTTCTTTGGTAGAAGAGTATCGCCGTCAAAAAAAAATTGGACCTTGCGATTACATTACCTGGACAGGTTTGCCGCACGGTTGCGGGGTAGAAGTTTTTGATTCAGCCTCTCTTTTAAAAGCTGCTTCTTTAACAAAAGACGCTTATGACCACGAGCACGTCGGACCTGCAATCTATAATCACAAAAGTTCATTTACATCTTTGTTTTTTAAAGCTCCTGCAAGATTTTTTTATCCCGATTTTAGAACAACAATTGACACTCCTGCAGATTACAGGCGAGCCCTTGCAATAGTTAACAGTCTTTCAAAAGGAATTGCGCCAAGCGAACCTTATACTACGGAACAAATTGTAAGCGCAATAATGGATCCTTGTGTTCGAGATACAGTCTTGTTTTATCCGTGCACAAGAAAAGGATTTGGAACAGGACATTTAAGAAGATGCCTTAGCGCTGCTTTGGAAAGCGGTTCTTTTATCTATATTCCAGAAAATTCTGAACTGGAAGAAACTGAATTTTTAGTACAGCAAAGTGTTGATTCTGGACTAAAAGACTATCAAATTGTAAGAAAATTTCCAGAAGAAGGTGAATACTCTCTAGTTGTGTTAGACAGTTTTTCGAGCGATAAAGAACTTCTTGAAAAGCTAAGAAAAGTTGCCGTCGTCGCTTCAATTGATGAAGGCTCTCCAAATTCTTCGTACTGTGATTATCTTATCGATATAATTCCTTCCTATAATTTAACTAGAAGCGCGAATATAAAAGATACTGCTTTTATGGAACTGCCAAAAAATCGAAAAAATCAATCTTACGGAAGAATTGAAAAAGTTTTGGTATGTTTAGGCGGCGAAGATCCTGCTGAACTGGTTGTGCCTGCCGCTAATTTTTTTGCAGATGAAACTCGCGAAGTCACAGCAGTTCTTCCGGGTGTTCGTGCAAATTCAGCTTGTCCAACTGACGAAAAGAAAATTAAATATATTGAACCTGTAAAAAATCTTAAAGAAGAACTTTACAAGTATGATCTTGTTGTAACGCACTATGGGCTTACAGCTTTTGAAGCGGTTTACGCAGGTTGCGCTGTTGTTCTTTTGGCAACAAGTCGCCTGCACGAAAATCTAGCAAAAAAATACGGCTTTTTGTGCTTGTCAAAGCATGATTTATTTACGTTAGATGCAGAAACTGTATTAGAACAAAAAGACAAGTTGTATTCAACATTGATTTCTTCTCAAGAGCAAAAATCTTTAGGAAGATTTGTAAAAGAAATTTCACATGGAAAAAAATATCTTTGTCCAATTTGCATGAAAAATAAAGTTGAAGTTGATTCTATTGTCGCGCGCACAAAAAATAGAACATTTCGCCGCTGTTCAGACTGTGGAATTTTATATGTTTCCTGGAACAAAGATGTAAATATGGATTACGGCAAAGACTATTTTGCGCAGCAGTATAAAAATCAGTATGGAAAAACCTATCTTGAAGATTTTGATTCCATAAAAAAGACTTGCACAAGAAGAGTATGTGAAATAAATGGACTAATAAAACTAAAAAATGATATAACTCCATCTATTCTGGATATAGGTTGTGCTTATGGACCGTTTTTAGCAGCAGCTGCAGAAAATGGCTGGCATTCGTATGGAACAGATGTTTCTAAGGACGCAATAGAATATGTCAGAAATAAATTGTTGTTTCCAGCGGTCCAAAGCAAGTTTCCAGAATTCGATGCCGCTAGTGAATTTGGCATAAATCGTTTTGATGCTATTTCAATGTGGTACGTTATAGAACATTTTTCCGAGTTAAAACCTGTTTTGCAAAAAGTAAATTCTCTTTTGCGCGATGGCGGAATTTTTGCATTTTCAACTCCAAGCGCTTCTGGAGTAAGCGCAAAAAAGAATACAAATGATTTTTTTGAAAAAAGTCCGGCCGACCATTTCACGCTTTGGGAACCTTCAAAATGTTCTAAAATATTAAAAAAATTTGGTTTTAAAGTTGTAAAAATTGTTTCTACAGGTCATCACCCGGAGCGATTTCCAATGGTGAAAAACAATGCGCTTGGAAAAGACAGCCTTGTTTATAAAATGTGTGGAGCTTTAAGCGTTGCCAACAAATTAGGCGATACTTTTGAAGTGTACTGCAAAAAGGTTGGAAAGCAATGAATTCAAAGTCCGTTTTGATTTTAGGAGCTGGATTAATGCAAAAGCCTGCAATTTTGGCAGCAAAGTCCTTGAACTTAAAAACTTTTGTAATAGATGCTGACAAAAATGCTGTTTGTGTTCCTCTTGCAGACCATTTTGAGTGCATAGACTTAAAAGATAAAGATTCGATTTATAATTATGCAAAAGAATTAAAGTCTACAGAAAATCTTTCTGGAATTTTTACTGCAGGAACTGATTTTTCTACAAGCGTAAGTTATTCCGCGCAAAAATTAGGGTTTTCTTGCCATTCTTATGAAAGCACCTTAAATGCAAGCATAAAAACTCGTATGCGAAAATGCTTTGCTGATTCAGGTGTGCCTTCACCAGAGTTTTTCAGTTTTTCAGGAAACGAAATTACGCAGGCAAGAGTTTTATACGCTACCGAAACACTGGGGTATCCTTGCGTTGTAAAGCCTGTGGATAACATGGGCGCTCGTGGCTGCAGAATGATTCGCTGCTGGACAGAATCTTACAATGCCGCCTGCATCGCTGCAGAAAATTCAAGAACCAGCACAATAATAATAGAAAAATACATGGATGGCCCGGAATTTTCCATAGATGCAATAGTTTATAAAAATACGCTCACAATAACAGGCTTTGCAGACAGGCATATTTTTTATCCGCCTTATTTTATAGAAACTGGGCATACAATGCCTTCAAAAGTAAAAAAATCAATAAAAAATGAGCTTATAGCAACCTTTGCCTCTGGCATAAAAGCGTTAGGTCTTTCGTGTGGAGTTGCAAAGGCGGACATAAAGTATACAAAAAATGGTCCTCAAATAGGAGAAATAGCCGCGCGGCTTTCCGGCGGATATATGTCTGGCTGGACATATCCTTATGCGTCTGGCTGCAATCTTACTGAGCAGGCTCTTTTAATTGCTTGCGGAGAAGAGCCTTCATGGCTTTTAGAGCATAGAATTCCTGTAGAAGTAGAGCAAAGTCCGTTTTTAGTATTCGAGCTTCCTTGCAAAAATGTAAGCGCCGAACGCTGTTGGCTTTCTATTCCTGGAAAAGTAAAAGAAATAGAAGGCTTTGAAAACGCGCAAAAAGTTCCATTTGTAAAAGATGTTCTTCCTAGAAACATAAAAAAAGGAGACATGGTTGATTTTCCTAGAAATAATGTGCAAAAGTGCGGAAATGTCATTTCACTTGCGCAGTCCTTTGAAAAAGCGGAAGGCGCTGCTCAAAAAGCCGTTTCCAATGTCCTTATAAGGCTTGAACCGAACAACCCTGAAACAGAAAATTTTTTAAGTTCAAAACAGAATCCCGATGAAAAAGATTTTCCGCCGAACGCATTCGAGCTTTTTAAGGAACTAAAAAAATACGAGCTTTCTGGCTTTATAGAAAAAAATGCTTCTGTTCTTGAGAATTTGCCAATGGATTTTGTAGAACTCTTAAAATCTACTAAAAGCGATTGGTCATATATGAACGCATACGAAGCGGCACACCGCTTTGATTTATTAATGCCGTGCCATCCAATTATGGAAAAAAAGCGTTTTTGGTCGGCATTGCTAAAAGGCGGACTTCAAGCTGCTATTTATGTTTCAGATTCTTATGCCGAAAATGAACTGGGTAAAAAATGAAAAAAAATATACTTGTTTTTGCAATTTTTGTATCAATCTGTTTTCCTCTTTTTTCACAAAATTCTGTGCAATTGCTTCCAAGCGCTCAGGAAAATGGCATGGAGTTTTTTTGGGACACTTTTACAGGCGCTGGTATTCTTGAAAAAAATGGACATCAGTTTTCTTTTATGGCAGGTGAAAGTATTGCCATTCTTGACA
The DNA here is from genome assembly GCA_934667505.1 of uncultured Treponema sp. Taxonomy (GTDB): domain Bacteria; phylum Spirochaetota; class Spirochaetia; order Treponematales; family Treponemataceae; genus Treponema_D. The sequence continues at coordinate 28,096 of CAKULY010000011.1, read as the reverse complement.
GCTCCTTATTAATACTTACAGATGCTCCTTCTGTTGATAAAAACGGAACTCTTCTTGTTTCTCAGAAATTTTTAGAAGATGTAAAAGAGCATTTGGATTCTGATTTCTCAAAAGGCGGATACAGAATCGGAGCAATTCTAATAGATCCAGGACACGGTGGAAAAGATCCTGGTGCTGTCGGTAATTTTACTGTAAACGGAAAAAACGTAAAAGTTCAGGAAAAAGATGTTGTCCTTTCCGTAGGAACAAAACTTTGCGCCTTGTTAAAAAAGCAGTATCCGCAAAAGCAGATACTTATGACGCGCAGTAAAGATATTTTTCTAACATTGAATCAGAGAACAGAAATTGCTAATGGCGTAAAACTTGGTGAAAATGAAGCCATTTTGTACATTTCAATTCATGCAAATGCTTCTTTAGATAAAAAAGCAAGCGGTTATGAAGTATGGTATCTTTCTCCTGGATACAGGCGCACTGTTATAGACAAATCCGCTGCTGACAACGACATGACTCTTTTTCCAATCTTAAATTCCATGATGGAAGAAGAATATACTACAGAAAGCATTCTTATAGCAAAATTTATAATGGACGGTTTGCAGCTTCAAATTGGCGATAAGGCGAAGGCTAGGGGAATAAAGGCTGAAGAATGGTTTGTTGTAAAACATTCAAATATGCCGAGCGTCCTCATAGAAGTCGGTTTTGTTACAAATCAGCAGGAGGCTTTAAATCTTAATACAGATGCTTACTTGCAAAAGACCGCCGCAGGAATATATAATGGTATCAATGCATTTGTAACGCATTTTGAACGTTCAAGAGGATTTACATCAATAAAATGAAAAATAACATAATAAGTTTAAAAAGAAGTTCTTGGATTTTTGTTTTTACGATAATAATTTCGTTTTTAATTTCTGTTTTTTTCTTTTTTTTAAATTTTCCAGGAATCAGAAAATCTTTTATTTACAAAGCTTCTGATTCAGATGTTCTTAGAATTGAGCATAAATATATTCCCTTTGGTAGCGAATCTGAAAGAATTACTAATTACGTAAACGAATTGCTTTTAGGACCTGTTTCTGAGCACTGTGTTCCAGTTTTTGAAAAAGGAACAAGGTTGCTTTCTTGTTTTAAAAGGAATGGAATTCTTTATGTGGATATTTCTGAAGACGCATTAAAAGGAAATGCTGTTTCTACAGATTTTAGGCAGCAGATTGCGCTGTTTAAAAAAAATGTGCGCAAAAATTTTCCTACATTAAAAGGAATAGAACTTTTTATTGAAGGAAAATCGCTTTTTGATGGTGAAAGAACCGCTTATTTACCTTCAAAAGCGTTGACAAATTATGGGTCTTAATGGATAATATAGTTTATACAAGGCTACATCGCATTTTTTAAAAGGAGCTTCTTATGAAGAGGACTTTTTCAATTGTAGCAGCTGCTATGCTGCTTGCTGGTGGCATTGCTTTTGCAGAACAAGCAGTTGTCATCGATTTTACATTGCTTAATGCAGATTGTGTTTCTGATGAAAATGGTAATCCAACAGAAAACAGCCGCACAGTAATGGATTTTTCTAAATCTGCAGGTGCAACATTTACAGAAGATCAAAAAGATCTTATGAAGACATCACTCGCGCTTCCACGTTGGGAAGTTAGTTTGAACTCATCTGCACGTAATGTACAGAGTCTTGCACTTTCAACAGTTGTTGCTGCTCCTGTAAAAAGCACAGCAAATGTTCCTTTTGCAGGTTCTGATGTAATGGGTGTTCGCATTGTGTTCCCAGAATGGAATGCTAACGCTTATGCTTATATCAAACCACCTTTTGAGATTCCTGCTTATGAACCTTATGCTTCAGCAGACGAAAATGGAAACAGACAGGCTCCTACTGATGAAGAAAAAGCAACAGGAAAAACTCTTTTTGAAGACGGTTATGGTATTGTAAAGAATGTTGGAACAGTAAAATCAATTGCAGTTACAACTATGGGTATGAACTATCCTGAAGGTCTTTACGTTCTTCTAAAAGATACTGATGGTGTTGAACGCCGCTATTTCATGGGTTATCTTGACTTTGACGGATGGAAAACTCTTACTTGGAACAACCCACAGTACATTTCTGAAATTCGCAATAGAGAAATTCGTGTATATCCAGTTTATCCACGTGGACTTCCTTTTGTAAAGTTTACTGGATTCCAGATTACTCGTGATGCAAACCACATTGGTGGCGACTACATTGGATACTTCAAAGATGTAAAGATTATCTACGACAAGGCTCTTCTTACTTCTGACAGAGATATTGCAGATGAAGATCTTTGGGGAATTATTTCTAAGAAAGAAGCTGACCGACAGGCTGCTGAAATGTCTAAATTTGGAAATAAACAGGTTAATCGCTATCTTGAAAGTGCAAAGCAGGCTAGAGAATCTGAATTTACATCAAGTTTGAATGAAGATTCAAATTCTAACGCTGTAGAAGAAGCTAAATAACTTTTAGTTTGGTTTGAAAAATGGCTGTTCAGTTTTGAACAGCCATTTTTTTTGTTGTAAATAAATTAATGTGATGTACAATATAAGTATGATTACACCACAGAATGACTTAAATATTTACTCTTCTATTCCAGCAAAAAATTCTTTAAAGAAAATATATGAAGATTATACACCTTGTTTAGAGCAGATAATGCAAAAAATAAAGGATAGTCTGATAAAAGAAATAAAGCTTTCATCTCAGCCAACTTATAAGGCTCGAATAAAAAGTTTTGAAAGTTATTATAAAAAAGTGCTTCGCCAGCATCCAAAAGAAGCTGCAGAAAGTTCTAGTCTAGTCTGTCTAACTGATATGATAGGTATTAGAATCATCTGTACATTTTTGGAAGACATTCAAGAAGTAAGAGAACAAATAAGCTCAATGTTTGATGTAAAGGAAATAGAAATAAAGGGGGCAAATCAAAGTTTTAGAGAGTTTGGATACGAATCAATTCATGTTTTGATTGGAATTCCTAAAGAGTTTATTCCTGATAATCTTCCTGACAAAATAAAAATTCCAGATGAGCTTGTTTGTGAAATTCAGATTCGCACTATTTTGCAAGATGCCTGGGCTGAAGTTGAACACGAACTTATCTACAAAACTGAATTTACGCCTTTTGATATGCCTTTAAGAAGAAAACTCGCTTCTATGAATGCTTCTCTTAGCCTTGCGGATATAATTTTTCAAGAAATTCGTGATTACCAAAAAAATCTTCAGACGGAAATGAATACAAGACGCCGTTCGTTTTATGAAAAGGCTGATGAACTTACAGATTCCATGATTGGAAAATCCGTTCAAGAAAAATCAATAGAACGGGTCAATCCTTATGTTCATGGAACAATTGACGAAATGATTCTTTCTGCTATACGGGCACATAATTTGGGCGATTTAGAAACTGCTATAAAAATTTATACACGCATAATAGAATCTAAGCCTGCTCCAAATAACGTAGTGCTTGGCGTAATACACAAGCATCGTGGAATGGCATATTTTGCAAAAAATGATTACGACAACGCTCTTTTAGACTTTAAAAAATCATTTGAGCTTGATAAAACTTCATTTCGTTCCATTTATTACGAAGGCATTGTTTATTCGATTCAAAAAAAATATGAGCAGGCAATTGAATGTTTTTCAAAATCGCTAGAGCTAAACGAATATCAGTCTCATGCGTTTTTTAGAAGAGCTATTGCTTATTACGAATTGAGCCAGTATGAAAATGCAATGAACGATATTGTTGCTGCGCAGAGATTGGGCTTGGAAGATCCGGGATTGGAAGAGCTTCATTCAAAACTTATGAAAAAATTTGATATGGATATGTAAATTTAGTCCAAGCTTCGAGTTTTTTGTAGCTCTTTTAAAAAAATGCTTTCAGCAAATTTACTGTTGCCTTTTGTAATAGGTTGAAAGTCTAGTTTTTTGCTGAAACTTAATCAAATTTGTGATAATTTTTTAAAATCGTATTGACCAAATTATTTTGGTTTGATATTATCCTTACATCAATGTGAATTGTATGTCTCCCTCGTCTAGTGGTTAGGACATCGGGTTTTCATCCCGACAACATGGGTTCAATTCCCGTGGGAGATGTTTTTGCCCTATGTAATGTTTGTTACATAGGGTTTTTACTTTAACGGCGATTTTCAGCAGAGAGGTATTTATGTCCGATGAAAAATTGCAATCAGAAAAGGCTTTGGCTGTTGTTCCGTTAGATCCTGAACAAATGGGGTATTATCTTTCTGAGAAAGGTCCGTTCGCTGCGTCTAGTGAATCTTATGAGGAAAGACCTGTTCAAATCGAATTGTTAAAAAATATTACAGAAGCGTTCAACAATGATTCAATAGGAGTTTTTGAAGCGGGTACAGGAGTTGGAAAATCTTTTGCGTATCTTATTCCTTCTATGGCTTGGGCTTTAAAAAATCACGAGAAAATAGTTATTTCTACAGGAACAATAAATCTTCAGCAGCAGCTTGTAGAAAAGGATATCCCTATTGCAGAAAAAATTATTGGTAAAAAAGTAAAATACATTCTTTTAAAAGGCAGACAAAATTATGTTTGCAAAAGAAGGTTTGAAGCGTTTTCTGTTCAGAGAGAGCTTTTTGATGCTGATGGTGAACTAGTAGAGCGGCTTTGCGAATGGGTAAAAACTACAGAGAGTGGAAGTAAAAGCGAAGCAACCTTTTTTATTAGTGATAATTTGTGGTCAAAAATAAATTCAGAAAGCGATGCCTGCATGGGAAAGCACTGTCCATTTTTCTCTGAATGTTTTGTCATGAAAATTAGAAAAAAGGCTTCAAGCGCAAACTTGCTAATCGTAAATCATCACTTGCTTTTTGCGGATATAGAGACTCGTATGCACGGTGCTGGTTATGATGATGCGGCTGTCCTTCCTCCGTACAGAAGAATAATTTTTGATGAAGCGCATGGCATTGAAAATGCGGCGACAAGTTTTTTTAGCGAAAGTTTTAATCGCTTTGAAGTTATAAAATCTATTAATCAGCTTTATAGAAAAAAAAGAAATTCTGAATCTGGATTTTTGTGTACTTTGACACTTCTTTCTTCTATGGAAGAAAATTCTGTTTCTCTTTACAGCATGGTTTCTAGAATAAAAAATGATATTGTAAATTTAGAAACTGCTGCAATGGATATGTTTTGCAATGAATCTACCATCCGCTTGTGTGCTAGCAATGCTCTTTCTTTTGGAGCGGTTATATCTTTGGCGGCTACGCTTGCTTCTAGTATTGATGAGCTAGTTTTTTATGCCAGAAAACTTCTTGAAGGAATCGATGATAGCGATAAAGAAATTCCTGCATATTGGGAGACAAAAACATTAATAAATAGACTTCACAGTATTTGTATAGTTTTAAATGATTTTTCTTCTTGGCAAGAAAAGCCTGATCTTGTTTTCTGGATGCAAAAAAAATGTCTTTCTAAAGACTCTAGCTTTGAAAATTCAAATCCTTTTTTTGTGGTCATGACTGAAACTCCGCTGGATATTGCTCCTATGATGCTTGCAGGAGTCTTTGAGCCCATGAAAACCGTTGTATGTACTTCTGCAACTTTAAAAACTGGCAGAAATTTTTCATATTGGATGCGAAGAACCGGCGCTGGCTTTGTGGATTCAGAAAGAGTTCTTAAAGGTCAGTTTGATTCGCCTTTCCCTTATTCAAAGAATATGTTGTTCGCAGTTCCTTCTGATGCTCCGTTTCCAGAGGATATGAACTTTCAGTATTGGGTTGAATCTGCGTTGTGTAAACTTATTTTAGCCGCTGATGGAAGAACTTTAGTTTTATTTACTTCTTATGATTCTTTAAAAAAAGCTTATAACTCAGTTTCTGTAAAGTTAAAGGAGTTTTCAGGAGCTATTTTAAGACAGGGAAGTGACGACAACGCAAGGCTTCTTGAAAATTTTAAAAAAGATGTTTCTTCAGTCCTTTTTGCTACAGATTCTTTTTGGCAAGGCGTAGATGTCCCCGGTGATTCTCTTTGCCAAGTTGTTATAGTAAAACTTCCTTTTTCTGTGCCTAATGATCCTATTTTTACGGCTCGCTCGGAAGTTATCGAAAAACAAGGCGGAAGTTCCTTTATGGAATTAAGCATTCCTGATGCAATTATAAAATTTAGGCAAGGAATTGGACGTCTTATTCGAAAAAGTTCAGACAAAGGCGTTGTCGCTGTTTTGGATAAAAGAATTTACGAAAAGCGTTACGGTTCTGTTTTTATGTCAAATGTTCCGGATTGTAAAAAAATGTATGAACCGCTAGATTCTATTTGTAGCGCTGTTACTAAATTTATTTTTAATTGACACTAAAACATATTATATATAAAATCTATTTAGTTTGAATGTTTGATATTTGAGTTGTTAAAAAAAATATTTTGGAGGAATTGATTGTACAGTTTCATTACATTAATCTGCCTTTTTGGAAGCATTATACCTGCAGCTGTCTTAAATATTTTTGCTTATCCTGTCAGCAGACGACTGTGCATGAAAATTTCTAACTATATCGTAAAAGTTCTTGCCCCACGTGTTTTTTCGATACTAAGATGTTTTAGGCATTTTAATTTTTTTTCATATTCGGAAAATAAAAAAAATCTTCCAAATCAGTTTATCCTTGTTTCAAATCATCAAAGTCTTTTGGATATTCCTGCTTATATGAATTTTTTAAGAGATAGGGATTTGCGTTTCGTTGCAAAGGATAATCTTTCCAGGCATATTCCGTTGGTTTCTGAAATGTTGAGGGTTCAAGAGCATTGCATGATTCCTAGGCGAGGAAGTCCAATGATTGCAATGAAAACTATAGAGCAGTTTGGTCAGCGCGTTCTTGAAAAAAATCAAATACCGGTAATTTTTCCGGAAGGCACTAGAACAAAAGATGGAAATGTTGGAAAATTTTATTCTGCTGGGTTTAGAAAACTTTATGAAACAACAAAGCTTCCTATAGTGGTGTGCGCATTAGATGGCGGTTATCAAATCCGCGACATGAAAAATATTATGCGCAATTTAAAGAACGGTTGCTATAGGGTAAAAATTCTAAAAGTTTTTGAAGCGCCAAAATCTAAAGAAGAAGAAGTAAAACTTTTGGACGAAAGCAGACTGCTTATTCAGAAACAGCTTGAACAGTGGCGAAAATTGCCAAGCACTCAAAAATAAAAGTGCAAAAAAAAACTACTTTTACGCAGTTTTAAGAACTTTGTACAAGTAGTTTTTTTTACTTTATAAGCCGTATAAGCAAATTATAGCATTATTTGAAGTCTTTAGGACGTCTCTCTGTACGTTTGCATTTTGAGCATTCGGCGATATTCTTAAGTTTTCCGCCTGCATACAAAGTTTTCATTACAATTTCGCCGCCGCATGGACAAACGAATTTCTGTGTTGCAACAGTAGTACGAGAGTTCTTACTTGCTCCAGCCATGGTGTTCCTCCATAAAAAAATTAATACGTATTGTTGTCTATGATAATGATATAATTGTGCTTAGTCAATTACAGTTTTTGCTAAATATGGAAAAATCTTAAAAACTGATTTCAAAGAATATCCATTCTGTTATTGACTATTTATAGACTGTTCATTATTATTATCAAAGTTAACTTTTTTTTGGGGGTCCCCTTTGGCAACTAAGAAAACATCTGCAGAAAAAGCGTTTGCACAGAGTGAAGTTAGAAGACTTCATAACAAGGCTATTAAAAGTACTTGCAAAACATATGCTAGACAGTTTGTAGAAGCTTGTCAGGCTAAAGATAAGGCTCTTGCTGAAACAAAGCTCAAGACACTTGTAAGTGAACTTGACAGTGCTAGAAGCAAGGGTGTTATGAAGAGAAACGCTGTATCTCGCAAGAAGTCAAGAATGATGAAACTTTTTAATGTTTCATTTGCTGCTGACGCAGCAAAATAACTTTTAAGTTATTTTTTGTCAAAGAATCCAGTCGGATCGCTGATTTGACTGGATTTTTTTCTGTCTTTTAGTCTTTGCAAGTTTTATTGCATCTTATCTTTGCAAGTTTGCGTCGTAAACTACTTTTTTATGGGAGAAAAGTTTAAGAATGGAAAAAGTTACAAAAAATGTTCTTGTGGAAGCAATTTATCAAAATACAGATTACGAAAAAAATGTTGTGCAAAATATTGTAGAATGTTTTTTATCTCAATTAAAGCAATCTCTATCTAAAGGTGCTACTATAGAATTAAGAGGCTTTGGAACTTTTGAGCCTCGCCTTAGAAAAGGTCGCTCTTGTGCAAGAAATCCAAAGACAGGCGAGCAGCTTTCTGTAAAACCTCATTATGTTGCAGCATTTAGAAGCGGGCAGGAATTAAAAAAAACTCTTTGGGATTTAGATATTGCAGATAAAAAATAACATTTTTCCTTTTCTTAGAAATTTAATTCTTTTATTTTCTTCTATTTTTCTTTTCGCAGTTGCTTTGCCGGTAACGTCTTGGATAGTTTTTCTTCCAGTTTTATTTTTAGTAGAATATTCTTCACGTAAGTCGGTTTGGCTTTATGGCGGACTTTACGGAGTTTTTGCTTATTTTTTTTATATTGCATGGCTTTTTAAGTATAGTTCTATAGCAATGATTGCAGTTTGTGCTCTTTACTTTTTTATTTGGGCTTTTCTTTTTTTTGTTTTAAAAATTTGCTGTCAAAAGGGCGGAAAATTTTCTGGACTTTTGATATGGTTTGTTTTAATCATTTACGAATACTTAAAGACTAAAGGTTTTTTAGGATTTAGTTACGGCGTCAATGGGTATAATCAGTGGAAAAATATTTACTTAATTCAAATTGCAGATATTTTTGGAGTTTTTGGCGTTTCTTCTTTATTGAATTTGTGTTCTGTTGTGATGTGGTCTATTTGCAGCGACTTTATAAAGTGGAAAAATGGCAAAACCTCTTGCAAAGTATCAAAAAATTCAATTTTGGAATTGTGTTCTTTTAGCGTTTTTTTAATGTTTTCTTACGTTTATGGTTTTTTCAGAGTAAATCATACAGATTCAATAACCTGTAATTCAAAAAAAATAAAAGTTGTTGCCGTTCAAAATAATACAGATCCATGGAAAGACAGTTTTGAAGATTATAGAATAGATGTTGAAAATCTTATTGAGTTAACAGAGCAAGCTTTAGAAAAGAATCCTGACACAAGTTTTGTTATTTGGCCAGAAACAGCGGTTGTTCCTTCTATTATGAATAATTACTATTTGTTTCACGAAGAAAAACGCTATGCCTTAATAACTTCTCTTTTGGAATATATCAATAGCAAAAATTGCGCATTCGTCATAGGAAATTCCGGTTATACTGAAGAAGGCGACTTTAATAGTGCTCTTATATTTTTGCCCGGTCAAAATGTTATTCCCCCTAATCCTTTGAAATATGACAAAATACATTTAGTTCCCTTTGCAGAATATTTTCCTTTTGAAGAAAAGTTTTCATCTTTAAAAAAAATTCTTCTCGATAATGGCAGCCATTTTTGGACGCCAGGAAAAGAATCTTCTGTATTTGCTTTTGAGGGGCTTTCTTTTAGCACTCCAATCTGCTTTGAAGATACTTTTGGAAAAGATTGCAAATTATTTTATAAAAACGGTGCCCGTGCTTTTTTTAACATGAGCAATGATGCTTGGGCTTGCAGTTTGCGATGCCAAAAGCAACACTTGCAGATGGCGGTTTTTAGAAGCGTTGAAAATCATGTTCCCAGCGTACGCAGCACTGCAAGCGGTTTTACTTGCATAATTGATCCTTGTGGAAGAATTGTTGAAGCCAGTAAACCGTTTGAAAAAAACTATGTTGCTGGCCAAATACCGATTTTAAAATAGCTTTTAACGCTTTTAAAATTTTTTTTGTATTGATATGTTGCAATACATTTTAAAATAATATAAAATAGATGTCATGTCGCAGAAAATTAGTTCGGAAGAAAGTTCAATAGACGAAGAAAAACATACTCTTACTGTTTTTGGACCTGAAACTGAATTTGATGGTGTATTAGAATTTAGTGACGATTTAATTATTACAGGTAAGTTTAACGGAAGAATCAAATCTACAGGAAATCTTGAAATTGCAAAGGATGCAATTTGCGATGTAGAAAAAATTACTGCAAAATCAATTGTTATAGCTGGATCTGTTACAGGTGACATGGAAGCTTCGGAAAGAGTAGAAATATGCAGAGGCGGTTCTGTTATAGGCGATATAGTTACTGCTAGATTAAGAATTGAAGATAATGTTGAATTTGAAGGTCAAATAACTATGTTAGATTCAATTCCTGATGAAAATCTTTTTGCTTCTGCTTCTACAGAATATAAACAAGCCATGGTTCTTAGAACCGATGTTATTGAGTAATTTTTCTTATTTTACAAATCATATACACAATGGAGTTTTTTGATGGCCTTAAGAAAGCGTCATTTACAAGATGAGGCTGAAGAACAGTTGCAAACTGAAGAATCTCAGACGCAGCTCGATTTTGAATCTCAGCCGGCATCCTATGAATCTTCAAATTCTATTTCTGCAGATAGTGAAGATTTTTCGCCAGAAGAAAAGACAGTTTCTTCAGATAAAGTTGAACCGGAAGAAAATCATGAACATGTAAAGGTTGTCGTTCGACCTAGAAAAAAAGTTTCTGTAAAAGTTGAAAAAACTTCTTCGGATGAAGAAAATAATTCCACAGAATCAAACCACTCTGGGCAGAGAAGTGTGGCAAGGTATAATAATGGTAGACGCCCTCAGATGCGTTCTAACTATGCGCGCATAGATCATCGGCTTGATATGCCAGTTCCTACAGGAGCTGTAGATCCTTCTGTTCTTCAAACGAGCGGAGACAGTTCTGATGATAATGCAGGAAAACCTCGCTTGCTTATAAATGACCTTACTGCAATGGGTATGCACGAACTTCGCGAACTTGCAACAAAGTACGGTTTTAATGCAGATGACCTAGCTCCTATGAAAAAGCAGGAGTTGATTTTTGTAATTTTAAAAGCCCATACAGAACACGGAGGAATAATTTTTGCTTCCGGTGCATTGGAAATTCTTCCAGATGGTTACGGTTTTTTAAGAAGTCCGCAGAACAGTTATCTTCCAGGTCCTGATGATATATATATTTCTCCAAGTCAGATTCGCCTGTTCAACTTAAAGACTGGCGATACAGTTTATGGACAGACAAGAAGCCCTAAAGAAGGAGAACGTTTTTTTGCGCTTCTTAGAATAGAATCTGTAAATTTTGATGAACCAAGAGTGGCTCAAACTCGAATTCCGTTTGAAAATTTAACACCTCTATATCCTAAGGAAAAACTTAGGTTGGAAACTGTTTCTACAGAAGTTTCTAGTCGCATTGTAGATTTGTTTAGTCCTATAGGAAAAGGGCAGCGTCTTCTTATAGTTGCTCCTCCAAAAGCAGGAAAAACAACTTTGATGCAAAAAATTGCAAATGCGATAACAGCAAATCATCCTGAAGTTTATCTGATTGTCCTTTTAATCGATGAACGTCCGGAAGAAGTTACAGAAATGGAAAGAGCAATCAAAGGAGAAGTTATTTCTTCTACTTTTGATGAGCAGGCTACAAGGCACGTTCAAGTTGCAGAAATGGTTCTTGAAAAGGCAAAGCGTTTAGTTGAACACAAGCGTGATGTTGTAATTCTTTTGGATTCTATAACTCGTCTTGCACGTGCTTATAACGTTACAGTTCCTACATCTGGAAAAGTTCTTTCTGGCGGTGTTGATTCAAATTGTCTGCATAAGCCAAAGCGTTTTTTTGGTGCTGCTAGAAACATTGAGGAAGGTGGTTCTTTGACTATTATTTCTACAGCTCTTGTTGAAACTGGCAGCCGAATGGATGAGGTTATCTTCGAAGAATTTAAGGGAACTGGAAATAGTGAAATAAACCTTGACAGAAAACTTGCAGAACGCAGGCTTTTCCCTGCTATAAATATCAAAAAATCTGGAACAAGGCGAGAAGAACTTCTTCTTACTGAAAATGAGCTTCAAAAATTGTGGATTCTTCGAAAGGTTTTCGGTCCTATGGAAGATACTGAAATTCTTGAGCTTATTCTTGACAGAATGAGAAAGTCAAAGACGAATGAAGCGTTCCTTGCAAGCATGAATGTGGGAACTGCAGCGGTTTCTGATAGTTGATTAAAATTTGTATAGTCGATATACTATTTTAACTTATATTTCAATATTGCGTATTGTTTTAACGTTTTGAACATTGTTCCGCGTTAAAGGGCAATTGCAGTGGGAGTCAAAATGAAAAAAGGTATTCATCCTGAGTACAAACTTACAAAGATTACTTGCGTATGCGGTAATGTAATTGAAACACGTTCAACAGTTGAAAATATCAATGTTGAAATTTGTTCTGCTTGCCATCCATTCTATACTGGTAAGCAAAAGCTTGTTGATACAGCTGGTCGTATTGATCGTTTTAACAAACGTTACGGTATCAAAGAAACAAAGTAATTTTGTAGAGATACAAAAAAGGCTGCCTGTCTGTAAGATGCGTCTTCAGATGGGCAGCCTTTTTATTATCCTTTTTTTAGTTTCCAGCATCTGTGGCATTTTGAGTTTTCAAAATCTTTGGGAATGGTGTTTTTTGTTATATCTATGCAGTAAACATTTTTTTGAAGTAAATCTTTATTAAATGTAAGCCTTGTTGAATTTGTGCTGAAGTAAAGAGTTCCATCTTCGTTTAAAAGTTTTATGGCGTATTCGACTAGTTTTTGCCAATCTTTATTTATGTCTAAAATATTTTTAGAAGATTTTGAATTGCTAAAGGTCGGTGGATCAAGAATTATAATATCGTATTTTTCATCTTGTTCAAAAGCTTTTTTTTCTAGCCATTCAATTGCATCTGCCTTTATAAAAAAATATTTATTCTGATTATCGAATCCGTTTAATTGCATGTTTTCGGATGCCCAGCTCAAATATGTGTTTGAAAGGTCCACAGAGTCGATTTTTTTAGCATTGCCGCTTGCTGCGTATACGCTAAAACTTGCTGTGTAGCAAAAAAGGTTTAGGATGCTTTTATTTTTTGCATTTTCCCTTATTTCCAGGCGAAGTGGTCTGTGGTCTAAAAAAAGTCCTGTATCAAGATATGTTGAAAGGTCCACTTTAAATAGCTGCCCTTGTTCTTGAACAGTTCCTTTTATTGCGAGCGTGTTTTCAAGTTTTTCATATTGGCTTAAGCCTTTTTGCATTTTTCTAGTTTTTTTTACAATATGATTCAATGGTATGTTCAGCACGTAAGAAGCGCTTATTGCCATTAAGTTTAACCATTCATCTTCGTCTTTTTGCTCTTTTTTATATGGACGCTCGTAAAGGTAAAGAACTCCATAAGTCCTTGAGCATATTTCTTTTTCAATTGATAAGTCGTTTTTAGAAATTCTTTCATTTTGAGTGCTTAAAAACTTTGCACATTCTAAAGGATTTGTTACTTCTTCTGGAAGAAACTCATATATATCTAAAGAGACAGGAATTTCGGGTATGTCTTTGTCGTAAAGGCGATAGCAGGTAATTCTGTTTTTGCGGGCCCACTTTCTTAATTCTTTGTATTTCTTTTTTAGTCTATTTGTAAATAAATCTGCTTGATAAGAATTTTTATTTTCCATAACTCCTAATTCTAGCATTTTTTTTTATTTTTTTCAAAAGTTCAAAATTCAATCAAGATATTTAATTGAGAATAATAGCTTTTTTTGATATAATAAAATGAAGATTGGCTTTTGGAGTTTTATAGTGAATAAAAATGTTATTGTTGGACAGTCAGGTGGACCTACATCTGTAATAAATTCAAGTCTTGCAGGTGTTATAAGTGCTGCTAAAAAAAATGGCATTGATAAAGTCTTTGGAATGAAGTATGGAATAAAAGGTTTTTTGCGCGATTCGTATGTCGATTTGCTCGAAAAAGTTTCTGGTCAGGAAGAGATTGAATTATTAAAAAGAACGCCTGCTTCGTATCTTGGCTCTTGTAGATTTAAGCTCCCTGAAATTTCAGAAGATAAAGAAATTTACGAAAAAATATTTTCAAAATTAAAAGCTCTTAATATTGGATATTTTTTCTATATTGGCGGCAACGATTCAATGGATACTATAAAAAAACTGAGCGACTATGCAGCCATTGTAAAAAGCGACATTAAATTTATGGGAATTCCAAAAACTATTGATAATGACCTTGCTATGACAGACCATACGCCAGGTTTTGGAAGCGCAGCAAAGTATATTGCAACTGCAATAAAAGAAATCGTTTGCGACTGTCGCGTTTACGATGTTGAAGCTGTGACAATAGTGGAAATAATGGGAAGAAATGCAGGTTGGCTTACAGCAAGCGCTGCTCTAGCTAGAGGAAAAGACTGCGAAGGCGCAGATATGATTTTTCTTCCTGAAAAACCATTTGACTTAGAGCATTTTTTTGAGCGCATAAAAGAGCTTGTGGCAAAGAAAAAATATGTTGTTGTCGCCTTAAGCGAAGGCGTAAAGCTTGCTGATGGCAGATTTGTTTGTGAGCTAGGAGAATCAACTGCCGCTTTGGATGCTTTTGGCCACAAGATGATGAGTGGAAGTGCAAAATACCTTGAAAACAGAATTAAATCAGAGCTTGGAATAAAAGCTCGTTCTATAGAAATTTCAACTTTGCAAAGGTGTTCTTCTCATTTTGCTAGCATGACAGATGTCCAGGAAGCATTTGATGTTGGCGTTGCAGCTGTAAATGCGGCTATTAAAAATGAAACAGGCAAAGTAATTTGCATACAAAGAATTTCTAATGAACCTTATACTTGCATTTATGAAGCAAATGATGTGCACGAAATTGCAAATGTAGAAAAAAAAGTTCCTTTAAGTTGGATAACGGATGACAATCAGCTTTCTTGCGAAGCGTTGGATTATATTCGTCCGTTGGTGCAGGGGGAAGTTCTGCCGTTTATTGTTGATGGACTTCCGCTGCATTTAAAACTTGACTAATTAATGCGAGATTTTAATGGAAGGCAACCAATCACAGTGGTTTGAAAATGAAGATTTTTGGCTGAATTATGGGCCTGTTATGTTTGACGAACAGCAATGGGCTCAGGCGGCAGGAATAGCAAAAAGCATACAAAATCTTGCAAATCTTAAAAAAGAAAGTTCTGTATTAGATGTTTGCTGCGGTCCTGGAAGAATTAGCGTGGAACTTGCGCTTTTAGGGCTAAATGTTACTGGAGTAGATATTACCCAGCCGTTTTTAGATGCTGCAGCTGAAACTGCACAAGATGAAGGTGTTTTTATAAATTTTATAAACAAGGACATGAGAAGTTTTTCTTCAGCAAAAAAGTTTGATGCTGCGATAAATATCTATAATTCTTTTGGTTATTGTAACAAAATTAGCGAAGATATAAAAATTTTAAAAAATGTGTTCAACTCTTTAAAAAAAGGCGGGACTTTTGTACTTGAATGCATAAGCCGTGAAATAGCCGTAAAATACTTTACAGAAGGCGAATGGTTTGAACGGGCTGGAATGACTGTTCTTACGGAATTCAAAGTTTGGGGCGCTTGGGAAGGTTTGCTTTCAAAATGGATTTTGATTGGCAATGACGGTAAACGAATTGAGCATGAATTTGTTCAGCGCCTATATTCTGCTGCCGAGCTTAGAGATATTCTTTTAAAAGAATGCGGTTTTTCTTCTGCTCAGATTTTTGGCGGATTTTCTGGTGAACCTTATAATCAAAATGCAAAAACAATGGTTATTGTTGCAAGAAAATGAATATTGCGTTCAAATCCAATTCTTATGCATTGTTTTTTCAATTTATTGCAATGTCTTGAGCGAAAGCTGCCTTTATCAGACGCATTTTATCTTAAAGGCTGATTGTAACATTGCAAAAAAAACTGTATAGTATTTTTATGGATTTTAAGGATTTTAATTTAGACTCTCGGCTGCTTAGTGGAATTGAAGCGGCCGGTTATACAACTTGTACCGATGTTCAGGAACAAGTTTTAAAGACTTCGCAGGATGGTTCGGATTTGTATGTTCAATCGCAAACAGGAACTGGAAAGACTGCAGCTTACCTTGTTGCTATAATACAGGAAATGCTTTCAAAAGAGGAAAATAAAGGCAAAAAAGCATTGATTTTAGTTCCTACAAGAGAACTTGCTGTTCAGGTTGAAGAAGAGGCAAAAGTTCTAGTTGGTTCTTCTGGTTTAAAAGCCTATAGTTTTTACGGTGGCGTTGGCTACGAAAAGCAAATCTCCGCTATAAAGCGTGGCGTCGATATAATCGTTTCTACTCCTGGAAGACTTATAGATTTGCAAGAAGGCGGCCATATTTTTCTTGATGATGTGGCTTTTCTTGTTTGTGATGAAGCAGATCGAATGTTCGACATGGGATTTTATCCTGATTTGCGGAAAATTTTAAAATTCATTCCTAAGTCAGAAAATCGGCAGACAATGCTTTTTAGCGCGACACTGAATTCTTATGTAAAAAATCTTGCGTGGGAATATACTCGCAATCCAAAAGAAATTGAAATTGCTTGCGAGAACATAACTGTCAGCGAAATCGACCAGGAACTTCTTCATGTTTCTAGCGACGATAAAATGAAGCTTTTGATTGGCATTTTAAAAAATGAAAATCCTGAAAGCGTTATAATCTTCTGCAATACAAAGCGTTCTTGCGAGGTTGTTGCAAAACGCCTTGAATTGAACGGTCTTAATGCTGATTTTATAATTGGTGATTTACCTCAAAACAGGCGTTTGAAGATTTTAACTAATTTTAAGGAAGGAACTTTAAAAATCCTTGTAGCTACAGATGTTGCAGCTAGAGGAATTGATGTAAACGACCTTGCAATGGTAATAAATTTTGATCTTCCAAACGAAGCTGAAAATTATGTTCATAGAATTGGCCGCACAGCTCGAGCTGGAAAGTCAGGAAAGGCGTATACGTTCTGTTCTGAACAGGATGTTTACAATTTGCCAGCAATTGAACGCTACATAGAAATGCAGATTCCTGCAAAAGTCGCTTATCCTGAACTTATGCAGGAAGATAAATCCGCTGGAGTTTATATAAAGACAGAAAATTGGCATGATGATGACCATTTTTCAAGAGGCGGCTATAGAGAGAAAAAACGTTCTAGTTCTGATTATAAGAAGGACAGAGATTTTTCTAATAAAAAAGGTGGAAAAAAATCTTATAAAACTTCAAAACCGAAAAATAAGCAGTTTGAAAAGTCCTATGATTACGACAAAATTGAAGGTATGTCTTTTGATGAGCGCATGAAGTTTTATAAAGATAAGTATTCTTCTTCAAAAAAGCCTTCTAAGAATAATGAAAAGAAAAATTCTTACAACAAAAAACATTTATCATTCGAAAAAAATAATAAAAACTATAAGGGTAAAAAGAATGTTGACTATAAAAAAGTTCAAAGAAGACCTTATAATTCTGAGGAACAAAACAAACAGCCTAAAAAGAAAGGTCTTTTTGAAAGAATTAAAGCCTTTTTTGGGAGATAAAAATTGATTACAGTAAGCGATGTTAGCGTTCGTTTTAGCGAAAAACCTCTTTTTAAAGATGTTAATTTAAAATTCACAAATGGCAACTGCTACGGAATTACAGGTGCAAATGGTGCTGGAAAATCGACTTTTTTAAAAGTTCTTTCAGGGGAACTTGAACACGATTCAGGAACTATTTCAATATCTACTGGCGAGCGAATGGCTGTTTTAAAGCAGGATCACTTTGCCTACGATAAATACTCTGTAAAAGACACCGTTATGATGGGGTATCCAAAGCTTTACGAAATTGGCAAAGCGCGCGACGAAATCTATGCAAAGCCAGATTTTACAGAAGAAGATGGAACAAAGGCTGCCGAACTTGAAGCTGAATTTGGAGAGCTTGGCGGTTACGAAGCGGAAAATCAGATTGAACAGATGCTTTCAGGTCTTGGTCTTGAAGAAGAATTTCACGACCGACTTATGGGCGACCTTGATGAAAGTCAAAAAGTTCGCGTTTTGCTTGCGCAAGCGATTTTCGGAAATCCAGACATTCTTCTTTTGGACGAACCTACGAACGGTCTTGATATAGAATCAATTTCTTGGCTTGAAAATTTTCTTTTGGAATTTGAAAACACAGTTATTGTTGTAAGCCACGACCGTCACTTTTTGAATACGGTTTGCACATATATTTGCGACATTGACTACGGAAAAATAACTCAATTTGCAGGAAATTACGATTTCTGGTATCAAATGACGCAAATTATGCAAAGGCAGGCAAAAGAGCAGCAGAAAAAAGCTGAAGATAAAATGAAGGATTTAAAAGAATTTATTCTGCGCTTTAGTTCAAATGCTGCAAAATCAAAGCAAGCCACAAGCCGCAAAAAGATTTACGACAAACTTGCTCAGTCTGTGGAAGAACTTCCTGTCTCTACAAGAAAGTTTCCTTATGTAAACTTTAAAGCCGACCGCGAAATTGGCAACAATGTTCTAGATGTAAAAGATTTAAACTATAAAGATGAAGATGGCGTAAAACTTTTAAACAATTTTAACTTGAAAGTGAATCGTACAGACAAAATTGCTTTTGTAGGAATGGAGCACAACTCAATTTCTGCGCTTTTTGACATAATTAATGGTGTAAAAAAGCCTGAAAGCGGAGAATTCTTTTGGGGGCAGACAACAAGCCACACGTATTTGCCGCGAGATAACAGTTCTTATTTTGCAAACGACTTGAACATCACAGAATGGCTTAAGCAGTATTCTAAAGAACAAGACGATGCCTACGTTCGTGGTTTTTTGGGAAGAATGCTTTTTAGCGGCGATGAGTCTTTAAAAAAAGTAAAGGTTCTTAGCGGTGGCGAAAAAGTTCGTTGTATGCTGAGCAAGCTTATGCTTAGCGGCGCAAACGTTTTAATTATGGACGATCCAACAAATCACTTGGATTTGGAAGCGATTCAGTCGCTGAACGAAGCTTTAATAAGTTTTCCTGGTGTGGTTTTGTTTACAAGCCATGACCACGAATTTATTCAGTCCGTAGCAAACAGGATTATTGAAATTACACCAAACGGCGTAATTGACCGCATGACAACTTTTGATTCATACATTGCAGACAAAACAATAGATGAATTGCGCAAAGAAATGTACAAAGGCACTGGAAAAAAATTGAAATTCCGCGTGTAAACTGCGTATAAAGTAAAAGTTTAACAGTTTTTGATGTCAATAACTATTGAGCTTTTTAGTTGTTGGCATTAATTCTGCGGAAAACTGAACTTTTTTAGCATTTCGCTTAAAATGTCGTGGCCTGTTTCCTGGGTAACGGTTTTCATTGGCTCGTGGTATTCAACAAGGTTTTCTGGAATTTCGTCAAGGAATCGGCTTGGTTCACATTCTACACAAGACATTTGCTTTCTTCGCTTTAGGCATGATGAGATTAAAAGTTTTTCTCGTGCCCGCGTGATTGCGACATAAAAAAGCCTGCGCTCTTCTTCGACGTTGCCGTCATTTTCTTCAACTGAACGTGCGTGTGGAATTAGTCCTTCTTCTGCTCCGGCAATAAAAACTACAGGAAATTCCAAGCCTTTTGAAGCGTGGATTGTCATTAAGTTTACTTTTCCTTTGCCGTTTTCGTCGTCGCCGTTGTCGCGGCTCATTAGCGTTATTCTGTTTAAATAGTTGAACAAGTTTGGGTTAGGATTGTCCGGATCTATTTCCCAGCGTTCCATCATGTCTAAAAAAAGTTCAATATTTTTTAGTTTGAATCTTACGGCTTTTTCGCTTTTTGAATATTCTGAAACTAAATAGGATTTGTAATCGATTCCTTCCAGCATTTCTCTTACTTTTTTTGCAAGTCCGTGTCCGCTTAAAAGTTTTGTTCTGTATGTTTCAATCGTGTTTGAAAAATTTTCTAATTCTTCCTTTAGGTTTTCGCTAGCGGGGCTGTCTTCTCTTTTTAAAAGTGACTGAATCGCGTTCCAAAGAGTTGTTTCTAAAGCATTTGCTTCGTCATTTATAAGTTGAATCGCCGCTCTGCCAATTCCTCTGCGTGGAACGTTTATTATTCTTAGAAGGTTTATGTCGTCATCGTGATTTGAAATTGTCCGCAAGTAGCTTATAACGTCTTTTATTTCTTTGCGTTCAAAAAAGCTGGTTCCGCCGCTCATTGTGTATGGAATGTTTGATTGCAAAAAGGCTTCTTCAATAAAGCGGCTTTGAGAATTCGAGCGAATAAGAACGCCGAAATCATCGTATTTTCGCTTGTCTTCCATTGCAATTCCTTGAATGCTTTCGGCAATAAAGTCGGCTTCTGCAGTTTCGTTTTCTGGCATGAAAATTTCAATCGGTTTTCCAGCACCTTTTCCGCTCCAAAGTTTTTTGTCTTTTCTGTTTGTGTTGTGGCTAATAACGCCGTTTGCCGCTTCCAGAATTGTTCCTGTTGAGCGGTAGTTTTGTTCAAGCCGGATTTCTGTTACATCAAAATCTTTTTCAAAATTGATTATGTTCTGGTAGTCTGCGCCGCGCCAGCTGTAGATTGACTGGTCGTCGTCGCCAACGACTGCAACGTTTTTGTCTGCTAAAAGACGCATTAATTCGTACTGCTGATGGCTTGTGTCTTGAAATTCGTCTACCATTATGTATTTGAATCGTTCTTTGTAGCGGGCAAGGACTTCTGGATGTTCCTTAAAAAGTTTTATTGGCAAAACAATCAAATCATCAAAATCTACGGAATTGTAGAGCTTTAGTCCTTCCTGGTAGCTTTCGTAAAGCTGGCGGTACATGTCGTTTGCGGTTTCCCAGTTTTTTCTGCCAGTTTTTATGTTCGAAAAGAGCGTGCTTATTTTGTAGGTGTCCAATGCGTCTGGAGAGAAATTTAATTCCCGTCCGCATTCTTTTATCAGGGAAATTCTGTCCGTTTCGTCGTAGATTGAAAAGTTTTCGCGGTAGCCGAGTTTGTCTATGTCTTGACGAAGGACTTTTACTCCAAATGCATGGAACGTAGAAACCGTAAGCAGTTGCAGTTTTTTTTGCGTAAGTTCTTTTACGCGGTCTGCCATTTCTTTTGCGGCTTTGTTCGTAAAGGTTAGGGCAAGAATTTGGCTTTGCGGAATGCCAATGTCTAGCATGTGCGCAATTCTGTATGTTATTACGCGGGTTTTTCCGCTTCCAGCTCCTGCTATTATTAAAATTGCTCCATCGACTGAAGCAACTGCTTTAAATTGCTGCGGATTTAATTCCTTTTTTAATGTTTCCAAATCAATTGCCATAAGCTATTTAATCTATCATGCTATTGATTTTTACGCAATATTTGATAAAATTGATATAATGATGTTTTAATTTAATTGGGCGAAAGATGAATTTCGGCAAAATTAAAATTTCAAGCTTTACAATTTAATTTTCAGAGGTTTTTTATGAACAATGCGGTAAGCGCTTTTCTTTCTAAACACAATTTTGTGCGTCACGTAGACGTTAATACTGTTGCAGAATCAATCCTTGATGACATGAATCGTGGATTGCGTCAAGAAAAATCTGATGAAGACATGATTCCTACCTGGTGCTTGCCGCCTTCAAAAAAAGTTTCTGAAAAGTCTGTAATTGTAATTGACGCAGGCGGAACGAATTTTCGCTCTTGCCTTGTTTCGTTCGATATAAATGGCGTGCCTTCTATTTCTGATATGGAAAAAACAAAGATGCCCGGCGTTGAAAAAGAGCTTTCTAAAAAAGAATTTTTTGACTGCTTCGCAAAAAATCTTGAGCATCTTAAGAATAAGGCTGATTCTATAGGATTTTGTTTTTCTTATCCAATGCAAATTACCGATAATGGCGACGGAATTTTATTAGGTTTTTCAAAGGAAGTAAAAGCACCTGAAGTTGTAGGCTGCAAAGTTGGCGAATGTTTAAAAGACGCATTGGAAGAGCACGGTTGGAATCGTCCAAAAAAAGTTACTATGCTAAATGACACTGTTGCAGCCCTTTTAGCTGGTGCTGCCGCCGCTAAGCAAGGAAGACTTTATTCTTCGTATATTGGCTTGATTCTTGGAACAGGAATGAATGCCGCTTATATTCAGCCAGAACTTCCTTTTAGAAAAGGCTTTAAAAAACAGATTGTTGTTTGCGAAGCTGGAAAAATCCGTTGCGTAAACAGAAGCGATTTTGATATAGAATTTGATAAAACTACTCAAAAGCCTGGTGAATTTTACATGGAAAAGTTGTGTTCAGGCGCTTATTTAGGACCGCAAACTCTTTTTATGTTAAAAGGTGCCGCGCAAGAAGGGCTTTTTTCTGAATCTTTGGCAAGCAAGCTCCTTTTATTGAACGAACTTACAACAATTGAAATTTCGGACTTTTTGGCCGCTCCTTATTCTGAATGTACGCTTGCAGAACTTTGCAAGGATGCGAACGCTGGTGAAGAGGATATGAATCGCTTGTACCAGCTTTTAGATGCCGTTGTGGAGCGTTCTGCTCGCTATGCCGCTGCAATTCTTGTGGCAGATGTAATTCAGTGCGGAGAAGGCGGAAATGCTTCAAAACCTGTTTGTATTTTGTGCAATGGCTCGACTTTCTACAAAACTCACATGATTTACAAAAGGGTTTGTGCTTATTTGGAGCGCTCTCTTACCATTGAACGCGGTTTGTACTGGGAAATAGTTTCTCTTGAAAACGATATAACTTTTGGAACTGCAATTGCAGGTCTTATCGATTAATTATACGAGGTTCGCTGTGAAATCTGTAGGAAAATCTATTGTTCTTATTATGCTGATTATAATTATGGCCTTAGGAGGATTGCTTTGGTTTAATTATTTAGGCGTAATTCGTTTAGGTTCATTTTTTTCTCCTCTCTATAAATTGATGGGAAAAGAGGCGCAGACTTCAGTTACAGCAACCTCTTCAAAGCCTGTTGTTGCAGATTTAGACCAAGACAGAATAAATAAGCAGTTAGAATCCATTGAAATTCAAAGAGAAGAATTAAACACTCGCGAGGCTGAAATCGAAAAAAAAGAAAAATTGAATGAACAGATTGCCAATGAGCTTGCAAATCGTGAAAAATCTCAAGAAGATAGAGAAAAAACATTTAACCAAATGGTAAAACAGTACGATGATAAAAATGTAAACATCGAACAGATTGCGACAAATCTGAATGGAATGCAACCGGATTCTGCTGTAAACATTCTTCTTGCAATGGACGATCAGACTATTATCGACGTCTTGCGCAAGGTAGAAGAAATTGCAGCTAAAAATGAATCTGCTTCAATGGGTTCGTACTGGCTTTCTAAAATGCCTGCGCAAAGAGCGGCTGAAATACAAAGAAAGATGCTAAGTAAGCCTGATTCTTTGAAGTAGAGAAGTTCTAAAAAAACTGTCGCAATTCGTTCTTTTTTGACTTACAGTTTGCAAGTTGGAGGAATGTTCATGCAGGCAGTTAGCATAAATTCTTCAAATGATTTTTTGTTGCAGATTCCACAAACGTCTGAATCGAATACAAAAATAGAAGAACCAAAAAAATCTTTTAGCGAGCTTATTTCAAAAGCAAAAGCTGCAGAAGAAGAAAAAGAACCGTCTTCAGGCGACGCTGTTGAGCAAAAAGCAGAAGATTGCGCTGGTATTCAGCAAAAAGATTTTGAAGAAAAAGTAGTTGCTCAAGAACAAAAAGAATCTATTCCTAAAAATCATGCGGATTCTGAAATTTCTAGAAAGAAGAATTCAAAAAAAATAGCTAGCAACGAAAGAAAACAAAATAAGCTTGATGCAAAAGCGGAATCTCAAAGCAACGAGCTTTCCGAAAAAATGCCAATTCATTCTGCAATTCTTTTAGAACAGCAAAATATTCAAAATAAAAGCCAGCTTGAAGATTCTCAAAATAGCAGCAGTGTTGGTGTTTCGTTGAAAAATGTTGAAAAAAACGCGGAAAATAGTCAGGAACTTTCTATTTCTGAACTGGATATTGAGCAAAGTAGCGTTGAGCCGGATTTTTTACAGACTTTGCCACATGAAGAAAATATTGCAGAAGTTGATAATAAAAACATAAAGTCTAATAACAGCAAAAATGAAAAAACAAAGGTTTCTAAAGCTGAAAATCAGGGAAAGATTACTGTTTCTGACTACAGAACTGAAGCTGCTGAAAAAAAGCCTGTTGTTGAAGAGAAATCTTTAAAAACTGTAGAAGTTCATGAATCAGAAGTTGTAATGGAACTTAATTCCAATGCCCAGCAAAATATTCTTTCTCTCAATTCTCAGTCTGCAAGTGCTAATGGCTCTGATTTTCAGGCTATGCTTTCAAATCAAATTCAGCATAGTGCAGGAGACATTGTAAAAGCTGGGCAAATAATTTTAAAAGATAAAAACGAAGGTTCCATAAAATTAATTTTGCATCCAGAATCTTTAGGAAATGTTAAGATTGATCTTCAAATTTCCGATAAAAATATTACAGGACGAATTGTTGTTGCTTCGCAAGAAGCTTTCAATGCGTTTAGAGATAGCACTGACAGCTTGAAACAGGCATTTCTCAACAGTGGATTTGATTCCGCTGGACTTGAGCTTGCTTTTGCCGGTCAGAATGCTGAATCTGGACAGTTTTCAGAAAAAAGAGAAGATCCTTCCGCTTTGTTTGCATCAAATAGAGAATATGGGATTTTTTCTGATTCTGGAAGCGAAGAATACGAGAGCGAGGTTCTTTCGCTTTACACAAAGAATTCTGTGAATATTGTCGCATAAAGATTTAACTCTTTTTACGATTGTGAGGTGAATGATGGATTTGAATAACTTGAATACAACCATGTCTTCTAGCGAAAAATTTGCAGTTGAAAATGAAGTGAATAATTTCAACAAAGCGAATGCTTTAAATGGGCGTAAGACTAGTCAGCAGCTGGGCAAGGATGATTTTCTGAAACTTTTGATTACTCAGCTTTCCAATCAGGATCCGACAAGTCCAATGGAAGACACTCAGTTTATTTCTCAAATGGCTCAGTTTAGCTCGCTTGAGCAGATGACTAATCTTAATGAATCGTTTACAAAAATGTCAGCGATGATTAATTCTAGCCAGGCAGCAACAACTTTGGGAAGAACTGTTGAAATCGATATAGGTGATACAATTGCCAAAGGAACTGTGGAAGCGACAACAATGGGAGAAGCTCCTCAGGTTCTTGTAAATGGAACTTATTACGATATGGCGAAAATAAAAGCTGTATACGGAAATTAAATCGTCAGTTTGTATTTAGGAATTAATAGCGGGGTATATATATGATGAGATCACTTTATTCTGGAGTTTCTGGGCTTCAGAATCACCAGACACGAATGGATGTAATAGGAAACAACATTTCTAACGTTAATACAACAGGCTTCAAACGTGGACGTGTTAATTTTCAAGACATGATAAGCCAGCAACTTGCCGGCGCTGCAAAGCCTACAGAAGAACTTGGCGGTGTAAATCCAAAAGATATTGGTCTTGGCATGACTATTGCAACAGTTGAACAGGTTTTCACACAGGGAAACTTGCAAACAACAGGCGTTTCTACAGACGTTGCTATTCAAGGTGATGGATTTTTTATTTTGAAAAATGGCGATGAAAGTTTTTATACAAGAAACGGTGTTTTTGGTCTTGACCGCGATGGAACTCTTGTAAATCCTGCTAACGGAATGCGTGTTCAAGGTTGGATGGCCCGTGAACTCAATGGAGAACAAGTTGTTCAGACTGCTGCAACTCCTACCGATCTTGTGATTCCTGTTGGCTCAAAAGATCCTGCAAAGGCGACTGAAAACGTTCATTTTGCTTGCAACTTGAACAAAAATACTCCTGAAATTTTAGAAGGTGCAAGTGCTAATGACATTGCGGCAGGAACTTGGTCAATTGAACAGGAAATTTACGACAGTTTTGGAAATAAACATCTTTTGAATATGTCTTTAAGAAGGGTTGTTGGTAATCCAAATACATGGGAAGCGACAGTAAACGTTGATGCTAACAATGCAGACTTTACACAAACCAGGGTAGGCTTCGGAACTACAGACGGTGTTCAAAATACTTTTATCATCGAGTTTGACAACTTTGGAACTTTGCGTTCTGTAACAGATTCTTCTGGAAACGTTTCTAATGCGGAAGGTGAAATTGTGCTTGCAGCTTCTTACACAGTTCCAGAAGCAGAAACTGATGAAAACGGAAATCCTGCCCGCCACACTTTCAATATCAATCTTGGAACAATTGGAAGTATGAAAGACACAATAACTCAATCAGCTTCAAAAAGTTCAACAAAAGGTATTAGTCAAGACGGTTATACACTTGGTTATTTATCTAACTTTAAGATTGATTCAAGCGGAACAATTACAGGTGTTTACGACAATGGCACAAACCGTGTAATAGGTCAGATTGCTCTTGCGACTTTTGCAAACAACAGAGGTCTTGAAAAAGCAGGCGATTCAACTTATGTTGAAACAAACAACTCTGGGCAGGCAAGAATTGGAGAATCTGGAGTTGCAGGAAAGGGCAGCTTGCTAGCAGGCGCTCTTGAAATGTCTAACGTTGACCTTTCTGAGCAGATGACAGACATGATTGTAACTCAGCGCGGTTTCCAATCTAACGCAAAAACAATCCAAACTGCAGATACTTTACTTGAAACAGTTTTGAGTTTGAAACGATAGTTTTGAAAAGCAATTTCTTTTGAACTATAAAAAATAAATCCGATGGTTGAATGTTTTTACAAACAATCATCGGATTTTTTTTCATTTAGGGTTTATCAAAACTCTAAAAACGGCTGAGTCAAGGTCTTGAGCGTAAGCGTACCTTGACCAGACGTATTTCCATTCAAATTGAAACTTTGATTAAAGCGTTTTTTTTCACAGTTATAAAAAATCGACTTTCGACTTTTAATTTAATATCTGTAACTAAAAGAAGTTAAAACTGCAGCAAGATTTTTAGGTTCTGAACAATTCAAAAGAGCTTGAATAGAAAATTCTAGCCTTGCAGTTGGTTCCCATGAAAAAGAAAGAGCAGCCGTATGTTTGTTGTCTTCGGTTTTTGCTTTGTTTGCCCCGTAGTAAAGATATGTTGCCGCCAAAGATGTTGTATCTGTAATTTCGTATGAGATAAAACCGAAAATTTGAAAGCGATTGTCAAATGGAGTTATTAAAGATTCCGTTTTTAGCTGCAGTGAATGATTTGCAACATCCGTTTGAATATTAAAAATTTTTGTCAAAGAAAACGAAATATTAAACTCTTTTTCTAAAAATCCTTCTGCACAATCCCATGATATAGAAGAGCAAAGGTTGTAGTCTAGCCAAGCGTAGCCGTCAAATGCAACGTATGCTTTTTGGGTGGAAAAATCTGTTGTGGAAATATAGCCTGTTTCAAGTTGCTGAATTGCAGAAAAATCGGAAAAAAATAAAGCTCTTGTTCCAATTCTTCCATATTTGCTGTTTAATTCAGTATCAAAAGGAAATAAGCTGACCGCTTCAACTGCACTGTGCGTTCCAAACGGCATGTAATAAGTTGCCATCCAATCTGTTGATGTTCTAAAATCTGAAAGAGAAGATGAACTAAATGCCGTTGTTCCTGAACTTGAACCGTTCGAACCAGAAAGAAGGGAAAGAATGGTGTTTTTGTCTATAATACTTTTATATTCTTCTTTTGGTTCTACAGTTGTAAAGTTTAGGACAGTGTCGTTTCGTGCTGGAGAATTGTTTGGATCCGCGCCAAAAATCAAATCTCCTGCGTTGTAGTACATTCCAAATCCCCAGTTTAAGGGCATTTTTCCTGCGGTCAGCCTAGATTCCTGTTGAAAGAACCAAGGAAGGCGAACTTTTAAATAAGCCTTGTTTAAGGAATAAGTTCCTAAAATCCCTGGTTCAGAAAAATCTGATTCAGGAACTGTTGTTAAAGCTAAATCTGTATCAATGTATGCCTTTACAATACTTTTGGAATCAGTGTCGATTTTTATTCGTACATCTGCGCTTGTAATCCAGTTGTCTTTTTTCAAAGGAAAATGGATTTTTTGACCATTCATGTCAAACTCGTTTTCTGTATGAACGTAGCCTGTCGTCAAATCAAGCCTTGCTCCTGCACGAGCTTGCGCAAAAATGTTATATATAGAAAACAAAAAAAGTGACACCAAAAATACTGTTTTTTTCATTGATATGATTCCCATAAAAAGTCAAGATTAAAACTTCAGTTTTAGGATTGACTTTTTAAGTTGTTTCGCAACGAAGTGAGAAACA